>JAIBJP010000106.1 GCA_020029625.1 Actinomycetota bacterium | reverse complement strand
GACCCACTACGGCCGCATGTGCCCGATCGAGACTCCGGAGGGCCCGAACATCGGCCTCATGGGCTCGCTCGCCTCGATGGCGACCGTGTCCGAGTTCGGGTTCGTCACGACGCCCTACCGCGTCGTCGAAGGCGGCAAGGTGACGGACAAGATCGTCTACCTGGACGCCTCCGAGGAGGAGAAGTTCACGATCGCGCAGGCGAACGAGCCGCTCGACGAGAAGACGGGCAAGTTCGTCAACGACACCGTCCTCTGTCGCGGCGGCGGCGGCGAGCCGGTTACGGCCGCCCCGAAGGCGATCCAGTACATGGACGTCAACCCGGCACAGATCGTCTCGGTCGGGACAGCGCTGATCCCGTTCCTCGAGCACAACGACGCGAACCGCGCCCTCATGGGCGCGAACATGCAGCGCCAGGCGGTGCCGCTGATGATCACCGAGCCTCCCGTGATCGGGACCGGGCTCGAATATCGCGCCGCCGTCGACACCGGGGATGTGGTCCTCGCGCGGAACGCGGGCACCGTCGTCGACGTCGACGCCGACCAGATCACGGTGGAAACGAAGGACGGCAAGGAGGAATACGAGCTCGTCAAGTTCATGCGCTCGAACCAGGGCACGCTCATCCACCAGAAGCCGGTGGTCGGGCTCGGCGAAAAGGTGAAGGCGGACGACGTCCTCGCCGACGGCAGCTCGACCGCCCAGGGCGAGCTCGCGCTCGGCAAGAACCTGCTGGTCGCGTTCATGCCGTTCGAGGGCTACAACTTCGAGGACGCGATCGTGCTCTCGGAGCGCCTCGTCAAGGACGACGTGCTCTCCTCGATCCACATCCATGAGTACGAGATCGACGCGCGCTCGACGAAGCTCGGCGACGAGGAGATCACGCGCGACATTCCCAACCGCTCGGAGGAGTCGCTCAAGGATCTCGACGATCGCGGCGTCGTCCGCATCGGCGCCGAGGTCGGCTCCGGCGACCTGCTCGTCGGCAAGGTCACGCCGAAGGGCGAGACCGAGCTGACGGCCGAGGAGAAGCTCATCCGCGCGATCTTCAAGGAGAAGGCGCGCGAGGTCCGCGACACCTCGCTCAAGGTCCCGCACGGCGAGGGCGGCAAGGTCATCGACGTGAAGACCTTCTCGCGCGAGGCCGGCGACGACCTCTCCCCGGGCGTGAACGAGCTCGTCCGCGTCTACGTGGCGAAGAAGCGCAAGATCGCCGAGGGCGACAAGCTCGCAGGCCGCCACGGGAACAAGGGCGTCATCGCCAGGATCGTCGCCGAGGAGGACATGCCGTTCCTCCAGGACGGCACGCCGGTGGACGTCGTCCTGAACCCGCTCGGCGTCCCGAGCCGGATGAACATCGGCCAGATCCTCGAGACACATCTCGGCTGGGCCGCGATGCACGGCGTCTTCGCCGAGAACGGAGAGCAGAACGGAGATCCGACTCCGATCGCCACCCCGGTCTTCGACGGCGCCACCGAGGAGGAAGTCGACGACGCGCTGGTCGAGTGGACGAAGCAGAACCCCAACAACGCGATCAAGTTCCACGTCGACCCGAAGCGAAGGCCAGGGCGCCGCTGCTCCGGGAAGCTCCGGCTCTACAACGGCCGCTCGGGTGAGCCCTTCGACCAGAAGGTCACCGTCGGCTACATGTACATCCTCAAGCTGCTCCACCTCGTCGACGACAAGATCCACGCGCGCTCGACGGGCCCCTACTCGCTCGTCACGCAGCAGCCGCTCGGCGGTAAGGCGCAGTTCGGCGGCCAGCGCTTCGGCGAGATGGAGGTGTGGGCGCTCGAGGCCTACGGCGCCGCCTACACGCTGCAGGAGATGCTCACGATCAAGTCCGACGACACCGTCGGGCGTGTGAAGGCCTACGAGGCGATCGTCAAGGGCGAGAACATCGCCGAGCCGTCGATCCCCGAGTCCTTCAAGGTGCTCCTGAAGGAGATGCAGTCGCTCGCCCTCGACGTCAACGTCCTCTCCGAGGAGGGCGGCGAGGTCGAGGTGCGCGAGGAGGACGACGAGCTGCTCCGCGCCGCGGAGGAGCTCGGGATCGACCTTTCGCCCGGCTCCCTGCGGGCGGCGGCGCGGCAGCCCACCGCAGAGGAGGCGGAGGAGGGCCAGGAGCGGGTCGACGAGACCGGCGAGCTCACCCTTCCCGCCGATGAGCAGCTGGGCGACCTCGACGAGGTTTCGGCCGGCCTCGGGGGCGAGTCCCCGGCTGACGAGGCGGAGGAAGCGGCAGGCCCCTTCGAGGACGCACCTGACTTGGCAGATCTAGAAATCGAAGAGAAGACGGGAGAGTCTTGATCGACATCAACAATTTCGACGCGATCCGCATCGGCCTCGCGTCGAGCAAGCAGATTCGCGACTGGTCGTCCGGCGAGATCACGAAGCCGGAGACGATCAACTACCGCACGCTCAAGCCCGAGAAGGACGGCCTCTTCTGCGAGCGCATCTTCGGTCCGACGAAGGACTGGGAGTGCTACTGCGGCAAGTACAAGCGCGTCCGCTACAAGGGCATCATCTGCGAGCGCTGCGGCGTCGAAGTGACGCGCCAGAAGGTGCGCCGAGAGCGCATGGGCCATATCGACCTGGCCGCGCCCGTCTCGCACATCTGGTTCTTCAAGGGTGTTCCGAGCCGCATCGGCTATCTCCTCGATATCGCCCCGAAGGAGCTCGAGAAGGTCCTGTACTTCGCGGCTTCGATCGTCACGGCCGTCGACAACGAGAAGCGCAAGACCGACCTCGCCGACCTCGAGGACAAGGTCCGTGCCGAGTCGGAGCGCATCTTCGTCGACCGTGACGAGCAACTCGCCGCGCTCGAGGACCGGCTCTCGCGCCGTCGCGACTACTTCACGAAGGGCAAGGAGCGGAACTTCGACGAGGATGACGAGTTCTGGGCTCGTGGCCTCTCCGCCTGGGCGGAGGAGCAGGGCCTGCCTCCGCTGGAGGAGGCTCGCGGCCTCGTCGGCGGCATGCTCGCGCAGGTCGCCCAGAAGATCACCACCGAGGACTCCAAGAAGATCCGTGAGCTCGTCCGCCAGTCGGCGATCCGCGAGGACCGGCACCTCTCGAGCCGCGAGCTCGAGCAGGTCGCCACGTCCGCGACACAGATCTCGGCCGCGCTGGCGCCGCTCTTCAAGGAGGCCGACAAGGCAACGGGCTCCAAGAAGGGCGCGATCACGAAGCACATCAAGAAGATCCGCGACGCGCTCCTCGAGGGCACCGAGCTCGAGGGCGACGACGCCGCGCTTGTCGAGAGCGTGGACCGAAAGACCCTCGCGAAGGCGAGGGATCTTGGAGCTGGTCTTCTGCTCGAGCTCCTGGAGACGATTTCTCCGAACGAATCGCCGGAGGCGATTCGTGAGGTTGCAAACGACCTCTGCCTCAAGACCGAAGGCCGCATGCAGAAGGAGGACCTGGACTCGATCATCCAGTGGTCGCTGAAGGTCCGCGAGATGTACCTCGACATCGAGTCGAGGCGCGAGGACGCCCGCGAGGCCGGTGTCGACGCGGTCAACCGGCTGGAGCAGACCTGGCAGCTGTTCCGGGACCTCGAGCCGAAGATGATCGTCAACGACGAGATGCTCTTCCGCGAGCTGAAAGACCGTTTTGGCTCGGCGTACGGGTTCGGCGTCTACTTCAAGGGCGGCATGGGCGCGGAGGCGATCCGCGACCTGCTCCGCGACCTCGACCTCACCGCCGAGGTCAAGTCCCTACGCGAGACGATCAGAACCTCCAAGGGTCAGAAGCAGAGCAGGGCGATCAAGCGACTCAAAGTCGTCAACGCTTTCATCACGTCCGAGAACAGGCCCGAGTGGATGATCCTCGAGGCGATCCCGGTGATCCCGCCGGAGCTTCGCCCCATGGTGCAACTCGACGGCGGCCGGTTCGCCACCAGCGACCTCAACGATCTCTATCGGCGCGTCATCAACCGGAACAACCGCCTCAAGCGGCTCCTCGACCTCGGCGCGCCCGAGATCATCGTCAACAACGAGAAGCGGATGCTCCAAGAGGCCGTCGACGCGCTCTTCGACAACGGGCGTCGCGGCCGCGCCGTCACCGGCCCGGGCAACCGCGCGCTCAAGTCCCTCTCCGACATGCTCAAGGGCAAGCAGGGCCGCTTCCGCCAGAACCTGCTCGGCAAGCGCGTCGACTACTCGGGACGGTCGGTGATCGTCTCGGGCCCGACGCTGAAGCTGCACCAGTGCGGCCTGCCGAAGCTGATGGCGCTCGAGCTCTTCAAGCCGTTCATCATGAGCCGGCTCGTCGAGCGGAAG
>JAIBJP010000063.1 GCA_020029625.1 Actinomycetota bacterium | reverse complement strand
CCGATCGCCATCACCTCGCCGACCGACTTCATCTGGGTGGTGAGGGTCTGGTCGGCTTCCGGGAACTTCTCGAACGCCCAGCGTGGGATCTTGACGACACAGTAGTCGATCGTCGGCTCGAAGCAGGCCGGCGTCTCCCGCGTGATGTCGTTCCGGAGCTCGTCGAGCGTGTAGCCGACAGCCAGCTTGGCGGCGATCTTCGCGATGGGGAAGCCGGTCGCCTTGGACGCGAGCGCGGAGGAGCGGCTCACCCGGGGGTTCATCTCGATGACGACCATCCGGCCATCCTGAGGGTTCACGGCGAACTGGATGTTGGAGCCGCCCGTCTCGACGCCGATCTCGCGGATGATCGCGAGGGCGGCGTCCCGCATCGTCTGGTACTCCTTGTCGGTGAGGGTCTGGGCGGGCGCCACCGTGATGGAGTCGCCGGTGTGCACGCCCATCGGATCGACGTTCTCGATCGAGCAGACGATGACGACGTTGTCAGCGGCGTCGCGCATGACTTCGAGCTCGAACTCGTCCCACCCGATCAGAGACTCCTCCACGAGCACCTGGCCTACCGGACTCTCGCGCAGGCCGAGCTCCAGCATCCGCTCGAGGTCCGAAGCGGCCCGGACGATGCCGCCACCGTGACCCCCTAGCGTGAAGGCCGGGCGCAGGATCACGGGGAAGTGCAAGTCGCCCGGGAGCTCCTCGGGGCTCGTCACGATCACCGACTCGGGCACTCGCAGGCCGACGTCTCTCATCGTCTCGCGGAAGAGCTCACGGTCCTCGGCGCGGCGGATCGCCTCGTAGCCCGCGCCGATCAGCTCGACCCCGAGCACGTCCAGCACGCCCTTCTGGGCCAGCTCGCTCGAGAGGTTGAGCGCGGTCTGGCCACCGAGAGTCGGCAGTAGCGCATCCGGGCGCTCCCGGGCCAGCACTCCCTCCACCCCTTCGAGGTCGAGCGGCTCGAGATAGGTCCGATCGGCGAAGCCGGGGTCGGTCATGATCGTCGCAGGGTTCGAGTTGACGACGATCGTGCGGAACCCCTCCGCGCGGAGCACCTTGAGAGCCTGGCTGCCCGCGTAGTCGAACTCGCAGGCCTGTCCGATGACGATCGGCCCGGACCCGATCACGCAGATGGAGCGCAGGTCAGGCCGCTTCGGCAACCCTCAGCTCCTCGACCCAGCCTTCGAGCAGAGGCCAGGCATCATGCGGGCCTGGGCCCGCCTCGGGATGGAACTGCAACGAGCGAGCGCCCTCACGCGGCAGCGAGAGCCCTTCCACGGTGCCGTCGTAGAGCGAGACGTGGGTGACCTGCGGTCCGTCACCTTGCACCGCAAAGCCGTGGTTCTGGCTCGTGACGAGCACCCGGTTCGTCCCGATCTCGAGCACGGGATGGTTCGCGCCGCGGTGGCCGAAGGGCAGCTTGAAGGTCGCGAGGCCGGCTGCCAGGCCGAGAAGCTGGTGCCCGAGGCAGATCCCCAGGAGGGGTACGCGCCCGATCAGCTCTCGCACCACCGCTACCCGCTCGACCAGCGCCGCGGGGTCTCCGGGCCCGTTCGAGAGCAGGATCCCGTCCGGCCGGGCCGTCAGCACGGTGTCCGCGTCGACGTCGTGCGGAAAGACTGTCGTCTGTGCGCCGGCGGCGACCAGGCGGCGCAGAATCGACTCCTTGACGCCGAAGTCGATCACGGCCACGTGGAGGCCGGCCCGCCCGAGCCTGTAAACCTTCTCCGTCGAGACGCCGGCCACGAGCGCGCGGCCCTGCATGGGAGCCTCGGCTCGCACCTGCGACAAGACTTCGCCAGCGGAAGCGTGGCCGGCCACGGCGGCCGCCCGCATCGCTCCGCGGTCGCGGAGGTGGAGGACGATGCTTCGCGTGTCGATCTCCTCGAGCGCGACAACGCCCCTGGCCGCGAGCCACCGCGTCCACTCGTCTCCCCCGGCCTGGCGCATGAGCACAGCTCGCGCGTGCACACGCCCGGACTCCGCTCGTCCCTCGGCCACCCCGTAGTTGCCCACCATCGGCGCCGTGAAGCAGACGATCTGCTCCGCATAGCTCGGGTCGGTGACGATCTCCTGGTAGCCGCTCATCGCGGTCGTGAAGACGGCCTCGCCGTAGGCGATGCCGGGCGCTCCGACCGACCGCCCGCGGAAGAGAGTCCCATCTTCGAGGACGAGCAGGCCGCTCACGCCGCGAAGACGATCTTTCCGTCGGCGACGGTCTGGACGACCTTCCCCGTGAGCGTCGAGCCCAGGAGCCACGAGTTGGCAGACCGGGAGCGAAACTCGTCATGCGCCACGCACCACGTCGCCTCCAGGTCGAGCACGACCAGGTTCGCGGGCGCCCCTACGGCGATCCGCGGCGGCTCGAGGCCGTAGATCCGGGCCGGTCCGGCGCTCAGGCGTTCGAGCACGGTGGCGAGCGAGAGGATCCCCGGCTCGACGAGCCGAGTGTTGAGCACGGCGAAGGCGGTCTCGAGCCCCGTGACCCCGAACGGCGCCTCCTCGAAGGGCACATCCTTCTCGTAGCCGGCGTGCGGGGCGTGGTCGGTGGCGATCGCAGCGATCGTCCCGTCCCTGATCCCCTCGATCAGCGCCTTCCTGTCCTCCTCCGATCGCAAGGGAGGATTCATCTTCAGGTTCGGATCGAGGGACCTCACAGCCTCGTCAGTCAGGCAAAGATGGTGTGGCGTGACCTCCCCCGTCGCCGCGACGCCGGCTGCCTGAGCTTGGTGCAGCGCCTCGACGGACTCGCGGGCCGAGAGATGCAGCAAGTGGATTGGCTGCCCCTCGTGGGCGGCCAGGGCGAGGTCGCGGCCGACCATCACGCTTTCGGCCACGGAGGGGTATCCGTGGAACCCGAGCTCGGCCGAGACGATCCCCTCGTGCATCTGGCCGGAGCGAGAGAGCGCCGGCTCTTCGCAGTGGAGTGCGATCGGGCGGCCGGCGACCTCGTGGTACTGGAGCGCGCGGCGGAGGAGCCCAGCCGACACGACCGGTCGGCCGTCGTCGCTGAAGCCGGCGGCGCCGCGCTCGGCGAGCTCGATCATCTCCGTGAGCTCGGCGCCCTCCTGTCGTTTGCTGATCGCGGCGAGGAAGCCGACCGGGATCTCGGCTTCGACCTCGGCGCGCTCGACGAGAGCGCCGAGCACAGCCGCCGAGTCGATTACCGGATCGGTGTTCGGCATCGCGAGGATCGCGCAGTAGCCGCCCGCGGCCGCGGCGCGCGTGCCGGACGCGATGTCCTCCTCGTCCTCGCGGCCCGGAGTGCGCAGGTGGACGTGCGGGTCGACGAAGGCCGGCGCGACGATCCTGCCACTCGCCGTCGTCGCCGTGGGCTCGAGCCGCGTGATGACGCCCTGCTCCACCGTGACCGTCAAGACCTCGTCGATTCCCTGCGTGGGATCGACGACGCGGATGCACTCAAGGACGAGGTCGTCCTTGCGGCCGTTTCCTCCGAAGAGCATCAGCGATCACCACGCGAAAAGATCAGGACGTGAGATTTGAGCGAGGAGATTGCCATCAGGCGACCTCCTCGATCTCGGCGACCTTCACTTCGACGGGCCCGTGCGTGAGGAGGTCGTAGAGGACCGCCATGCGCACAACGAGGCCGCTTCGAACCTGGCGCTCGATCAGCGCATCGGCTGCGTCGGCAACCGCCGCGTCGATCTCGACTCCGCGGTTCATCGGACCGGGATGCATGACCTTCTGGCCCGGTCGCAGCCGCCCGGGCGTCACCCCCCAGCGTGCGGTGTACTCGCGGAGGCTGGGGACGTAGTTGGCGCCCTCGAGCATGCGCTCTCGCTGCATGCGCAGGACGTAGACGACGTCGGCGTCCCGGATCGTGTCGATCGAGTACGAGACCTCGCAGCCGAGCGCCTCGATGCCCCGCGGGATGAGTGCCGGCGGGCCGACGACGGTGACGCGCGCGCCCATGAGCGCGAGGGCCTGAATGTTCGAGCGGGCTACGCGCGAGTGCAGCACGTCCCCGACGATCGCCACGTGCACGCCCGAGACCCCGCCGAGCTCCTCGTCGATCGTGTACAGGTCGAGCAGCGCCTGGGTTGGATGCTGGTGCGTTCCGTCGCCCGCGTTGACGATGTGCGCCTTCGTCCAGCGCGCGACGACGTGCGGAGCGCCGATGTGTGGATGGCGGATGACGACCACGTCTGGGTCGTAGGCACCGATCGTGATGGCCGTGTCCTTGAGCGACTCACCCTTGTCCACGGCCGAGCCCGACGACTTGATCGACATGACGTCGGCCGACAGACGCTTGGCGGCGAGCTCGAAGCTGGATGAGGTCCGCGTCGAGGACTCGAAGAAGAGGTTCACGACGGTTCGCCCCTTGAGCGTCGGAAGTTTCTTCACCTCCCGTTCGAGCGACCGTCCGAAGGCCCGGGCGAGCGAGAGCAGCCGCTCCACGTCCTCCCGCGTCAGATCGGCGATCGAGATCAGGTGCCGCCGTTCGAGGCGTCTCGGCGGCAGGAGCTCGTCGCGGAGCAATGGACGGACCTCAGCCATCGTGCCTTCCTTTCTCGGGCTCGGGGACGAGCAGGATGCGGTCGACCTCGTCGACCTCGACGAGCTGCACCTGGATGCGCTCGCCGCGGGACGTAGGCAGGTTCTTCCCCACATAGTCAGGGCGGATCGGAAGCTCGCGATGGCCCCGGTCGACGAGGCAGGCGAGTTGCACGCGCGCGGGCCGTCCGTACTCGAAGATCGTCTCGATCGCCGCACGGATCGTCCGTCCGGTCGAGAGCACGTCGTCGACGAGCACGCACGTCATGCCCTCCAGCGGGAAGTCGAGCCTCGTCGAGCGGACGACCGGCTGGGGATGGCGCGGGGCCTGGCCGTCTCTGACCATCACGTCGTCGCGGTGAAACGTGATGTCGACAATCCCGAGCGCGACTTCGACCCCTCCGAAGTCGGCGATGTGGCGGCGGAGGCGCTGCGCGAGCGGGACGCCACGCGTGTGGATGCCGACGAGCGCGGTGCGCTCGAGATCACGGTTCCCTTCGACGATCTCGTGAGCTATACGGGCGAGCGTCCGGTTTAGGGCCTCGGAATCCAGGAGGACCTTGCCCGCTTCGACTTGCGCAGCCATCAACAACTCCTTTCCGGCCTCACGGGACCGGCTTAAAGGTGTGCGGGGCGGAGACTAGCCGCGTCGGCGGACGGAGTCCAGCTAATCGGCCTGACGGGCTCTGGGGCGGCACTCGCAAGGGAGACAAGCGAGCGGCCCCGAGACATACGCGCTGAACGCGCGTCTAGTCAGACGGGCCCGCGAGCGCAGGATCCTGCAGCGAGCGTCTAACTGAACGCGGACGCGTATTTGCCCGGCCGTCCAGAGCCGTCAGCTAGCGGCCGCCGATGAGCTCGTCCGGGTCGGTCATCGCCTCGATGGCGTGCTGAGCGTTCTCGAGGGACTCTTCGGGGACGAGCACCTTCTGTGGGGAGTCAGCGAGTTGGGTCGGATGCTGGTCGACGGCCAGCTCGAGCTCCGACGCGATCCCGGCCGAGTTCAGGATCGTCTGGATCTCCTCGGCCTCCGCGAGATTCCTCGCCACTGCCAGCTGCACCATCGCTCCCATGCGCCTCGGCCTCCTCCCGCCTGCCTAGCGCCCCACCCTTGACGAGACGCGGCCCGCCCCGTTCCGGAAAGCGGACGTCGATGATATCGAAGTCCCGCGGAACGACGGTCTCCGCGAAAACCGTCCTTGCCTCACGGGCGATCTCGGGGCCGAAGTAGCGGTTCGACAGATGCGTCAGCGCCAGCATCTTCACGCCGGCCGCCCGCGCCAGCTCGGCGGCGCCGGTCGCCGTCGCGTGCAGGGTCTCGTCCGCCCGCTCCTGCTCCTCGGAGGCGAAGGTCGCCTCGTGCACGAGGACGTCCGCCTCTCGAGCCACGTCGAGCACCTCCGCCGCAGGGCGCGTATCCCCGGCCAGGACGATCTTGCGTCCGGCCCGAGGCGGGCCCAGCACCTGTTCGGGGACGACCGTACCGCCGGCGGGCAGGTCAACCGCCTCGCCGGCCTGCAGGCATCCGAAGAGCGGCCCTTCGGGCACACCGAGGGAGCGGGCGGTCTGCACGTCGAAGCGCCCCGGCCGGGGATTCTCGGCGAGGCAGTAGCCGTTCGAGGCGACGCCGTGCTCGACTGCGAAGGCGAAGACCCGGTAGTCGCCGCGGTCGCTTCCTTCGCCCGGGCGCAGCTCGCGCAGATCGACCTCGTACGTCAGCTTTCCGAAGATCCGCCTCAAGACCGTAAAGAGGTCGACGAGGCCGGGCGGCCCGTACACGGTGAGGGGCACCTCGCGCCCGCGAAGCGCGAAGGTCTTCAGCATCCCCGGCAGGCCGAGATAGTGGTCGGCGTGGTAGTGCGTCAGGAAGACGTCGGGGAGCTCGACGAGGCCCACCGTCGACCGTAGCAGCTGGCGCTGCGTGCCCTCGCCGCAGTCGAAGAGGATCCGGTCGCCGCCCCGGCGGACGAGCGTGCCCGCAAGGCCACGTCGCGCCGTCGGCACGGACCCGGAGGTCCCGAGGAAGACGATGTCGAGGTCCACGGGCCAAGTGTAGGGCCGCGCAGGACTCAAGTCCGGGCGCGAGAAGTCCGATCCCGGTGCGGTAGTGGCACGCGTGACCATGAGCCAGCGGGTGGCCCGTTCGCTCACGCTTCTGTGGGCACTCGTGGCCGTGGCCGCAGTCGTGCTCGCAGCCGGCGGGATCGTGCTCGGTTCGATCATGACCCAGGCGCTCCGCCAGCAGTCGCTCGACGACGCCAAGGTCTCGCTCTCCCAGTACACGAGCGCCGTCCTCTCGCCCCGTCTCGTGAACGGAACGCAGCTTCGCGTCGGGGAGGAAGTCACCGGCATCGTCCGTCGCACCCTCGCCGAGCGGCCCGACATCCTCAGCGTGAAGGTCTGGCGCCGCGACGGGGTCCTCGCGTGGGCCTCACTCGCCCCGGATCGGATCGGGCAGCGCTTCCCGGTCGGCCACGATCTCCAGGAGGTATTGGAGACCGGCGAGGCCGAGGCTGGGTTCGAGGATCTGGCCGATGCCGAGGACGCTGTCGAGTCGAGGCTGCCCGTGCACGACGTCCTCGAGGTTTACGCGCCTGTCGTCTCTGGGTCCGACGAGGTGATCGGAGCGTACGAGGTCTACGCCGACGCGACGCCTCTCGAGGCCTCAATCGCCCACCGCAGGCACGAGCTCTGGATCGTCATCGCGGCTGTCTTCGCCCTCCTGTGGATCCTCCTGCTCGTCCTGGCGCGCAGCGCCTCCAGCACGTTGCGCCGCCAGACGACCGCGTTGCGGGAGCGCTCCTTCGCGCTCAGCGAGTCCTACCGGCGCCTCGAGGAGAGCTCGCTCGAGGCAATAGAGAGCCTCAACGCGACTGTCGAGGCGAAGGATCCGTATACCGCCGGCCACTCCCTGCGCGTTCAGCGCATCGCCGTCGCGATCGGCCAGGAGCTCGGCTTGACTATCAAGGAGATGGACGCTCTGCGCTTCGGCGCCCTCTTCCATGACATCGGCAAGATCGCGATCCCCGACATTCTCCTGACCAAGCCGGGCAAGCTCACCGACGAAGAGTTCGACATGATGAAGCGCCACTCGGCTGAGGGAGCGCGGATCGTCGCCAAGTTCGGCCGCCTGCGCGACTCCGTGGCGATTATCCGGCACCACCACGAGCGGTGGGACGGCCGCGGCTACCCGGACGGCCTCGCCGCTGAGGAGATCCCCCTCGCCGCCGCCATCGCGGGTCTAGCCGATGCCTGGGACGCCATGACGATCGAGCGGCCCTACCAGCGCGCGCTCTCGACCGGGGAGGCTCTCGCGGAGGTCCGTTCCTGTCGCGGAAGCCAGTTCGTTCCCGCCGTGGTGGACGCGTTTTTCGACGCCGTCAGCAAGCGCCCGGCCGACTTCGGGATCGCGGACGCGCGGGCGCTCGCGGCCGGCTAGCCCAACCCCTACTGCGGCAGGTAGAGCACGGTCCCGGGCTGGAGCGGCTCGCCCGTCAGCCCGTTCCGCTGTTCGATTCGCCAGATCGCCTCGCGCGGGTCGCCGGCGTAGCGGGCCGAGGCGATCGACCAGAGCGTCTCACCGGAACGCACGAGGTGACGTGCCTCCGGCGAGGCTCCCCGCGAAGGGCGGGCAGTCGAGAGCGCCAGCGTGACGAGCGCCAACGCCAGGAGCAGCGCGTAGATATGAGTGCGTGCGAACATATGTTCGCATAGTACAGAGATTGTCGGACGTCAGGGCGCGAGCGAGACGAGCTGGGGCTCGCCGCCCTCGAGAACGATCATGGTGTGCTCCGGCGCCCGGCGTCTCTCCGTGGGGCTGCCGGGGTTGAGAATCCATGTCTCCCCTACCCGCGCCACCTCAGGGATGTGCGTATGCCCGTAGGCGATCGCGTCGCACCCCGGAAAGGCATCGGCGAGACGCGCATGCCTCCCGGCCGCACCGCGAGCGTCGTGCACGAGCCCGATCCGCAAGCCGCCGGCTTCGACCACGAGGCGTCCTGGCAATGCTTCACGAAGCGCGGGCTCGTCCATGTTGCCGTGCACGGCGGCGACGGGAGCGAGCTCCTCTAGCACCTCGAGCACGGAGGCCGCCGTCACGTCTCCGGTGTGGAGGATGAGCTCGGCCCGCTCGAGCAGGCGCAGGCACTTGTGTGGAAGGCGGCGGGCGCCGCGCGGCAGGTGCGTATCCCCGATGAGCGCGATCAGAAGAGGTCGGGCAGGAACTCGCCGTTTCGGTAGACGAGCTCCCCGTCTGCGTAGACCTCGCTGCCCGAGCGGAGATCGCAGACGAGATCCCAGTGGAGCGCCGACCGGTTCAGCCCGCCGCTCTCCGGATACGACATTCCGAGGGCGAGGTGCACCGTGCCGCCGATCTTCTCGTCGTAGAGCGTGTGACCGGTGAACTCGCGAATGGCCTCGTTCATGCCGAAGGCAAACTCTCCCGCCCGGCGCGCACCGTCGTCCATGGCCAGCATCTCGCGGAGGAAGGGCTCCCCGTCGTCGGCGTGCGCCTCGACGACCTCGCCGCCTTCGAAGCGCAGGACGATTCCGCGCACGATTCGCCCGCCGAAGGTCGCCGGATAGGTGAAGGAGATCCAGCCTTCGACGCTGGACTCCTCGGGCCCCGTGAACACCTCCCCGTCAGGGAAGTTCTCCATCCCGTCGCAGGGAATCCAGGTCCGGCCGGCCACTCCGAGAGTCAGGTCGGTGCCCTCGGTGACAACCCGGATCTCCACGCGCTCGCTCAGCCACGCGCTCAGCCGGTCCAGCCGCTCGCCGAGCTCCTGCCACGACGCCACAGGATCGTCTCGATCGAGGAAGCCCGCCCGGTAGACGAAGTCCTCGTAGTCGTCGAGGGACATCTCGGCGTCCTGCGCGGACGCGGTCGTCGGGTATGCGCTCACGACGGACCGCAGCTCCCCGTTCCGCGACCGTTCGAGATATCGCTCGCGCAGGCTTTCCCTGGCCACCGAGTAGCGCGCCTGGCGAGCCGGATCGATCCCGGTGAGCTCACGCGTGTTCGAGCTGGCCTCGATTGCGATGCGGACATCGGCGCGTTCGAAATCCTCAGTTCGCATCGGGTTCACCCACTGGATCTGCTCGTCCGACCCTTGTGACAGCAGCGCCTCGGCTGCGCCGTCGAGCCCGATGCGAACATGCGGATGGCCGCCCGCGCCGACAACCCGGCGATGAAGCTCCCGCAGGAGCGGCGCCGCAAGCGGAGTCGTCTCGAGCAGGACGATGTCTCCGGGCTCGACGCCCGTCGAGTAGTTGACGAGGACCTCGGCCAGGCCTTCGAGCCGCGAATCAGCCAAGCTCGGCAGCCTCGACAGGCTCTGCGGTTTCCGTGACGGCCTCCCCGAGGAAGCGCCCCGCCTTCCAGATCAGCTCTCCGTCGGCGTAGACCTCGCCGTCCGCGCGGAGGTCGCAGATCATGTCCCAGTGCAGCCCGGACGTGTTCGCCCCGCCGGCCTGCGGGAAGGCCGAGCCGAGCGCGAGATGCATCGTCCCGCCGATCTTC
>JAIBJP010000062.1 GCA_020029625.1 Actinomycetota bacterium | reverse complement strand
GGCGTCGTCCTCGCCTCTTTTCTCGTCTTTGTCGTCATCTACCTCGTCGAGCCGGTCGAGAACGTGCGGTTGCCGCGCTCGGTCCTCATCATGGACACGCTGCTGCTCCTGGCCCTCGTCACGGGCGTGCGGCTGCTCGCGCGCACACTCATGGAGCGGCCCGGCCGCAAGGGGTTCGTCGCGCGTGGAAAGGAAGTCATCGTGGTCGGGGCGGGCGACGCGGGCCAGCTCATCCTGCGCGAGATGCAGAAGAACCGGACGCTCGGCTACACGCCCATCGGGCTCGTCGACGACGACACTCGGAAGAGGAACCTTCGCGTCCACGGCGTGCGCGTGCTCGGGACGACGGACGATCTCGCCGCCCTCATCGCCGACAACCGGCCGGACGAGGTCATCATCGCCGTCCCGTCCGCTGCCGGAGAGACGCGCCAGAAGATCGTCAACGCTTGCCGTGACGCGCGCGTCCCCGTGAAGACCCTTCCCGCCGTCTACGAGCTCATCAGCGGCGACCTCAACCTTTCCCGCCAGCTCCGCGAGGTACAGGTCGAGGACGTCCTCGGAAGAGAAGCAGTCGAGCTCGACCTCGCCTCGATCGCCTCGTACCTCACGGGCGAGACCGTGCTGGTGACGGGCGCAGGCGGCTCGATCGGCTCGGAGCTCTGCCGCCAGATCGCGGCGGTCGGCGCCGAGCGAATCGTGCTCGTCGACAACGGCGAGAACGCGCTGGTGGAGATCGAGCGCGAGCTCACCTTCGAGCGCAGCTACCCGTCCACGGTCTCCGTTCTCGCCGACGTGAAGGACCGCGTGAAGATGCGCCGGCTGTTCGAGCGCTTCCGCCCCGGCGTCGTCTTCCACGCCGCGGCCTACAAGCACGTGCCGCTCATGGAAGCGAATCCGCTCGAGTCCGCGCGGAACAACATCTTCTCCACCTCGGTTGTCGCGGACGTCGCCTCCGAGCTGGGAGCGAAACGGTTCGTCCTCGTCTCGACTGACAAGGCCGTCAATCCGAAGAACGTGCTCGGGCAGACGAAGGCCGTCTGCGAATGGATCGTGGAGGCGGCGGCGGCCCGCGAGCAGAACGGCACGCATTTCATCTCGGTGCGCTTCGGCAACGTGCTCGGCTCGTCGGGGAGCGTGATCCCGCTCTTCCGGCGCCAGATCGCGCGCGGCGGGCCGGTCACCGTCACCCACCCGGACATGACGCGCTACTTCATGACCATTCCCGAGGCCGTGCAGCTCATCATCCAGGCGGGCGCGATCGGCGAGAGCGGCGATGTCTACGTCCTGGACATGGGGACCCCTGTGAAGATCATCGAGCTCGCCCGCAACATGATCCGCCTGTCCGGGAAGGAGCCGGAGCGCGACATTGCGATCGAGTTCATCGGCGTCCGGCCGGGCGAGAAGCTGCACGAGGAGCTTTGGGGGGACGGCGAGAACGCCGTGCCGACCTCCCATCCGAAGATCCTGCGGTGCGCCACGCAGCCGGTCGATCCTCACTGGCTGGAAGAGGAGCTCGCCGAGCTCGAGCGCCTCGTCGAAGCGGGCGAGCCAGTCGAGGTCGTCAATCGCCTCGGCGCGATGGTGCGCTCCCCTCGTCGCATCCGCGAAGGCGAGCGAGAGCCCGAGACGGTTTAGGCCGCGCTAGACCCGGGGCCGTCGCTACGAGATACTGCCCCGGAGAGATCACGGGAAAGGGGGAGTTCTATGCGTAAGCGATTGCTTTTGGTCCTCGCGGTCGCTTTGGTTGGCCTGGCGACGGCGTCGGGTTCGACAACGGCGACGCCGACGGGCTTCAAGACGGCGAAGCCCGCGTACCTGGTTCCGTGGACACCTGGGAACGGGGTCATTGTCGACCCGATCCTGTCCACCGGAGACGTAGTCGGCGGCTATCAGATGTCCGGTATCCCGGACGGTCTCGGCGCTTACAAGGACGGGTCGAAGGCCATTGAGGTTCTGATGAACCATGAGCTCGAGCCCTCGGCTCCGCCCAACGTCTATTCGCGCATCTCGCGACTCCGAATCGATCGCGATTCGCGCAGCGTGCTCGAGGCCAGTTACCCGTTCACGGGAAGCGAGGGGTTCGCGCGCTTCTGTTCGGCGGCGCTCGAGGTCCTAAACGGTGTCCCCTGGTACTTCACCGGTGAGGAGGACGTCCCGGTATCCGGGCATGACGGCAGTTCGATTGCGATGAACGCGGTGACCGGGGAGTGGGTCGAGACAGAACACTTCGGCCATGTCCTGCACGAGAACGTCTTGCCTGTGGAGCGGCTCTCCGACGCCTTCTTCCTCACGACGGACGATGACTTCCGCGACCCGCCCGCATTCAACGCGTATCTGTACGCGTACATCGCGAAGACGTGGGAGGGCGCAATCTCGGGGACTCAGGGATCTCTCTACGTCTGGAAGGCTGACGGAACGGCCGATTCGTCGAACGACATCGCCAAGGGCGGGACGATCGACGGCCACTTCGTGCCGGTCACGCAGGCGGAGAACGCGAACGGAGGTGCGCTAGAGGCGGCCTCCTTGGCTAAGGGCGCGTTCAAGTTCTCTCGCCTCGAGGACGCGGCCGCCGCGCAGCAGCGGCCCGGCCGCGTGTATATCGCCGACACTGGCAAGCTTGGCTCGGAGACGGTCAAGGGTCGTCTCTATCAGCTCGATATCGACCCGTCCGACCCGACCAACGCATCGCTGACGCTTCTGCTCGACGGGGAGGGTCCCGATGACCTCATCAACCCCGACAACATCGACACCTCGACCGAGGCGGTTGTGATTCAAGAGGACCGCAACTCCGAGCACCGGGGCCCGGCACCGACCGTGCTCGGCCGCCCCAACGACTCGGGCTACGGTCGCGTGCTCGTCTACGGCATCAAGACCGGGTCGCTCAGGCCCGTCGCGCGGCCGAACACCACTCCGCCTCTCCGGCCGGGTGAGTGGGAATCGTCGGGCGTCATCAACGCCCAGACGTTCTTCGGTGAGGGCTGGTGGTTGATGGACGTTCAGGCACACCGGCAGACAGCGCCCCAACCTGGGCCTTCGCTCGTGCCCGGGAGCTCAACCGGCGAGGACGGTCAGCTCATGGCCGTCTACATCCCGGGTACCTAGACTGGCAGTAAGAGCTCGAGCATGAGACGCGGGTCGCGGCGAACGCGGCCCGCGTCTCCATCGCGCTTGCTCAGTTCAAGCGCGCGTGGATCGGTCAGCGGCCGCAGCCGCCCTTCGCGGATGAGCGCCTCGTCTACGCCGCCCAGCCGCCCAGCGAACGTCGTATAGACCGTGACTCCGAGCGCGACGGCCTCGCGGTTCATCGTCCCCCCGGCGGACACGACGAGATCGGAAAGCGCGATGAGGCTCTGGGCGTCGACCGCGCGGTCCGGAACGACGACCGAAGGCAGGTCGAGCCCGCGCACGAAGTCCCGCTGTTCTGGGGTGCGCGGGAGGACCACGGCCTGGACCTCGCCCCTTCGGCCGAGGTCGTCGAGCACCTGTGAAAAGAGCTGGTTCGATCCGCGGTGGTAGAGCGCGATGTCCGGCGGCGTTCGGACGACGACCAGGACGCGGTCTCCGTCGCGATCGAGGCCGAGCGGCTCGAGGACGCCAGGATCCGGCTCGAAGTCCCCGAGGTAGTACTCCTCTTTGAGTCCCGGGTACTGGCGCAACTTGGGCGGCCGGACGCCGTAGCGCTCGAGCCGAGCAGGCGGGATCGAATCCGGAACGACGACTACGTTCGCGGCGCGGCAGCCCAGCTGGTGCTGAACCGTGGCGAACTCGTAGTCGAAGGTCGTCGAGCTCGGAATGCCGAGCATGCGCGCCGTGAGCGTGAGGTGGTGGGATCCGTGCGCCAGCGCCACATCGAAGCGCCGACCGCGCGCCCAGCGGCGCAGGCCCGCCATGCGGGTCACCATCGTGCCGAGCTTGCCCAGGCGCGAGCGACCGCCGTGGCGCCCGATCAGCTCCGCCTCGATGCCGTGCAGCTCGAGCAGTTGAACGGTCTGCGCGTACTCTCGCGCGGTCACCTCGACCTCGTCTCCGCGCTCGCGCAGGAGCTGGATCAGCGGCCTGAACACCAGCACGTGGGCCGGCGCCGTGATGTCCACCCAGACCCGCAAGTCGCTCGGAGTCTAGGGAACCGCTCACGTCCCGAGGACTCGAGCTCGAGCTAAGCCGGCGCGAGGCGGTAGATGGCTGCTGCGTCGCTGAACACGATGGAGCCGTCAGCCGTCTGAACGATGTCCAACGTGCACTCTTGAACGACCGGTGTCAGGCGACGCAACCTGACGGGATCGGAGCGATCGATTCGAAGTGCGAGCATCCCCCTGCCATGGTTCTCGCACATCAGAAACCGTCCTCGGAGGGCGGGGTAGCGCCGGCCTCGGTAGTAGATGATCCCGACGGGTGCCGTGGAGTCGGACCCGTAATCGAGCATCGGCGGCATCAGCCTGCGAATCCTCGTGAAACCCTCATGCTTCGGGTACCCATAATTGTGACCGGGCATCAGCAAATTGATCTCGTCGTGACCAACCGTTCCGTTGTCGCCCCCAATGGCGACGCCTCCCCGCGGGAAGAACGCAAGGTCGAAGGTGTTCTTGAACCCGGTCGCCCAGACGCGGGGGGCCTGCAAGCCATACGGATTGTCTCCGGGGGCCTTTCCATCCAGCGTCACACGCAGGATCTTGCCGCGCAGATCGCCGAGTGGATCTGCTCCCTTGCCCCGACTACTCCCCAGGAAGCCTGAAGGGATGTACAGCATTCCATCTGGGCCGACGACGAGGCTGTACGTGTTGTCGAACTTGCTTGCCGGAATGGTGAGAAGAATCCGTGGCGACCTTCCGCGCCCCTTCACCTCCTTGAACCGAACGATCAGCGACTTCTTGGCAAAACCTGTCTTCTTGTCCGGCACTTGAGTCACGACGTAGACGAAGTGGTTGCGCGCGAACGCTGGATCGAAGGCAATGCCGGAGAGGCCGCCGTGGAAGAACTCCACCCACCGGATCCCGAACTTCGCGTTGACGTCCGCCCACGGCTTCGGATCGAGGCTTCCATCCCGGCGAATCACTCGGATCTTTCCGCCCCACAGCTCTGAAAAGAAGATGCGTCCGTCTGGAGCGGCCGCGAGCCCGGCAGGGTAATTCGCCCCGGCAATCTTGATTGCCCTGAAAGCCGGCAGCTTCTCTTGTGGCGGAAGCGACCGAAGGGGCCTGACCGCGAGCGTCCCTCTGGGTATCGGCGTCGGAGACGAAGCGGTCGACGTCGAAGGCGGGGCAGAGGGAGCCGTCGTCGTGGACGCCGTGGAGGAGGAAGGAGTCGACGTGAGCGATGTTTCAGCAGTCCGGCCCGCGTCCGGCTCCGACGAACCCGAGCAGCCGGCCGCCAAGAGTACGGCTGCAGCGGCAGCGGATCGAGCGACTTTCAACGCAGGGCGGAGGTTAGCCGTGTTGGACCGAGGCGGAAGCCTGGCAGGCTTCCGCCATGACGTAGATAAGCTTCCCTTATACCTCAACGCATGTCGGTCCAGTCCGACTGAGAAAGAACCAACATGGACACACGCCAGCTGCAGGCTTTCTGCGCCGTCGTCGAGAAGAAGAGCTTCTCACAGGCGGCCGAGCAACTCGGGGTCACGCAGCCGGCGGTGAGCCTCCAGGTCCGTGCGCTCGAGCAGCGCCTGGGCCAGTCGCTGCTCGACCGATCAGGGCGGCGGGTCGAGCCGACCGAGGCCGGCCGGCGTCTGTACGGGAGCGCCCAGCGCATGCTCGCGCTCGAGGAACAGCTCCTCGACGAGGTCAGCGCGGACGACGGGCGTCTGACCGGGACGCTCGCCATCGGCGCTTCCACGGGTCCTGGCGCACACCTCGTCCCGCTCCTGCTCTGCGAGTTTCAGCGCGAGCATCCGGATCTTCACGTCGCGCTTTCGATCTGGGACACGCAGACCGTCATCGACCGCGTGGTCGACCGCCAGCTCGAGCTCGGCGTCGTCGGCGCGCTTCGTCGCCACCGCTCGCTCGAGTTCGAGCCGCTCGTCCGGGACGAGATCGTGCTCGCTGTCCCGCCGGGTCACGATGCCGCTGGGGGAACGATCTCCCTCGAGGAGCTCAAGGAGGAGACCCTGATCGTGATGCAGGAGGGAGCGGGGGTACGGCAGGTCGTCGAGGAGGAGCTCCGCCGCGCCGGGCTTCGCCTGCGCGGTGTCGAGCCGAAGCTCGAGCTCGGTCTGCAGGAGTCCGTCAAGAGCGCCGTGGCCGCCGGCTACGGAGTGGCCTTCATCTCCCGCACTGCGATCGAGGGCGAGCTGGCGGCGGGGAGGCTCGCGGCGGCCCAGGTGGAAGGGGTGGAGCCCGCGCGGCAGATCTACATCGTTCGCGCTCGCGGCCGGTCTGCGACTCGGGCCGCGGAAGCCTTTCTCTCCTTCGCCAAAGAGAGGCTCTCGTAGTCGTTCGCTGGGGTCTCGCCGAGCTCGGGCCGCTCCTCGAGGAGCTGGGCATCGAGCGCCCTTTCCTCGTCACGAGCGAGCGCTGGCGCGAGCTCGAGCTGCCCGCCGCTGACTCGTTCTACGGCGTCAAGCCGCACACGCCGGTCGAGGTCGTCGAGCAGGTCACCGAGGCTGCCCAGGGGGTCGACGGGATCCTGGCCGTCGGCGGCGGCAGCGCGATCGACACGGCGAAGGCCGTCTCCGCGCGAACCGGGCTGCCGGTTGTCTCCGTTCCGACCACGTACTCGGGAGCCGAGTGGACTCCCGGCTTCGGGATTCGCGACGAGGAGCGCCGCGTCAAGGCCGGCGGCGGCGGGGCGCGGCTCGCGGGGATCGTCTACGAACCGGAGCTGACGCTCGGGCTTCCGCCCGGGGAGACGGGCGGCACCGCCCTCAACGCCCTCGCGCACGCGGCCGAGGCGCTCTACGTCGAAGGACGAAACGACGAGGCGGACGAGCAGGCGCTCGAAGGCGCGAAACTCATATCGGCGTCGCTCCCGCTCGTCCTCGCCGATGGCGACTACGTCGAAGGGCGCCGACGGTTGCTCGAGGGCGCGATGCACGCGGGAGCCGCGCTCGCCGGCGCGGGGCTCGGCCTTGGGCACGCGATGGCGCAGGCGCTCGGTGGCCGCTACGGGCTTCCCCACGGGGCGCTGAGCGCCATCTCGCTTCCTCCGGCGCTTCGCTTCAACCAGCCGGTTGCGGGCGCCGAAATCGAGCGCTTCGGCGAGGCGATGGCCACGCACGACGCTGTCGGTCGGGTCGAGGAGCTCGCGAGGCTCGCGGGCTTCACGCTCCTTCGCCACCTCGGCGTGCCCGAGAACGAGCTGGACGAGGTGGCAACGGAGGCGGCCGAGCGGCGGGGTGCGAAGGCCAACCCGCGTCCCGCGAGCGCCGAAGAGATCGCCGAGCTCTATCGAAGCGTCTGGTAGCGGCGCGCTAGGCTTCCTGGCGGGATGAGCGACGACTGGCGCGTGACGGTCGACTTCGACGACGAGGGCGATGGGACGCAGTTCGCCGAGAGGCTGGCGGCGCTCGAGCTCGAAGCCGAGGAGCGCGAGCGGCTGGGTGACCGGGTGGTCGTCAGTCGCGACGGGCCTCGCGTATTTCTCTACACGGACGCCGGGGAGCGAGCGCGCGCGGTGCACCAGACGGTCTCCGCGCGAATCGAGAGTGAGGGCCTTTCCGCGCTCACCGCGCTCGAGCGCTGGCATCCAGTCGAGCAGGCCTGGAAGGACCCTTCAATACCGATGCCTCGTACGGAGGAACAGCTAGAGGCGGAGCACGAACGCCTACAGGAGCGCGAAGCCGCCGAGTCGCTCGAAAAGGGCCGGTCGGAGTGGGAGGTGCGCGTCGAGCTCGCGTCTCATGAGGACACCCTGGCCCTGGCCGAGCGGCTCGAATCCGAAGGGATTCCGGTCGTGCGGCGGTACACGTTCCTGCTCGCGGGAGCGGTCAACGAGGACGACGCCCGCGCCCTCGCCGAGCGCCTCGAGAGAGAGGCGCCGGAGGGAGCGAGGATCGCGGTCGAACCGGGCGGCGGACTCGTCTGGGAGGTCGCTCCGAGCAACCCGTTCGCCGTCTTCGGCGGACTCGGCGTCTAGCGGGACCCCGGGGCTAACAAGGGCCGTCGACCGGCGCGTTGCCCTCCGGGCCGGTGAGGTGCTGGACGTTCGGGCCCGCGCCCGCCTGCAGGCAATAGGAGGCTGCATCCGCGCGGACGACTGTCACTCCGCTCGACGCGGGGAGGCTCGCACCGGCAAAGGTTCCGCTCGTCGAGCGCCACGCTACGAGCGCGGGCGCGGCCTGCTGGAGGCTGAACGCGGCCGCCACCTTTGCGGCGTCGCTCGGGGCGTCCGAAGGCGCGAGTCCCGTTTCTTGGGCAGACCGCGTCCACAAGAACGCAACGACGACCAGCGTGACGAGGAGCGACACGAGGCTGAGGCTGCGCATTGGTGCTCCTATCGGCCCGGCCAGGGAATCTCTTGATCACGGCATAAGCAGTTCTAATGGCTTGAATTAGCGGATTGGGGTATTATCCGCCCGTGGCCGAGACAGCTCATTTCGACGTGCTCGTCATCGGGAGCGGCGCTTCGGGCCTGGCCGCCGCCGTGTCCGCCGAACGCGCCGGGGCGCGAGTCGCCCTCGCGACGAAAGGCGCGCTCCAGTCCTGCAACTCCGCGAAGGCCCAGGGCGGGATCCAGGCGGCCTTCGGCGGGGACGACTCGCCCGAGCTGCACGCCGCGGACGTCTGGAAGAGCTCGCACGAGACCGCCGACATGCAGCTCGTCGGAATTCTCACCTCAGAGGCCCCCGACACGATTCACTGGCTCGAGGAAAACGGCGTCGAGTTCACCAAGGAGAATGGGGGCTACCGTCTCGCCCGCTGCGGAGGCGCGAGCCGCAAGCGTCTCCTCCAAGTGGGAGATCAGACTGGTCTGGCAATCACGAAGGCGCTGCGCGAGACCCTCGAGGCTTCGAGCGCGCAGACGTTCCCGAAGTCGCCGCTGACCTCGCTCGAAGAGATCGAGAACGGTTGGCGGGCTCGCTGCGGCGACCACGTCATCGAGGCCGGTGCAGTCGTCCTCGCAGCCGGGGGCCGCTGCTACCGGGAGGCGAAGGAGCGTGGAGAGTTCTCCACCAACCACCCCGGCGCGACCGGCGAGACCACCCGCTTCGCCCTCGAGCTCGGCGCCGAGGCCCGCGACCTCGATGCGCTCCAGTACCACCCGAATGGCGGCGCCTGGCCGGAGAACATGCAGGGCTACTCGATTCCGGAGACGACGCGCGCCTACGGCGCAGTTCTGCTCAACGCCGACGGCGAGGAGTTCACAGACTCGCTCGGGCCTCGCGACCAAGTCTCCCGGGCGATCTTCGACGAGGTCGAGAAAGGGAAGGGCGTGGAGACGCCGGACGGCCGCCCCGCCGTCCTCCTCGACACCACGCGGATCCCCGAGCGAGACGCCGAGATCTCCCTTCCCTACATGCTGCACCGCTACCGATCCGCGAGCATCGACCCGCTCGGCGAGCCGATCTTGACCTACCCGGTGCTCCACTACCAGAACGGAGGCCTGCGGATCGACGAGCGCGGCGAGACGACGGTCGAAGGCCTCTTCGCCTGCGGCGAGATCGCCGGGGGCACGCACGGCCGCAACCGGATGATGGGGAACTCGCTGCTCGAGTGCTGCGTCTTCGGGCGGCGCGCCGGCCGCGCCGCCGCGGAAAGGGCCGCGGCGTGAGCGTCGTAGCCACCGACGTCCAGAGGGCAGTGGAGGACGCTGCCGCGTATCTCTACGTCTGGGCGCTCAAGGACATCCCGCAGGATCTTCGCGACGCGATCCGTGACGCGCGCGAGCGCGAGACCTCGACGCCCGGACAGCGTGTCCTCGACACGATCATCAAGAACGTCGACATTGCGGACGACCAGCAGACGCTC
Source organism: Actinomycetota bacterium (assembly GCA_020029625.1). Lineage (GTDB taxonomy): Bacteria > Actinomycetota > Thermoleophilia > Gaiellales > Gaiellaceae > JAIBJP01. The sequence goes on along the minus strand of JAIBJP010000062.1, from coordinate 149 downwards.
GTGTGCCAGGACACGGGTATCGCCGTCTACTACTGCCGCGTCGGCGAGCACTTCCCGCTCCACCCCGCGCGGATCTACGAGGCTCTCTACGACGGGACCGCGCGAGCCACGGAGGAGCATCCGCTGCGCTCGAACACCGTGCACACGCT
>JAIBJP010000061.1 GCA_020029625.1 Actinomycetota bacterium | reverse complement strand
GTATTCGCCGTCCGAGCAGCAGATCGTCCCGAGGTTGCCGATGTCGTCGGTTCGCAGGACCGGGTAGAAGGCATCGATCCCGTCGCCGAACAGCTCGACCCAGCGATCGTAGACGTCGTGCGGGGTGCAGGAGCGCTCGCGACACCAGAGGTGGTTCTTGGCCGCGCGGTGCACGACCTCGCCTTGCGGCGAGATGACGAAGAGCATGTTGAAATAGCGGTCTGCCATGACCTCTGGCCAGCGCGCCTTGCACTGGACGAGGAGATAGACGTCGTACCGGCGGGCGAGCCCGGCGAGCACCTCCGTCTCCTCCCCTGGAATGTCGATGAAGAGGTCTCGCGCGGCCGTGACGTGAGGGATGTCGAAGGCCTCGTCCGTGAAGCCGGTCAGGGCTCCCTCGGCGAGCGCGATCACCCGCACCGGCATGTTGATCCCGATCACGGACATCGCCGCGTGGATCCCGTCCTCGATCACGGACAGGTTGCGCTTGATGTGCTTTCGTTCGCCGACCCCGTGGACGACGGTCGAGAGCCCGACCGCGATGTAGGGGGCGACTGGTTTCTCGTTCTCGTTCACGTCTCTCCTCGTCTAGATGGTTGATCGGAAAGTGTGGTGCCGGCGGGGGCGTTCCTGACCGAGACTGAGGCCGCGATCATCCGCAGCCCGTACCTGACGGGTACGGGCGAGGAACGAGCGTGGTCTCAGGCGATGTGTCAGGAGCGTCAGCCGCCGCCGCCACGGTTTCCGGTCAATTTTCGATCAATCATCTCTAGTGAAAGCGGTGTCCGCCGTCGACGTTGATCGTCTGTCCCGTGATGAAGCCTGCCGCCGGGCTGGCGAGGTAGGCGATGCACTCGGCGATGTCGTCGGGCTCGCCCCGGCGCGGGAGCGCCTGCTGGGGAACGATCTCGTCGAAGAGGCCGGCTTCCTCTCCGCCGAGGACGCCTTCGGTTGCGATCAGGCCCGGAGTCACAGCATTGACGGTAATGCCGTGCGGCCCCGCTTCGCTCGCGAGAGCACGCGTGAAGCCGATGATGCCGCCCTTGCTCGCGATATAGGCCGCCAGCCCGGGATAGCCGATGAAGAACGTCGACGACGAGACGTTGACGATGCGTCCGTAGCCGCGCTCGCGCATGGCTGGATAGACGGCGTGCGTGCAGAGGAAGACGCTGTCGAGGTTCACTGCGAAGACGTGGCGCCATTCGGCGTACGTCAGCTCCTCGAACGGGCGGTGCGGATAGATGCCGACGTTGTTCACGAGCACGTCGATCCGGCCCTCGGCGGAGAGGACGGCCGCGACCGCCGCCCGGACCCCCTCCTCGTCCGTGAGGTCGACCGTATGAGGAAGAACGGTCAAACCCTGGGCGCCGAGCGCGTCGGCTGCGGCCCCGAGCCTCTCTCCATCGCGGTCTAGAAGAGCGACGCGGGCCCCCTCGGCGGCGAGGCGGGCGGCAGCGGCATAGCCGAGACCTTGTGCGGCGCCGGTCACGAGAGCCGTCTGGCCGGCGAGTGGAAGCGGCGGGTCCACCTGTGCCTTAGTGGTGGAGGCCGTGGCTTCTCACTCGCGGCCGCGGGTGCACGTCGCTTGAAATCTCCGGGTCCGTGGCCTCATACTGCCGATCTGCATTTTGAATACAAGAAGGCCTGTGGCGCAAATGGCGACGATCTGCGACTGGACGTGCGGATTCTCCACTTCGTACCCGAGATGAGGCGGCAGGGGTCGGCAGAAAAGGTGGGTCGGTCCAACGGACACTGGAGGGCACATGGCAGCGCGGGCACCTGAGATCACTCTGGAACGTCGGGCTGTCGGTCTACCGACCGCGATTGGGACGACGTTCAGCCTGATTGTCGCGTCGAGCGTGCTGGCGACGGTTGCCGGCGGCTTCTTCGCTAGCTGGGTCTGGCTGATCGCGCTCGCGATCGGCTTCATCACGATGATCTTCGCGAGCATGAGTTTCTCGGAGCTCGCGACCATGATCCCGAAGGCGGGCTCGATGAACGAGTACGTCCGGGCCGGGCTCGGGCCCTTCTTCGCCACGCTCACGGTCGGAGTCGGGTACGTCGCGGTCCAGCTCTTCCCCGGAACCGCCGAGAACTTCGTCTCCAGCCTCGTAACCGCAGACGTGCTGGGGGCGCCCGGGGACTACAAGCTCTGGGCGGCGATCTTTATGGTCTTCATCGCGGCGATCAACCTGCTGGGGATCAGGCCGTTCGCGGCCGTCGAGATCTTTCTTACTTTCGCCGTGGCGGCCTCGCTCCTCGTGGTCGGCATCGTCGGGCTCGCCGGGGCCGGCACAACCGACCCGATCGGCAGTGCGCTGCCGGAATTCGACCTCACCTGGAGCCTCCTCTCGGCTCTGCTCGGCATCGCAATCTTCACTTTCGTCGGCGTCGAGTACACCTGCCCGCTCGCCGAGGAGCTGAAAAACCCGGCCCGAGACATCCCGTTCGGCATCTTCATCGGCCTGGGGCTGATCGCAGTCCCCGTCGTGCTCTACGGCCTCGGCGCGGCGCGCTACGTGCCGGGAGACGTGCTCGGGACGCTTGCCCCGACGCTCCCGGTCGATGTCGGCACCGCCATCTTCGGAGAGGCCGGCAAATGGTGGCTCGGCCTGGTCGTGATCGGAGCGTCGATCGGCACGCTCAACGCCGTGGTCGCAGGCGTGCCCCGGATCCTCTATGGCATGGCTCTGACGAGGCAGCTCCCGTCGCCCTTCGCCTGGCTGATCCCGGCGACCCGCGCCCCGTGGGTCGGCATCGTCGTCATCACGCTGATCCCGATCCTGATGAACGCGTTCGGCGCCGCCGAAGGAGCCGGCTTCCTCAAGCTCATCCTCGCCGGCGTGCTCGGCTGGGTGACCGCGTACTTCCTGATCCACCTCTCGGTGGTGACGCTGCGCTGGCGCGAGCCGAATGCGCATCGGCCCTACCGCTCGCCCTTCGTGCCGATACCGCAATTCCTGGGTGCCGGCCTGCTCGCCCTGGCGGCATACAAGATCGCTCCGCCCGGCGTCGAGTCCAACTCGATCTACTACCGGTGGCTGATCTTCCTGGTGGTCGCCGCGGCGTTCTCGCTCGTCTACAACCTGTACGCATACAAGAGCCTAGGCGCGATCTTCCGGCCGGTGCCGCTCGCCGAGATCCAGCGTGAGACGGAGATGATCGAGGAGGAGCTCCCGCCGCCGGTCGAGCCCGGCGGGCCGCACCTACCCCACGACCTGCGCTGATGGCCGACGACCGGCTTCGCGAACTCGCGAAGGCGGGCGTCACTCGCGTCCGCGTCCACTACGCCGATCTGATCGGCACGACGCGGGCCAAGGTCATTCCGCTGGACGTGCTCGAGCGAGCGTGTGAGGAAGGGCTCAACTTCTGCGTGTCGGTCTTCGCCATCGACCATGCGGGGGTCATGCCCGACGGGACCGGGATTCGGGACGAGGTCAACTTCCGCGACATGCAGGTCATTCCCGATCTGGAGACTCTCCGGATCGTTCCGTGGGAACGAGAGACGGCCATCTGCCTCGCCGATTGCCGTCTCGACGGGAAGCCCCTCGAAACCGACCCCCGCAACATCCTGCGCAGAGCGATCGCCGCCGCCGAGGGCAAGGGCCTTCGCATCTCCGTCGGCCACGAGCTCGAGTTCTTCCTGCTGCGCTGGACTCCGGAACGCCGACTGGAGCCCTACCAGCCGACGCCCGGGCTCGTCTATCGGATGGACGCGCGGGCCGATCCCGGCGGTGTCGTCCGTCAGATGGAGGACAACGTCCGCGGGCTCGGGCTCCCGTTCGTCTGCGTGAACCATGAGTACGACCCCTCGCAGTGGGAGATCAACACACGTTTCGCGGATGCACTCACAGCTGCCGACGAGGCGCACCTGCTGAAGCTCGCAGTCAAAGAGACCGCTGCGATCCACGGCCTCGTCGCAACCTTCATCGGCCGCCCGACGGAGGGAGGTGGGACGTCGGGCTACCACCTCCACTTCTCCGCCTGGGGCGGAGGCAGGAACTTCTTCGATGATCCGCAAGGCAAGCTGGGCCTCTCCGACGACGCCCATGCGTTTCTTGGCGGCCTCCTCGCGCACGCGCGGGGCATGACGGCCGTCTGCGCTCCCACCGTAAACGCATACAAGCGCTTCGTGGCGCAGGAGCTCGGGCCCTACTTCGTGGATTGGGGCACGGACAACCGCTCGGTCTGCGTGCGAATTCCTGCCGAGCGAGGCGAGGCGGCGCGGCTGGAGTCGCGGCTCGGCGACGGCAGCGCGAGCGCGTACCTCGCGTCCGCCGTCCACATCTTCGCGGGCGTCGACGGAGTCGAGAGGCGGCTCGATCCGGGCCCTCCCACCGAGCGCGTGTATGAGCCGCCGGTCGAGCGGGAGACAGTGCCGCTCTCGCTGGGTGAGGCCCTCGACGCACTTGAGGCCGATTCGTTCACGCGCGCGGCGGTCGGTGAGCAGTTCGTGCAGGCCTTCGTCACGATCAAGCGCAACGAGTGGCGGCGCTTCCGACTCGCCGTGACCGACTGGGAGCTGCGCGAGTACGCCGACGCTCTCTAACTGGAGCATCGTCTGATGAGTAGCCGGTGGACGCAGTTCCAGGGACCTGCGCGCCAGCGTGCGGTCTCTGTACTCGACGACGCAATCGATCGTTTCGGCAGGGCGGGGTACTCCGAAGCCGAGCGGCTGAGCCCCCTCCAGGCCCGGCTTCGCTCGCCTGGCGGCCGCTCGCCCGTACGCCTGCGGATGTCGCAGGAAGGGAAGATCCTGGGCGGCAACTACGCGCTCGAGATCTCGACCGACGACCCGGTGCTTCCCCGGACTCGAGGGCTGTCCGCACGCGGGAAGGGCCTCGTCCGAATGCGGGGCGTGCGCTTTCGGGCGAAGCGCCACGATGCGGCGGGCAGGCAGCTCGCGGAACGTCTCGGCTCGGACGCTCACCTCGCCGAGCGGCTGGGCCTCGTCCACTTCGAGCGCATTCGGGTCGACCCGGACGGACGGGCCGTTATTCGCCACATGGGCGGCTCGGTGGTGTGGGTCCTCTTCCCGCCGCTCGTGAGACAGATTCCTCTCATACCCGAGCAGGTCAAGGCCACGCTGGCGGCTCTGGATGCGTTCGCCGCCGCGAGCGGCTAGGGCGGCATTCCGGCGTCCATCCAGTCCCGGAAGACCTGCACGTGCTCGTCCGGCCACGGCTCGTCGCAGGGCATCGAGCCGTCGGCGAGACGCTCGTAGATGGCCTCGGCGTTTTCCTTGACGTCTTCGTAGGACGCGAGATCGAATGCCCACGACATGGATTCGGCGTCGTCCGGCCGAAACAACGGGCGGACATCGCTCTCGAAGCTCACCACCCCGCTCCCTCGTCGATCGCGATCGGGTGCCCCGCCGGCACGACGGCGTCGAGCTCGATGCCTCCGAACCGTCCCCGGTGGAAGATCAAGGGCTCGCCGCCTCCGTGCTCGATCGAGACGACCTCGCCGATTACGAGAGCGTGGTCGCCCGCGCTCTCGATCCGCTCGACGTGGCAGCGCAGGACCGCCGCTGCGCCTGAAACGGGCAGGAACCCTTCGCGGTCGCGAGCTACGTGCATGGCGGGAAACGGCGCGCCGGCCTCCGAGAAATCGAGCGCGACGTCCCGCTGCCCGCGGCTGAGGATGCTGACCGCGAATCGTCCGCTCGCGCTCGTCGCGTGGAGGGTGCGCGAGCCGCTTCCGAGGGAGACCAGGACGAGCAGCGGCTCGAGCGAGACCGACGTGAACGAGTTGAGCGTCATACCGGCCGGGAGCCCCTCATGGTCGGCCGTGACGACGGTAACCCCCGTGGCGAACTCGCCGACGCAGCCGCGGAATGCGCTGACGAGCGCCTCCGACATAGACGCGCTTTCCTACGCCTCCGTTACGCGCACGGGCATCCGCTTGAGCGCGTTGGTGAAGTTTGTTCGCATCCTCTCTGCGGGCCCGAGCAGCTCGATGTCGGCGAGCCGCGGAAGGAGCGCGTCGAACATCACCTGCACCTCGAGCTTCGCGAGGTGGGCACCCAGGCAGAAATGCGGGCCGCCGCCTCCGAAGGTCACATGAGGGTTCGGCCGCCGGCCAACATCGAAGCGCAGGGGATCGGCGAACACCTCCTCGTCGAAGTTCGCGGACACGTACCAGATGACGACCTTGTCGCCGGCCACGATCTTCTGTCCGCCGACCTCGACGTCACGGGTCGCGGTGCGCCGGAAGTGGAGGACAGGGGACGACCAACGCAGGATCTCGTCCGCTCCTGCTGTCCAGACGAGCTCCGGATCATCGGCGAGGCGCCGCCACTGGTCGCGGTTCTCCGCCAGCGCCAGCATGCCGTGGGCGATCGCCTGGCGCGTCGTCTCGTTCCCGGCCACGACGAGGAGCAGGAACATCGTGTCGAACTCGCGCTCGGTGAGGCGCTCGCCGTCGATCTCGGCGTTGACGAGCTTGCTGACGAGGTCGTCCGTGGGCGCGCCGCGCCGCTCGTCGGCGATCCGGTGGGCGTATTCGAAGAGCTCGAGCGAGGCCGGGCTGCGGAACGGGAGCATCCGGTACTTCTCGCTCTCGGGGGTGTCCGAGAGCACGTCGGCGAGCTCCGGGTCGGTGTTGCCGATCATGCGGTCGCCCCAGTCGATCAGCCGGTCGGTGTCCTCGTCGGGCGCGCCGAGCAGACTGGCGAGCACACGGATGGGAAGCTGCTTGGCGACCTCTTCGATGAAGTCGAACTCGCGGAGCGGCAAGGCGCGGTCGAGCACGGCCGCCGTCAGCTCGCGCAAAACGAGCTCGTAGGCCTTGATCGCCCGCGGCGTGAAGGGCGGGCCGACGAGCCCGCGCAGCCGCGTGTGGCGCGGCGGGTCCGTCTCCAGCATGGACTGGCGCGCCGCGCGCTGCTCTTCGTCGAGGTCCTCGAGGTTCGCCCCCTGCTCGGAGGTGAACGTCTTCGTGTCGCGGGACACGGCGACGACGTCGGCGTGCTTCGTCACGCACCAATAGCCCCGGCCGAGCGGCCAGTCGTACCACCAGACGGGCGCCTCACGGCGCAGGAGCGCGAACGTCTCGTGGGGTACGTGCTTGGCGAAATCGTCGTTCTCGAGGCTGACATCCTCGAGTCGCGGGCCGCGGTCGAGCACGGTCATCGAGTCGAGTCCTCCTGGATCTGAAGCGTCTTCAGGTCGGAGTAGAAGTCGAGCGCGTAGTCCCCACCCTCGCGCCCGATTCCCGAGATGCCGATCCCGCCGAACGGGGCCGTCAGGTCGCGCACGAGAAAGCAGTTGACCCATACCGTCCCGGCCCGAATCGACCGTCCGACCCGCTCGGCGCGCTCGGCTGATGACGTGTAAACCGTCGCCGCAAGCCCGTACCGCGTCGAGTTGGCGAGCGCGACCGCCTCGTCCTCGGTCCCGAAGGTCTGGAAGATCAGGACCGGTCCGAACACTTCCTGTTGGACGATCTCGGAGTCGTTCGAGCGCGGTTCGACGAGAGTCGGCTCGTACCAGAGCCCGCCGATCTCTGCCACGCGGCCCCCGCGCACGATGCGGTCGCCGTTCGCACGCGCCCGGTCGACGAATCCCTCGACGCGCGCGAGGTGATCGCGATGAATGAGGGGCGAGATCGTCGTCGCTTCATCCCGGGGGTCGCCGAGCACGTGGGCGTCGACAGCGCGGTGAAAGCGCTCGAGAAACTCGCCCGCGGCGGACTCCTCGACGAGGAGACGAGTACCCGCCATGCAGTTCTGCCCGGAGTCGTCGTACTGGAGGGCCGCCTTCTGGGCGGCCGCGTCGAAGTCGGCGTCGGCGAAGACGACGAGCGGGCCCTTGCCGCCGAGCTCTGCCGTGAAGGGCACGAGGTTCCGCGCAGCCGAGGTTGCCACCAGCTGACCCGTCTGCGAAGAGCCCGTGAAGCTCACGCGTCGCAAGCGACCGTTTGCGACCAGATCCGCGCCGGCTTCCTCGCCGATTCCCTGGACGACATTGAAGACGCCGGGCGGGATGCCCGCCTCTTCTGTCAGGTCGGCCAGGAGCGAGCAGGAAAGAGGCGCCCATTCCGGCGGCTTGAGGACGACTGTGCACCCTGCGGCGAGCGCCGGTGCGGTCTTCCACGTCGAGAGCATGAAGGGCGCGTTCCACGGGGTGATCACACCGACCGCGCCCGCCGGCATGCGCACAACCCGATTCGAGGTTCCGTTCGAGCTCCAGACCCGCTCCCTGTAGCTCTCGGCGAGCTCCGCATAGGCGCGAAAATTGCGAGCGCCTCGCGGGATGACGCGGGCGCGGAGGGAGCGCTCGAGCATGGCCATGTCGAGACACTCGACCGCCGCGATCCGGTCGACGTTGGCGTCGACCAAATCGGCGAGGCGGCGGAGGTGCTCGGCGCGAACGGCGACTCCGAGAGCGGCCCAGTCCGCGAAAGCTGCGCACGCTGCCTCGACGGCAAGCTCCACCTCACGGACGCCTCCCCGCGCGACCTCGGCGAGTACCTGCTCGTCGATCGGGGAGCGATCTTCGAAACGGGCGTCGCTCGCCACGCGCCTACCGCCGATGAAATGGTCCGGCGAAACAGCGACTCCGGCGACGCTCATACAGCGAACTCCATCGAACTCGAGTCGACGAAGCTGTTGCCCCCGTCGATCGCAATCACGGCGCCGGTCGTGAACCCCGCCCCCTCGGACGCAAGCCACGCGACGGCCGCGGCGATCTCCTCTGGACTGCCGGGACGACGAAGCGGCACGCGGGAAGAGACGAGCTCGTAGGCGCCCTCGCGGTCCGCGCCCCGGAGCTCGCCCAACTCATCCATCGCTCCGTCGGCCATCGGGGTCCGAACCCATCCGGGGCAGATGCAATTCGCGCGCACCCCCTGCGGCCCGTAGTCGAGCGCGATGCACTGGGTCAACATGATGAGCCCCGCCTTGGCGGTGCAGTAGGCGGCCGACCGAGGCCCCGCGCGCAGTCCGGAATCGGAGGAGATGGTCACGATCGACCCCTTCGTCTGCACGAGCTCGGGCAGCGCCGCCCGGCAGGCAAGGAACGCCCCGGTGACGTTCGTGCGCAGCACCGCGTCCCAGTCCTCTGGCGACTGTTCCTCAACCGTCCCTTCCAGGCCGATGCCCGCGTTGCAGACGAGGAGGTCCAGCCGGCCGAAGGCGCTCTTCGCGGCCTCGACAGCCTTCTGGGCGTCAGTGGGGTTACCCGTGTCCGCAACGACAGGAAGCGCGCCTGTCTCCGCGGCGACTTCGTCGAGCGGTTCCCGGCGCCGGCCCGTGACGGCGACGGCGAATCCGTCCGCGGCGAGACGGCGCGCGATCGCGGCCCCGATACCGGTCCCGCCTCCGGTGACGATGGCTCCGCGGGTCATGGCTCCGTGGCTGCTGCGACCTCGGTGCGCGTGTAGTCACGCACGGTCTCGAGATCGTCGACCGTGTACACGAAGGTGAAGCGGAACCCCTTGCCGGTCCGGACCGGCGCGAGGGCGGCAAGCTCCTCGTTCGGCGCCGGATAGAGCTCGAGCTCGCTTGTTCCTTCCCAGATTGGAGAGATAGAGCGGTCGCGGCTTCGCGCGCGCACGAGCTCGTGGACGGCTGGCTCGTCGTGCCGCCCGGCGGCGAGGCGGGGGAAGTGGCGCACGTTGACGAGAGGAGGGTCGTTGTGCGTCGGCCCCTCGGCGCTCTCGCCCTCGAGCGTCACGGCCCCGAACGCGAGACGGCGATCGCCCGCCGCGAGCGTGCCGGCGAAACGGGCGCCCGCAGCCAGATCTGGCCCCGCGTTCGAGTGGAGGGGGAAATGGCGCGTCATGTGGATCGAGCCCAGCTTCTTCGGAAATCCCTGCACCCAGCCGCGCGCCAAGGCGAAGTCGCGGTCGACCCAGATGTACGGGCACGTCGTCACGGGGTCGCCGTCCAGCAGCGCGTTCACGACGACGAAGAACTCGCGGTACTGGCTCCGGACCGGGTCGTCGAGCTCCTCGCGTGAGTCGGAGCACGATTGCCAGTCGATGAAGAGCGCCGCACAGCGTCCCGGATCGGGATGCGGCTCGAGGCCGGGAGGAAGGACGGCCTCGACCGCGGCGGGCTCCGCCCAGTACTCGATCACGAGAAAGTCGCCGACGTAATGCCACGGAGGCGCAAGCACGAGCGCA
>JAIBJP010000060.1 GCA_020029625.1 Actinomycetota bacterium | reverse complement strand
GCTCGAGGGCCCGTTCCGCCACGGCGCTCAAGACAGGACGCCCACCTGGACGTTGCGAAAGCGCCCCGCCGGGGTTCCGTGCGAGACGTGCGCGTGCTGTCCCGGTTGGCCCTTGCCGCAGTTCGTGAGCCCGTAGAGCTGCCATTCGTCCGGGCCCGCTACCGCGTCCAGTCCTGCCCAGAAGACTGGGGTGACGCCCATGTACGTCGCGTCGCGGAGCATCTTGCCGAGCGTGCCGCCCTTGATCTCCCAGGCGATCTGTGTCCCGAACTGGAAATTGAGGCGCTTGTCGTCGATCGACCAGCTCTTGTTCGTCTGGAGAAAGAGGCCGTCGTCAACGTCGGCGAGGAGATCGTCCAAGCTCCCCTCCCCTGGCTCGAGATGGAGGTTCGTCATGCGCACGAGGGGCATCCGGCTCCACCCGTCGGCTCGCATCGAGCCGCCGTGGCCCGCCCCGATCATGGAGGCGGTCTCGCGCGAGGAGAGGAAGCCTCGAAGGACGCCTTCCTCGACGACCGGTTGCCGGGCAGCGGGCACGCCTTCGTCGTCGTAGGCGAAGGTTCCGAGGCCGCCGGGGGTGGTGGAGTCGGCGGTGACGTTCATGAGCTCGGATCCGTAGCGAAGGCTTCCGAGATCGCCCGGCTTCAGGAAGCTCGTGCCTGCGTAGGCGGCCTCCGTTCCGTAGACGCGGTCGAGCTCGGTCGGATGGCCGACCGACTCGTGCACCTGAAGGACCATCTGCTCGCTGTCCAGCACGACCGTCGTGACGCCGGCGGGGCAGGGGTCGGCCTGGAGGAGCGCGGCGGCCTCTTCTCCGACACGCGGTGCTTCCCGCTCGAGCGCGAGCTGCTCCACGTACTCCCAGCCGGCCTGTGCGCTCGACCCGCCGTGCGCGCTCGGGTAGCTCCGGACCTGCACCCGTCCGTCAGCCACGGCGAGCGCGTCGATCCCGGCGCCGCACTCGACGAAGTCCTGGCGGATGTCGGCGCCCTCGGATGAACGGAAGACCCGTGCTTCCCGCTGGGCGCGAATGCTGGCCTCGGTGATCTGGACGTCCTCGTGCTTCATGCCTGCTTCCGCGCGCAGGCAGAGGTCGACCTTCTCGGAGAGCGGCACGTCGATCGGGTCCCGCTCGGCGGCCGTGCGGTACTCGCCCTGCCCGGCGGCCGCCGGCGCGAGCTCGACCTTGCGTCGGCCGGCCCTCCCGGCGCTTGCCCGCGCGAAGGCGACGGCGCGCTCCGCCGCCTCGCGTGCGCCCGCGTCGGAGAGCCTGCGGTCGCAGGCGAAGCCCCAGGCGCCGTCGACGAGGACGCGCACTCCGATCCCCTCCGTCTCTCCGTCGGAGACAGATTCGACCTCGCCGTTTTTGGTCGCCACGTTCTGCACCCGTCGGGTCACCGCGCGCGCGTCGGCGTAGCCGGCGCCTGAGCCGAGCGCAACGTCGATTGCCTGTCCGCACAGCTCCCGCACGTGTCCGGCGTACATTACGGCACCGGCTCCCTCCCCAACCCAAAGTAGTACGGATGGCCCTTTTGGGCCATAGATGCACCCACCGACGGCGAATACGGTCAGTCGAGGGTTCCGGTCGGTGTCACCTCGAGCTCACAAGATCATCGTTGCGGCTTTCGTTGCGTCCGTGCTCGTCCTCGGCGCGAGCGGGCCGGTGGCTGCTTCAGGTGAGCAGCAGGCCGTGCTGCCCGGCTCCGCCCCCCGCGGGCTCGCCCACGCCCGCATGGTCGGTCACGTCCGTGCGGAGCAGAGCCTCGACCTCGTGGTCACTCTCAAGCCGCGCAACGCCGAGCTACTTGCATCCCTCGCCGCCGAATCGAGCGGCCGCAAGCCTCTGAGCCCGGAGCGTGTCCGCGCCCTCTTCTTCCCTGTGGATGCAGACATCGCCGCGGTGCGCTCGTACCTGGGCGGCCACGGCTTCAAATTTCGCTCGGTCAAAGGCCTATCGCTCTTCTTCGCCGGCCCTGCCGCGGCCGCGGAAGAGGCCTTCGGCGTCGACCTCGCGCTCTATCGCGATGCTCGTGGCCGCGCGTTTCGGGGCCCTAGCGGCCCGCTCCGCCTTCCCGCCGGACTCGCCGGAAAGGTGGCAGCCGTCGACGGGCTCGACACGCTCGCACGTTACCGGCCGGCCCAACAGTTGACCGCGAACGCCGTCACCCCAGACCCCACCTGCGAAGCGCCCGACTTCCAGAGCGCCAACGGCGGCTATCTCCCCGCCGACCTGGCCGCGGCCGGCGCCTACAACTACCAGGCCCTGCTGGACGCGGGCGCCGACGGCGGGGGAGAGAACATCGCCTTCGTCGAGTTTTCGAACTACCCCGTTGGCGACGTCAACGAGTTCAAGACCTGCTTCGGGCTCACCACGCCGGTCAACAACGTCTCCGTCAACGGCGGCACGTTCGATCGTTCCGGCACCGCCGAGGTCGACCTCGACATCGAGATTGCCCTCGCCGCCGCACCGGGTCTCGAGGCCGCGTGGGTCTACATCGCGCCGAACACAACCTCGATGGCCGTGATGATCAACCAGATCGTCGCGGGCCAGGGAACTACCGACGTACACATCGTCTCGATCAGCTGGGGTCTCTGCGAGGCATTCATCAGTCGCGGGGAGCTCTCCGCAACGAACGCCGCCCTCCAGTTGGCGGCCGTTTCGGGGATGTCCGTCTTCGCCGCCTCCGGGGACAACGGCTCGAGCGACTGCCTTCCCGAACGAGCGGGGCTCGCTGTCGACGATCCCGCCGCACAGCCTTACGTGACTGCCGTCGGCGGGACGAACCTTGACCTGTCCGCCGGTCGAGCCGAGACAGCCTGGAACAGCGATCTGGGAGCGGGGGGCGGCGGTCTCTCGTCTCTCTGGCCGATGCCTGCGTGGCAGTCGGGCGTCGTCGGGCCGGACTCTTCCGGAGTCCCCTGCGGAGTATCCACCGGCTACTGCCGGCAAGTCCCCGACGTCGCCCTCAACGCTGATCCCGACAACGGCTACATCGTCTACTGCTTCTGGGAGGACTGCAACTTCCTCGGTTGGCTCAAAGTCGGCGGGACGAGCGCCGCGGCGCCGCTCCTCGCGGCGATCACTGCTGACGCGAACGACTATTCCCTCACGAACGGAGGGGAGCGGCTCGGCTTCGCCAGCCCCTTCTTCTACGACCGCTTCGCAAACGCGGCGCCGTTCTTCGTCGACGTCACCACCGGCTCGAACGACGTCGAGGCGCTGGGGAAGTACGCGGCCGGCTCCGGATACGACCTCGCCACGGGCCTCGGCGCGTTGGACGCAGCGCTCCTTGCCGGGGATCTCAAGGACTACACGGCGGCCCCGGTCGACGTGCACGGATCCTCGCTCACGGCGAGCCCGACGACCAACATGAAGATCACGTACGGCCAGACGGTGGTCTTCAGCGGTGACCTCGTGGACACGACGGCGAGCGCGCCGATCTCCGACCGGAGAGTCTGGGTCGAGCTCACCGACGGCAGGGGCATCCGAGCCTGGACCGCGGTCACGGATGCGGCTGGGCATTGGTCCCTGTCCCTCTCGACCGCCTTCAGGCGCAAGGCGACATGGCGCGCCTATTTCCTCGGCGAAGCCGGACAGGCCGCCGCGTCCACTCCCGCTCACGTCGTCTACGTCGTGCCGAAGCTGACTCTGGGCTCGAAGCTCAGATGGGTCAGCGGGCACTACGTCGTGGGGCGTTCGGTGCCGTTCACGGTCACCGGCAAGACCCGCCCGAACATGGCGGGCGCGATCGTCACGCTGCAATGGCGGAAGACGTCGAACTCGTTCTGGCGCACGGCAACCAGCGGGCGGGTGGGCTCGCGAGGCGGCGTCTCGGCACGCGGCTCCTGGGTCCTCCCGGGCCGGTACTACATGCGCTGGCGCTACCCGGGATCGTCGAGCAAGCCGTGGATGACGGGCGCCTCTCCGAAGAAGCTCTTCGTCGTCAGCTAGGCGATTCGCCGCCTAGCCGTCCAAGGAGTGCGGGCACCCCGACGGGTGCCCCGAGTGCGCTGGAGAGGACTTGAACCTCCACGGGCTATTCGCCCACAAGGCCCTCAACCTTGCGCGTCTACCAATTCCGCCACCAGCGCTGGGGAAGGAATTGTAGCGGTTGACTCCGTCCGCTCCCCTCGCTACCTTGTATCGAACAGATGTTCGACCAGCGAGGTGCCGGGATGCTCAGCAAGCGCCAGCGAGAGATCTTCGATTTCGTCGTCGCATACGCCGACAAGCACGGCTATCCGCCCACTGTGCGTGAGATCGGGGAGGCAGTGGGGCTCGCTTCGCCATCGACCGTGCACGCCCACCTGGCCAATCTGGAGCGCGCCGGGTACCTCAAGCGCGACCCGACCAAGCCGCGCGCTCTCGAGGTCGTCGGGCGCGAGCGCGCGCCCGCGGTGGCGGCTCTCGGTCCGGCCCGGATCGCGGCGCCGGAGGCTCCGCGGCTGCCGCTCGTCGGCGAGATCGCGGCGGGCGGTCCGCTGCTCGCCGAGGAGAACATCGAGGACTACCTTGCCGTTCCCGAGCCTCTCGCGGCTGGAGGGGACGACTTCCTCCTCCGCGTCAAGGGGGAGAGCATGATCGAGGCGGGCATCCTGCCCGGGGACTATGTCGTCGTCCACCGTCAGCAGACGGCCCGGGACGGCGACGTCGTCGTCGCCCTGGCGGGGCAAGACGAAGCCGCCGACGAGGCGACCGTCAAGCGTTTCTTCCGCGAGAACGGACGCATTCGCCTTCAGCCCGAGAACTCGGCGCTCGAACCGCTCTTTCCCGATCACGTTCGAATCCTGGGCAAGGTCACGGGAGTCTTCAGGAGCCTGTAGTGAGCGAGGTCGTCGCCCTCAACAGCACGCTCGACCAGGAGCTCCTCGCGCTCATGCGTGGGGCGAGCCTCGAGTGCCCGGTCTGCGGAGAGTTCGTCATGCACGTTCGCGGCGGGATCGTGTGCCCGGAGTGCGGGGCGGGCTTTGAGGCGGCCGCGGAATCGCGGCTACAATTGGGTTTGCAGGCCGGGTGATCGCGGACCGTTTCGACGGTCCGAGGAAAGTCCGGACACCGAAGGGCAGGACGCTGGGGAAATCCCAGGCGGCGAAAGCCGACGGAAAGTGGCACAGAAAGGAGACCGCCGGCGGCGAAAAACTCTCCGGAGACGCCGAAGGTAAGGGTGAAACGGTGGGGTAAGAGCCCACCAGCGTCGTGGCGACACGACGGCTAGCTAAACCCCGTCCGGTGCAAGGCGAACAGGCTCCGCTCGTAGGCTGCCCGCCGAGGAGCCGGGTGCGCTGCTGGAGCCGCCGGGAAACCGGTGGCCTAGATGGATGGTCATCCTCGACAAAATCCGGCTTACAGGCCTGCTAAGGAAAAAGCCTCGGAAACGGGGCTTTTTCTATGTCTGCCAAAACGGCTGATGTGATCATCTAGTGCTGGAGGATGTCGGCGAGGTCCCACACCCGGGGTTCCTCTGGAAAAAGCTGAAGCAGCACACCTGGTTTCTCCGCGCGTTCGGTTGCGAAGCGTTCCCCGGCTTCCTTGCCGAGATAGCGTCCGGCGATCGACCTTCTCATCTCCGTCACGTCGCAGCGGTTCAAGGTCGCCTCGCCCCGCACCTCGACGCCGCGGAACGGAGCGGTCGTTTCGAAGACAACTAAGACACAGCGTGGGTCGCGTTCGAGATGGCGCAGCTTGACATCGTCTCGTGCGATCACGACTTCGAACGCCACGCCGGTCCAGCGGAACCAAACAGGCGAGGTCAGCGCGGTCCCATCCTTGCGAGTCGTCGTCAGCACCGCCGCGGCAGGCGCCTCCAGCAGCGTGCGAACGTCTTCCAACGAGAGTGAGGCCATTCGGCACGAGGATACTGCCGACCCAACCGCATCCCGCGGCATGGCGCCGCGCCCAACGGGCCTTTGCATGAGGCGAGCCCGCGCTTCGCGAGCGCTCCGGTAGCGTGACTCTGCCGTGGTCTACAGCAGCTTCGGAGGCTCCCTCTTCCTCATCGCCGTCGGGGCGATCCTTCGGTTTGCCATCAACACCGATCTCGACTGGATCGAGCTTCACACGACGGGGGACATCCTGATGGGAACCGGCGCGGCGATCCTTCTCCTCACGTTCCTCCTGACGATGTGGGGTGGGAGACCGCCCTACGAGCCGCCGCCGCCTCCACCGCCGCCGCGCTGACGCCAGCGGCTATTCGGGCGTCACGTAGGCGGCGGTCAGGCCGCCGTCGACCAGGAAGGTGGCGCCGTTCACGTACGAGGACTCGTCGCTCGCCAGGAATAGGGCTCCGTAAGCAATCTCCTTCGCCTGCGCGAGCCGCCCCATGGGGATGTGGACGAGGCGGCGCTCGAGGGCGCCTTCGGTTTCATTCAGGAGGCGCATTAAGAGCGGCGTCTCGACAGGGCCCGGGCAGAGCGCGTTCACTCGGACTCCGCGCCGAGCAAACTCGACGGCCAACTCGCGGCTCATCGAGAGCACCGCTCCCTTCGAGGCGGTATACGAGATCTGCGAGGTCGCGGCGCCCGCCAGCGCCACGAACGAGGCAACGTTGATTACCGAACCGCCCCCGCGCTCGAGGAGATGCGGGATCCCGTACTTGCAGCAGAGGAAGACGCCTTTCGTGTTGACGTCCTGAACGCGCTGCCAGCCGCCCAGGTCGGTCTCGAGAACCGAGCTGTCGTCAGCCGGCATGATCCCGGCGTTGTTGTAGAGGACGTCGATGCCGCCGTAGCGATCCACCGTGGCGCGGAACATCTCCTCGACGCTCTCCGGATCGGTGACATCGACCCTCTGGAAGAAAGCTTCGCGTGCGTCGGCAGCGGTCCGTTGCCCCTGATCCTCCGCAACGTCGGCGACGCAGACGCTCGCGCCCTCCTCTGAGAAGAGGAGCGTCGCCTCGCGTCCGATCCCGCCCCCGGCGCCGGTGATGACCGCGACCTTGCCGTCGAGTCGACCCATACGGACGCGGAGCTTAGCCGGGGAGGTCGGTCAGGACCCGGTCGAGTCGCGCCCAACGAGTGTCGGCGTTTCGCGCGGTGGAGCCGCTGAACCAGACGAGGACGACATTCCGCGAGTAGCGCTTGTAGGCGACCCACGTGCCGCTGTTGGAGTCGAGCTCCCAGTAGACCCCCTCGGAGTCGCGCTCCAGAGCCTTCTTCGTCGCCTTGTCCCGGAGGAGCGAGCTCACCGCTTCCATATGCCCCTTCTTGGCGACGTACACCGAGAAGATCCCGTACCGGTCGAGCAGCTTCTTCGACGGGTTCAGGCCGTAGCTCAGCTGATCGAACGCCTCGTCCTCCATGGCGGCCCGCTCGAGTGGTCGTCCTGTCTCGCGCTTGAACTGATCGATGACCTGGCCGGGTGTGGCAAGCTCGACCTGCGGTTCGCTCTGGCCCGACCCACAGCCCGCAGTGACCTCCAAGGCAAGGACGCCCGCGAGCGCCAAGGCGATGACGGCAGCACGCCTCACAACGGAAAGCCTAGGGACCTCTGCTGACGGCCGCTAGGCCGGGGGGCTCTGGCGCGGCCGCGCTTGCGCTTCCGACGCGAAGTACGCGGCGCAGTGCTCGCAGACATAGTCGCTCTCGGCGATCCGAACCCACCCCGGCGGTGGCTCCGCGGCATGAGCGCCGTACTCACCGATCCGCAGGCCGCACCCGCAGACGTAGACCACACTGAGGCCAGGCAGCAGGTCCGGGGAGCCGTAGACGACCGGCATCACCGACGATGATGCTCCTCCCCGCGGCGGTGCGCAAGCGGCCGCGTTACCGGCGCTCGTCGCGGTACGCGCGTGCCTCCTCGACGAGCGCCTCGATGAGCGCCAAATCGTCCCCGGCCTCCGGGTGCCAGAGCACGCCGAGCGCGAAGCGGCGGGAAGGATCTTCGAGGGCTTCGATCGTCCCGTCATCGGCTCGGGCGGCCTCGCGCAACCCCTCTCCGAGCTGCCCGTAGCCCTGGTGGTGATGGCTCTTCACGGGCGCGTGATCGCCGAGGATCTGCTGCACCCGCGTTCCCGAGACGAGGGCGACGTCGTGGTCGGCGAATACGCCAGGCGTGTGCTTGTGCTTCTCGTCGCCGACCACGTCGGGGAGGTGCTGGACGAGGTCGCCGCCGCGGGCGACGTTCAGGACCTGGCTTCCCCGGCAAACGGCCAGGACGGGCATGTCGCGCTCGAGCGCGGCTTGGAGGAGGGCGATCTCTGCGCGGTCGCGCTCGGGCACTACGTTCGCCGTCTCGGCGTGCGTCTCCTGGCCGTAGAGCTCCGGGTCGAGGTCGGAGCCGCCTGAGAAGAGCAGTCCATCGAGCGCGTCGAGCGTTTCCTCAATGCCGTCCATGCTGGGAGGCACGAGGAGCGCGCGGCCGCCTGCGGCCTCCACCGCGCGCACATACGAGGCCGGAATGAGCGCCGCATCTTCCTCCCAGGTCCCGAAGCGGGCCGAGGTGAGATACGTCGTGATCCCGAGGATCGGCTTGCTCATCCTCGTTCGAACATCCTTTCGCGCTCGTAGCAGGTCACCGTTTCGTCGAAGAGCCGCTGCTCGGTGCGCGCGTAGTTGAGGTAGTGGTCGACGACGTCGTCCCCGAGCGCGGCTCGCGCCATCGTCCCGCTCTCGAGGGCGGCAATCGCCTCACGGAGCGAGTGTGGGAAGCGCTCGGCGTCGGACTCGTAGGCGTTGCCCTCCAGCGCCGGAGGGAGCTCGAGCTCGTTCTCTATCCCGTACAGGCCGGCGGCGAGAACGGCCGCGAAGGAGAGATAGGGGTTGACGTCGCCTCCCGGGATCCGGGTCTCCGCCCGCAGGCCGTCCCCGTGACCGACGATGCGAAAACCGCAGGTGCGGTTGTCGTGGCCCCAGGCAAGCGTCGTCGGCGCCCAGCTTCCGGCCGCATAGCGCTTGTACGAGTTGATGGTCGGCGCGAGGAAGATCGCCAGCTCCTTGAAGCAGGCAATTTGGCCTGCGAGGAACTGCTTGAAGACGTCGGACTCGCCGGCAAAAGCGCTGTCCTCCCCCCGCCAGAGGCTCGCATGGATATGGCACGAGCTGCCGATCCAGGTGTGGTCGGGTTTGGCCATGAAGGTGATCGACTGACCGTTCAGGTGCGCGATCTCCTTGGCGCCGTTCTTGTAGATCGTGTGGTTGTCGGCCATGGTGACCGCGTCGTCGAAGCGGAAGTTGATCTCCTGCTGCCCCGGCCACGCCTCGCCCTTGGAGGTCTCCACCCTGATGCCCGCGCCCTGCATGCCGTTGCGGATCTGCCGGATCAGCGGCTCGTCGTAGGTCGTGGCGAGGATGTGGTAGTCGAGGATGTACGGGACCGAGGGCGTCAGGTCGCGGTAATGCTTGGCGTGAGCCTCCTCGTAGGTGTCGTTGAGGAGATAGAACTCGAGCTCGGAGCCGAACTTCGCCGTGTAGCCGAGCTCCGCGGCCCGATCCACCTGGCGCTTCAGCACCTGGCGGGGGGAGGGATTCACGGGCGAGCCGTCGTGCCAGGCGACGTCGCACAGGACGAGCGCCGTGGCTTCCAGCCAGGGAATCCGGCGCAGCGTCGCCATGTCAGGCTTGAGCGCGAAATCGCCGTAGCCGCGCTCCCAGCTGGCGATCCCGTAACCGGGGGTCGGAACCATCTCCATGTCGAGCGCGAGGAGGTAGTTGCACCCCTCGACACCGTGCTCCGCGACCTCGCCTTCCAGGAAGAACTCACCGTGCAGCCGCTTGCCCATCAAGCGCCCCTGCATGTCGGTGAAGGCGACGACCACCGTGTCGATCGAACCGTCGCCGACCGCCTCCTTCAGCTCGTCGAGCGTCAACACGTCAGGGAGCCTAACGTCCGTGCTCGGGCTGCTTGACAAAAACCGAGCGGAGGGGCGTAAATATCCGCAACCCAGGGGCCTTCGAGAGAGGAGAGGCATGGAAAGGGAAGAGCGGGCGGTAGCGACCGACTACCTCGACGACGAGCGCCAGCTCCACAAGCTCGGTTACGCCCAGGAGCTGTTCCGCGCGATGGGCGGGTTCCAGAACTTCGCCATCTCGTTCACCATCATCTCGATCCTGGCGGGGTGCCTGACCTCTTATTACATCGCGTTCAACCAGGGAGGCCCCGTCGCGATCACGTGGGGCTGGCTCCTCGTGGGCG
>JAIBJP010000059.1 GCA_020029625.1 Actinomycetota bacterium | reverse complement strand
GGCCGCCCCGCATCGACACGCTCCTCCGCATCGCCAACGCCCTCGACTGCGAGCTGGTCGTCGAGCTCAAGGCCCGTACAAAGACCAAGCGAGGTGACGCGTGAATTCGACTGTCGACATCGAAGAGATCCAGACCACCAAGAGCGAGAAGCTGCTCGCGGTCGTCCTCGCGGTCTTTCTCCTGATCGGCGGCATCTGGACCTACCAGAGGATCGACGACATCGCCCGCGACGCGACCAAAGTGACGCTCAGCCCTGCGGACCGCGCGGATCAGCAGCGCTTCGCCCAGGCGCAGTCCGGCGTCTTCCAGGCGCAGCAGGAAGAGCAAGCCGCCAGAAGCGACCTCGAGCTAAAGCGCGAGGCCTATCGGACTGCCCTCGACGCCGGCCAGCCTGCCGATGACCTCGAACAGGCCTACCAGCAGGCACAGAACCGATACTCAGCCGCGCAGGACGCGCGCTCAGCGGCCGAGCAAGGGGCAGAGCAGGCCAGGCCAGCTGCGGACGCGGCCTACCAGCGTCAGCAGCAAGGATCTCAGCGCAGCGGCCTGATCGCGTTTTTCGCTCGCCTCGCGTTCGTCCTGGCCGTGCTGGCTTTTGCCTACTGGCTACTCGGGAGGCTGCGTAAGCGCCGCTCGCGCTACTTCCCGCTCGCCTTTTCCGTCCTCGGCTTCGCCACCGTGCTCGCGGTCGTGATGGCAGGCGACTACGTCACGGACTACATGGACCCCAGGGACCTCGGGCCCCTCGTCCTCGCCGTCGTCGGGATCGCGTTGACAATCCTGTCGTTTGTCGCCCTTCAGCGCTACCTCGCTCGCCGGGTCCCGTTCAGGCGAGTTCGCAAGCGCGAGTGCCCCTTCTGCGGATTCCCAGTCGGGACGAACGACCACTGTGAGGGTTGCGGACGCGAGGTGATCGCCGAATGCGCGACGTGCGCAAAGCCACGACGGGTCGGGACGCTACACTGCGGCGCCTGCGGGCAAGCGTGACCGCAGCGAAAAAGGGGGGCGAATGGGCATCATCGCGTGGATCATTCTCGGGCTGGTGGCCGGCCTGATCGCGAAGGCGATCCTGAAGGGACCTAACCCCGGCGGACTGATCGTCACGACGCTGCTCGGGGTCGCCGGCGCACTCCTCGGCGGCTTCCTCGCCAGAGCGCTCGACATCGGCGACATCAAGGATTTCTGGGATCTCGAGACCTGGCTGATCGCAATCGGGGGCTCCATTCTCGTACTCGTTGTCTGGCGGGCTCTGACAGGCGGTCGGCGACGACGACTCGTCTAGTGCGCCTTGCGCTCGGGCTCGCGCTGTTCCTTGCTTGCCTCGCCGCCGGTTGCGGTGGCGGAGGGGGAGGCCGCCTCTCGCAGGAGGAGTTCCAGCAACAGGCCAACGCGATCTGCGACAAGTTCGACAAGAAGATCCAGGCTCTCGGAAGCCCGCAGTCGCCGGCTGACATTCCGGCCTACGTGCAGAAGGGCGTTCCTCTCCTCCGCCAGGGCATCGCCGAGCTCCGCGCGCTGAAACCGCCCGCCGACGTCGAGGATGATTACAACCGAATGCTGGACGAGACCGCCAAAGCGATCCCGGCGGCGGAGAAGCTTGCGGATGCAGCGGAGAAGAACGACGCCGCGGCCGTGCAGGACGCCATCAAGGAGGGCCAGGAGGCCGACAGCGCCTCCGACGAGCTCGCTATTAAGCTCAAACTGGACGGATGCGCGGCGGAATAGCGATTGTGGCGGGCGCCGCGGCCCTCTTCATCGCCGCGTGCGGCGGAGGGGGAAGCGGGGGCGGTGGCCAGAGCCTGACCGCGGACGAGTTCCGCCAGCAGGCGGACGCCATCTGCAAGCAGTACGAGGACGAGCTCAGCGAGCTCGGCTCGCCCAGCTCGCTGGACGACCTGGGCAACTTCGTCGACAAAGCGATTCCGATCATCGAGGAGGGCAACAACAAGCTTTCGGAGCTCGAGCCCCCGGACGACCTTTCAGGCGATTGGGACCGCGCGCTGGAGCTCCAAGGCCAGAGTCTCCAGGTCGCGCGCGACCTTCAGAAGGCGATTCACGGCAACGACACAGCGCGAGTCCAGGACCTCGTCTCCCAGCTCGCCGCCGCCGACGCCGAAAGCACTCGCCTGGCCCGCAACATCGGCCTCGAGAACTGCGGGCAGCAGAACTAACGCCCGCTGAAGCGCGGCTCGCGCTTCTCGAGGAACGCGTTCACGCCCTCGCGAAAATCCTCGCTCCGCGCGGCTTCGGCCTGGAACTCAGCCTCGAGCTCGAGTTGCTCCTCCAGGCTCGAGACCGCGGCACGCTCGAGTAGCCGCTTCGTCAGCCCGAGCGCACGCGTCGGCAACGCGGCCAAAGGCGCGGCGAGCTCCGCGGCTCGAGCGCTCAAGCGATCCTCGGCCACGACCTCGGCGACGAGTCCCCAAGCGTGCGCGTCGGCGGCGGAAAGGCGGCGGCCCGAGCAGAGCCATTCGAAAGCACGTGAATAGCCAAGCAGGCGCTCTACGAAGTAGGTCGCCCCGGTGTCGGGAACGAGGCCGATGCCGATGAAGGCGGGGACGAAGGTCGCTGAGGACGCGGCGAGCCGAAGGTCGCAAGCGCACGCGAGCGAGAGGCCGGCGCCGGCCGCCGGGCCATTCACCGCGGCGATGACGGGCTTCTCGAGCCCCCGGAGGGCAAGGACGTTCGGGTTGTAGGTGCTGCGGAGGCGCTCGCCGATGTCGCCGGCGGCGTCCTTGAACTCGTTCAGGTCCTGGCCGACGCAGAAACCGCGACCGGCGCCGGTGAGGACGACGGCGCGAACCTCCGGCTTCCGCGCCTCCTCGAGCGCGGCGCGAAAAGCCTCGTGCATCGCGCTGTCGAAGGCATTCAGGACCTCGGGACGATTGAGCGTGATCGTCATCACGCCGCCGTCGCTTTGGGTCTCGACCTCTGCCACTCGGTAGACCTTGCCGCCGCTGCTAGCGTGGAACGCGGTGGCTGATCTTACGTTTATCTCGTCCGGGGAGGTCGCCGACGAGGAAGCCTTGGACGCCTACTCGCGTGCGGTGATCGGCGTTGCCGAGCGGCTTACGCCGTCGGTGGCCAACCTCCGGATTTCCCGCCGGGTGCGCGGCGACCGGGTGGTCGCGGGCGGCGGCAGCGGGGTCGTCGTGACCCCGGACGGCTTCATGCTCACCTCCGCCCACGTCGTTGCGGCGTCAGACGGCACGGTGCGCGCCTCCTTCGTGGACGGAAGCGAGGTCGAGGCGAAGGTGGTCGGGACGGATCCGCTCTCCGACCTCGCGGTCCTGCGCGCGGAGAACGGTGGTCTCGCCGCAGCCGACCTGGGCGACGCCGAGGCTCTCCGCGTCGGACAGCTCGTGGTGGCCATCGGGAACCCGAACGGGTTTGCCGGATCCGTGACGGCCGGAGTCGTCTCGGCCCTCGGACGTTCCCTGCCGGTGCGCGCCCGCGCCGCGGGGAGGATCGTCGAGAACGTCATTCAGACGGACGCGGCTCTGAACCCCGGCAATTCCGGCGGAGCCCTCGCCGACGGAAGGGGCTGCGTGATCGGGATCAACACCGCCGTCGCCGGCGTCGGGCTCGGCTTGGCCGTCCCGATCAACGCGACGACCCGCAAGATCATCGGAGCTCTGATGAGCGAGGGACGCTTTCGCCGCTCCTACCTCGGCATCGCGGGTGGCTCGCGGCCGTTGCCGCCGCGCCTCGCCCGCGAGCTCGGCCGCGTCGAGTGCGTGGAGGTGGTCGACGTCGTCGAGGGAAGCCCGGCGGCGAAGGCGGGCTTGCGCGCCGAGGACCTGATCGTCGACCTGAACGGCGAGCCGGTCGAGGGAGTGGACGACCTTCAGCGGATGATGGCCGGCGAGCTGATCGGGATGAAGGTCACCATGAGCACGGTCCGTAACGGCCGCCTGCAGTCCGTCGAGCTGGTGCCCGTCGAGCTCGCCGTCTAAGAGCTCGTTTCAGAATGGGGCTCGTTGTTCCGGCGGCTCAGCTCTCATTTGGAACGAGCTCTAGGGCTCAGCGGCCCTTGAAGTGGGGCTCGCGCTTCTCGGTGAACGCCTTCAGGCCCTCCTGAGCATCCTCGGAGGAGAGGGCGAGGTGGAAGGCCTTGCGCTCCGCCTCGAGGCCGGCCGCGAGTGGCGTCTCGAAGGCGTTCAGGACGGCTTCCTTCGCCAGCCGGACTCCCACCGGGCTCTTGGCCGCGATCGTCTGCGCGACGCGCTTCGCCTCCTCTAGCCAATCCTCCTCAGAGGCCACGCGGGCGACAAGCCCCGCCTGCTCGGCCTCGCCCGCGGAGAGGAACCGACCCGTGAGGATGACGTCCATCGCCTTCGATTTCCCTATCGCCCGCGTCAGCCGTTGCGTGCCCCCGGCTCCCGGGAGGACGCCGAGGTTCGTCTCGGGCTGGCCGAACTGGGCGCTTTCGGAAGCGACGATCAGGTCGCACGCCATCGCCAGCTCGCAGCCGCCGCCCAGGCAGTAGCCCGACACCGCAGCGACGATCGGCGTCCTGATCTTCCTGATCGCATCCCACTTGTCGATCCGTCCGCCGAAGTAGAGCTCGAGGTGAGTGGCGTCGGACAGCTCGTTGATGTCGGCGCCCGCGGCGAAGGCCTTGTCGTTCCCCGCGAGGACGATGCAGCGGATCGACTCGTCGTCGTCGAGGTTCTCCAACGCCCCCACGAGCTCGCCCATCAGCTGGTTCGAGAGCGCGTTCAGCTGTTCGGGACGATTGAGGCGGACAACCGCGATCGGCTCGTTCCGCTCGATCAGAACCGCGCTCATTGTCCTGGCCGCCTCCGGCTCAAGCCCGCCAGAGCCGGGCTCCGCCCGAGGCTGACGCCGCTGGCGGCAGGATGCTGCGCTCGCGGCGCTTGCCCGTGCTCCGTCGCACTGTCCTGCGCGCCGCTCGCTTGCCTCCTTTGCCAGCGCCGCCCCAGAAACATGAGCGTTCTCACTTCTTCTCCAGGAACTTCTTGATCGCCTCCTGCGGCTCCTCGGTCGCCATCGAGAGGGCCAGCCAGTCGCGCGCGTGGTTGATCGTCTGGTGCCAGGCGAAGTCGCGCCAGAAGTTGAGGTGCTGGCGCGCGTAGCGTGTCGTCTGTGGGAGCTTGCGCGCGAGATTCTCAACCACTCGGTCGACCTCGGAATCGAGCTCGGCGGCCGGAACGACCCAATTGACGAGCCCCCAGTCCTCGGCCTTGCGCGCCGGAATCTCGTCGCACATGAGGACGATCTCCCGGGCCCGCCGCTCGCCCACCATGATCGGCAGCCACTGCGTCGCCCCGCCGGCCGGCACCGAGCCATGCTCGGGTCCAACATGGCGGATGAACGTGTCCTCGACCATGACGGCGAGGTCGCAGGCCATCTGGAATTCGTTGCCGCCCCCGACACAGATCCCGTTGATCCGCGCGAGCGTCGGCTTCCCGATCTCGCGCAGCCGGTCGTGGGCATCCTTGAAGGCCCCGAACCATTTCCAGTACTCGCCCGGATTGCCGAGGTAACCCTCGCTCCACGACTTGAGGTCGGCGCCGACGCAGAATGCACGGCCCGCGCCCGTCAGCACGACCACGCGGATGGAGTCGTCCCAGGAGGCGTCCTCGCACGCGCGCGCGAGCTCTCGCAGCATCCGGAAGTCGAAGGCGTTCAGCACCTCCGGCCGGTTGAGCGTAATCGTGGCGCGGGGCGGCGTCTTCTCGTAGACGATCCGCTCGAACCCGAGCTCGCTCGGATCGACCGGCGCCGGGCGGTCCGGCTCCGTCACCCCTCGACGTCCGCGAAGAAGACCTTGAACGGGACGCCGACGTCCTGAGCGTCCTCGGCTGCCTTCATGAGACCGTCCTGGGACCGCTTCATCGCGTCGCGGTCGGCGAACTCGTACTCGAAGTAGTACGCGTACTCAGGCTGCCCCGCCGGCGAGCCGAAGATGCGCCCGTGACGAATCGTCGCCTCTGGCACCTCTCGCCGGCTCAGCTCCACATGCTCCGCATACCGCTCCGCAGGCGGCTTCTCCGAGTAAAGGACGAAGACCCTCACCAATTCGTCAGTCCGCCCTCTGGGCTCCCTCGACAAGGGCTTCCTCGAGGATCTCGAGACCTCGGTCGAGATCCTCGTCGCTGATGACGAGGGGAACGAGAATTCGGATGACGTTCCCGTAGAGACCACACGAAAGGAGGATGAGCCCGCGGTCGCGAGCCGCGGTTGTCGTCTTCGTCGCCAGTGCCGCGGCGGGCTCCTTCGTCGCCCGGTTCTCGACCAGCTCGAGCGCGAGCATGGGACCCAGCCCTCGGACCTCACCGACGGCGTCCACGCGACCCGCTATGCCGTCGAGCGCTCCGCGCAGGCGGTCGCCGATCGCTTCAGCTCGGAGGCGGAAGCCGTCCGTGGCCACCTCGTCGAGGACCGCGAGCGCTGCAGCGCACGCGACCGGGTTCCCGCCGAAGGTGCCGCCCAGCCCGCCAGGGGGGACCGAGTCGACGATCTCCGCAGGTCCCGTCACCGCTGCCAGCGGCAGGCCACCACCGAGGGACTTTCCGGACACGACCAGGTCGGGCTGCACCCCGTAACGCTCGATCGCCCATACCGGCCCCGTGCGCCCGATGCCCGACTGCACCTCGTCGTCGACGTACAGGATCCCGTAGTGGTCGCAGAGCTCCTTCAGTCGCCGCGGAAAATCGTCCGGCATGGGAATGAAGCCGCCTTCGCCCTGTACCGGCTCGAGGACCACGCAGGCGACCGACTGGGGATCGACATCGCCCTTGAACAAACTCTCGAGCCCGTGAATCGCGTCGTCCGACGTGACACCCCGGTACGGGTACGGCGCCGGCGCGCGGTAGATCTCGGGCGCAAAGGGGCCGAAGCCGCGCTTGTACGGCACGACCTTGCTCGTCATGGTCATCGAGAGCAGCGTGCGTCCGTGGAACGCCCGGTCGAAGACGACGACAGCGGGGCGACCGGTCGCGGCGCGCGCGATCTTGACCGCATTCTCGATCGCTTCGGCGCCCGAGTTGACGAGCAGGCTCTTCTGTTCGTCCCCGCGGCAGGGCGAGAGCTCGGCCAGTCGGCGGCAGACCTCCACGTAGGGCTCGTACATCCCGACCATGAAGCACTGGTGCAGGTACCGGTCCACCTGCTCGTGGATCGCCGCTACGGCAGTCGGGAGGCCGTGGCCGGTGTTCTGACACCCAAGGCCGCCCGCGAAGTCGATGTACTCCCGGCCGTCGACGTCCCAGACGTGAGCGCCCACCGCGCGGTCGACGACGAGCTCGGGAGTCGCCACTCCGGCGGCGACATAACGTTGGCGCGCGGCTAGGACTCGGTCGGTCGCGCTGCGCTCTCGGAGCGACATTCGCCGAGTCTACAACGGCGCGGAGGGCCGTTCCTCGGCCGGGGCGGCCAGATCCGTGCGGTTATGCTCGCCGCCGTGTCCGCGAGCTCGACGGCGATCTTCATTTCCCTCGTCGCCGGCGTCGCCGGGTCCGTGCAGGTCGCGGTCAGTGGCGCTTTCGGCCGCCGGATCGGCGTGCTCGAAGCAACGGCGTTCGGCTCGCTCGGCGCCGCGCTGATCGTCTGCTCGCTCGTGCTCGTCGCCCGCCAGGGCTTCGGCGGCGTACTCGCAGGGGTCCGTGAGCCTCCTTGGCTCTGGCTCAATGCAGCTATGGGCGCGATCGTGGTCCTCTCCATCACCTTCGCCGCGCCGCGGATCGGGACCTTCGCCACCATCGGTCTGCTCATCGCCGGCCAGCTCGCCATGGGCGTGCTCATCGACGCGGTCGGCCTCTTCGGCCTGGAGCGGATTCCGCTGAACGCCGCCCGCCTCAGCGGCCTGCTCCTCCTCGCGGGCGGGGCGCTGCTCGTGCTGAAGCGTTGAGCGCTACTCGTCGGGCAGCACGAGGACGTCCGCGAGCGCGTCCCAGCGGGCGATCTCGCAGCCGTTCGTGCGCGAGAGGGAAGCCTGAACCCCGGCGCCGGTGATCGTGGCCACCTGGTCGCCGCCGTAGATCTGGGTGCAGGCGACATCGCCGGCGACGGGCTCCAGAGCGTCCTCGTTCTCGAGCAGCGTGTCGCAAGCGCCGTTGGGATCCGGATGGGTGCCGCCGTCGGGGTCGCACGTCAGGGTGGCCTGGAGGGACTCGCCGCTGGCGCCCGTCGGCCAGTAGACGATCGTGACGTCGTAGCGCGGAGCACGGTCGTCTCCGACAGCTTCAGTTCCACCACAGCCTGCCGCCAGGGCGAGCACCAGGAGAAGCCCGACGCGACCTACAAGCCCCACGGGTTGACGGGCTTGCCGCCCGTCGAGACAAAGATGGTCTTCGTCTCCAGATACATCTCGATCGTCTCGAGCGAGCCTTCGCGACCGAAACCCGACTGCTTGTAGCCGCCGAAGGGCAGTCCCGGGAAAGCCGTGTTCGGCAGGTTGATGCCGATCACTCCGGACTTGATCTGACGCGCGAGCCGGTGACCGCGGCCGGGGTCCGACGTCCAGACCGTGGCCGTGAGCCCGTACTTGACGTCGTTCGCGATCCGGACCGCCTCCGCCTCGTCCTCAAAGGGGATGACGGTGACCACGGGGCCGAAGATCTCCTCCTGCGCGACCGCCATGCGGTTCTCCACCCCCGCGAGCACCGTGGGGGGATAGAAGGCGCCGTCGCCGTCGGTCGGCTCACCGCCGGTGACCACCTCGGCGCCCTCCTTGCGCCCGGTCTCGACCAAGCCGTGCACCTTGTCGCGGTGGGCCTGCGAGATCAGTGAGCCCATCTGCGTCTCTGCGTCGAGAGGATCGCCGACCTTCATCCTCGCAGCAGTCTCCGAGAAGCTGTTCACGAACTCGTCGTAGAGTGATCGTTCCACGAGGACGCGCGAACGGGCGTCGCAGCTCTGTCCGGCCGCGTAGTAGATCGCGTAGACGGAGGAAGGCACCGCGTCCGCGAGGTTCGCGTCCGCGAAGACGAGGTTCGGGCTCTTGCCTCCAAGCTCGAGGGAGAGCCGCTTCACGGGCTCGGCGCAGAGCCGCATGATCTCCGAGCCAGTGGCCGTCGACCCAGTGAACGCGACCTTGTCCACTCCCGGGTGCCGCACCAGGTAGGAGCCGGTCGTCGGCCCATCCCCGGGGACGATGTTGACGACTCCGGCAGGGATCCCCACTTCGGCGGCCAGCTCGGCCAGACGGAGCACCGTTAGAGGAGTCGCGGGGTCCGGCTTGAGCACGACCGTGCAGCCGGCGGCGAGCGCGGGCGCCAGCTTCCACGCGGCCATCATGATCGGGTAGTTCCAGGGGACGATCTGCGCAGCGACGCCGACGGGCTCCTTGAGCGTGTACGCGAGGATGGACCCGCCGATGGGCGTCGTTCGCCCGGCGATGGACGCGATCGCAGATGCGTACCAGCGAAAGTTCTCTGCGGAGACCGCAACCTCGCCCTTCACGGAGGACACTGCCTTACCCACATTTCGCGTCTCGAGCTCGGTCAGCTCCTTGCGGTTGGCGACGATCGCATCGGCGAGCGCGTGCAAAAGGCGCGAGCGCTCGTTCGGAGGGGTCTTCCCCCAGAGACCCTCGAGAGCAGCCCTTGCAGCCTCGATCGCGCGGTCGACGTCGGCCTCGCCCGCCATCGCCGCCTTGGCCAGCGGCGCACCGGTCGCGGGCTCGGTGAGCTCACGGACCTCCCCGGATGCGGGCTCGACAGCCTCTCCGTCGATGAAGAGCCCGAACTCGCGCTGCGTGACAACCGCCATGGGGGGCAAGATACCGGCATGACGCAGGCGCGAGTGCTCTTCTTCGGGGTGACGGTTCTCTTTCTGCTCGGCGTCGTCGTGCAGTTCTTCCTCGCCGGCCTCTACGTCTTCGGCGGTACGTCGATCGATTCCCACCGGGTGCTCGGATTCATCCTTGCGGCGGCCGCGCTCCTCCTGATCATCCTCGCCCTCGTCGGCCGACTGCCGCGGAAGACGGTGCTGCTGACCGTCCTCCTGCTCGGCCTGAGCGTCCTCCAGAGCATCCTCGTTAGGGTCGACATCGACGAGGTGGGCGCGCTCCATCCCGTGAACGCCCTCGTGATCGCGTTCGTCGCGTATGGGCTGATGCAGCGCTCGCGCAACTATCTGGCTTCGAAGATGGCCGCCTGACCCTGGCCGACCCCGACGCAGAG
>JAIBJP010000015.1 GCA_020029625.1 Actinomycetota bacterium | reverse complement strand
CCATGCTGCGAGCCGGCTTCCCACCGGCCGGGTCGCGTAGTAGGCGTCCGACTCAGCCTCGGAGACCCGCTCGACCGTCCCGGTGACGAGGACCTGGCGCCGCGGCTCCTGTGCCCAGTGGAAGACGAGTGCGGCCCTGGGGTTGGCGGCAAGCTCCCGGCCTTTGCGACTCTCGTAATTGCTGAAGAAGATAAAACCCCGCTCGTCGACACCTTTGAGAAGCACAGTGCGGGCCGAGGGCTTCGCATCCGGATCCGCCGTCGCGAGAGTCATGGCTTCGGGAAGCGGAGCGCCCGTGGCCTCCGCCGCGGCGAACCAGTCGCGGAAGAGCTGAACCGGGTCGTGCACGCTACTCCTCGAGCTCCACGAGGACGGCGCCGCCCGCGACGCGGTCGCCTTCGGACACGAGCACGCGGCGGACGACGGCGGCGTACGGCGAGACGAGCGGCGTCTCCATCTTCATCGCCTCTAGGAGGACGAGCGGCTGGCGCGGCTCGACGCGGTCGCCCTCGGTCGCCAGCACGCGGACGACGACGCCCGGCATCGGGGCCTTGACGACACTCTGCTCCGCGCCCGCGGCCTCCGTCGCCCGGGCGGTCGTTTCCACGGTGAGCGGAGGCCTCGATCCCCGCTGGCGGCCCCACGAGCCGGCCCAGGGCCCTGACACCCTCGGCGCCCTGGAGAGGGGCGGGTAGTCGCTGAGGAAGGCCGTCGTCGCCCGCCCGGCCCGCAGCTCCGGGTGCGCCACGAGCCACCGGAGGAAGGGAAGGTTCGTCGTCACGCCGCGGACCTCGGTCTCCCGCAGACCCTCGGCGAGGCGGTCGAGCGCCTTGTCGCGCGTCTCTCCATGCGCGATCAGTTTCGCGATCAGCGGGTCGTAGGCGACGGGCACTTCGTCCCCCTCCTCGACTCCGGCGTCCACCCGCACGTCTTCGGGGAGGTGCAGACGTTCGATGCGCCCGGCCTGGGGGAGAAACGTGAGCGGATCTTCCGCATAGAGGCGCGCCTCGACGGCGTGTCCCTCGGGGTCCCGCGTCGATCCGAGGGCGGACGCCGGGCGTCCGGAGGCGATCGCGAGCTGCTGCTCGACCAGGTCGATTCCCGTCACGAGCTCGGTCACGGGATGCTCCACCTGGATGCGGGCGTTCAGCTCCAGAAACCAGAAGCTCTCCTCCTCGAGCATGAACTCCGCCGTCCCCGCGCCGACATAGCCGACCGCCCGGGCGAAGGCCACGGCCGCCTCGCCGAGGGAGGCTCGCAGGGCCGCGTCGACGGCGGGCGACGGGCTCTCCTCGAGGATCTTCTGGTGGCGCCGTTGCACCGAGCAGTCTCGCTCGCCGAGCGACGAGACGGCTCCGTCGGCGCCGGCGAGCAGCTGGACCTCCACGTGGCGGGGGCGCTCCAGGTAGCGCTCGAAGAAGACGCGGTCGTCGCCGAAGGCGGCCTTGGCCTCGCGCCGCGCGGCGGCCAGAGCCTCATCGAGCTCCTCGGGAGCGCGGACGACTCGCATTCCGCGTCCTCCGCCGCCTGCGGCTGCCTTGACGACGAGCGGGAACCCGATCACCGCCGGATCTCCCTCCGGCACCACGGGGACGCCTGCTTCCGCGGCGATGCGCTTCGCCTCAAGCTTGTCCCCGGCGGCGCGGAGGACTTCCGGCGGCGGGCCGACCCAAAGGAGGTCTGCGTCTCGGACGGTGGCCGCGAACTCCGGGCTCTCGGCGAGGAAGCCGTAACCCGGATGGATTGCGTCGGCGCCGCTCTCGCGCGCTGCGCGCACATGCTCCTGCGCATCCAGGTACCCGGCGATGTCCACGGTCTCGTCGGCTCTGCGCGTGTGCAGCGCGCCGCGATCGTCCGGGGGAGAGACGGCCACGGTCGCGATCCCGAGCCGCTCGCACGTCGCGAAGATGCGGACCGCGATCTCGCCCCGGTTCGCTACGAGGAGCTTGCGGATCTCCACGGTGGCGTCCGCTTCTCGAGGAAGGCGCGGAGGCCTGCCTGTCCCTCCTCGCTCGTCCTCCGCGCGGCGGCGATCTCGGCCACCTTCCGGCCGGCAGGACGCTCGTGGGCGAGCCTCTTCGCTTCCCGAACCGCCTCCGGGCCACCCGCGAGGAGGGCGTCGACGACTGTGGCGACGCACTCCGCCGGATCGGGCGCCACTTCGTGCACGAGCCCGATGCGGAGCGCGACGTCGGCTCCAAAACGTTCGCCGGTCAGGAACCAGCGCCGGGCCGGCCCGGGCCCGATCTTCGCGAGGACGAAAGGCGAGATGACAGCCGGAATGATCCCCAGCCGCACCTCCGTGAACCCGAAGACTGCGTCCTTCGCCGCGACGGCGATGTCGGCGCAAGCGACGAGCCCGCTCCCCCCGCCGAGCGCGTAGCCGTGAACCTGGACGACCACCGGAGCGGGACAGTTGTCGAGCGTCTCGCACATCCTGAAGAGGCGGAGCGCGTCTTCGACGTTCTCCTCGTAGGTCAAGTCGATCGAGGAGCGCTGCCATTCGACGTCGGCGCCGGCGCAGAAGCTCTCGCCCTCACCCGCGAGAACGACGGCACGGGCATCCTCCACATCCGTGAAGGCGTCGGTGAGCTCCGCGATGAGGGCGGCGTCGAACGCGTTGCGCCGCTCGGGGCGCGACAGGGTGACCTTCAGGACGGGGCCGTCCCGCTCGATCGTGAGCGCGCTCATGGCCGGGAGCTTAGAGTTCGTTTCAGGATGGGGCTCGTCGCCGGTGCGCGATAGGCGGATGCGAGGCAAGGACGCAGGAAGCGCCCGTTATGTGACTATTCGACGCGTTAGCGTTGCGACCGAGGACGCGGCACCGCGCCGTCTAGCGCGATTCCGGCGACACAGATCTCATTTTGCAACGGACTCTTGAGGTTGGCCCGATGATCAAGGGCGCGCTCGCCGCCGCGTTGACTCCTCTCCGGGAGGACGGAGCCGCCCTGGACGAGGACGCCTTCGGCCCTTATCTCGACTTCCTCGCCGACGGGGGCCTCGACGGCATCCTGGCCCTCGGGACGACCGGGGAGGGGATCTTGCTCTCCGTCGAGGAGCGAAAGCGTGTGACCGAGCTCTTTCGCGCGGCGTCCGGGGGTCGCCTGCAGATCGCCGTTCATTGCGGAGCCCAGACGACGGCGGACACGGTCGCGCTCGCGGAGCACTCCGCGGCTCTCGGCGCCGACGGAGTCGCCGTGATCGGGCCGCCGTACTTCAGGCTCGATGCCGAGGCGCTCTTCGAGCACTTCCGGCGTGCGGCCTCCGCCTGCTCGCCTACTCCTTTTTATCTCTACGAGTTCGAAGCGACGAGCGGCTACCCGATCCCGCTCCAGGTGATCGAGCGCCTCCGCGAGGAGGTGCCGAACCTGGCCGGCCTGAAGGTCTCTGACTCCCCCCTCGAGAAGGTGAAGCCTTACCTGCTCGAGGGCCTCGACGTGTTCGTGGGCGCGGAGGCCCTGCTCGCCGACGGCCTCGCGGCTGGAGCGGCGGGCGCCGTCTCGGGGCTGGCTGCCGCCTACCCCGAGGAGGTGGCCGCGGTCGTCCGGACTCCTTCCGCAAACGGCGCCGCGCGGCTCGGAGAGCTGCGGGCCTCGATCGAGCGCTTCCCCCGCCACGCTGCCCTCAAGCTCGTCGTCGGAAGCCGCGGCGTGCCCTTCCGTGAAGACGTGCGGGCGCCGCTCCGTCGCCTGAGCGTCGCAGAGCGAAGCGAGCTTCTCGCGTGGCTCGGATAGTCGTCGCGGGAGGCGGTGCGATCGGGGCGAGCATCGCCTACCACCTGGCGCTGGCTGGGGCCGGCGACGTTGTGCTCGCCGAGCGGGGCACGATCGCGTCGGGCTCGACCGGTAGGGCGATGGGCGGGATCCGACAGCAATTCTCGACCGCCGCTGAGGTGCGGCTCGCGCGGGAGAGCATCGACTTCTTCGAGGCTCTGGGGCCGGATCTGTTCCAGCAGGTCGGCTATCTCTTTCTCGCCACGACGGAAGCGGGACTTCGATCCCTCGAAGAGCGCCAGGCCCTCCAGGCCGGGCTGGGGGTTCCCGTCGAGCGGCTGGACCAACGCGAGGTAGAAGCCCTAGCCTCCGGGGTGTTCGCCGGCGACGTCCTCGGCGGGGTCGTCTGCCGACAGGATGGTGTCGCCGATCCGCCCGCGGTCACCCGCGAGCTCGTCCGCCGCCTCGTCGAGCTCGGCGTCGACGTTCTTGAGGGGACTCCCGAGGAAGACGTCGCCGCCGAGGTCCGTGTGCTTGCGTGCGGCGCGTACTCGGCCGAGGCCGCGACCCGCTACGACGTCGAGCTGCCGGTGCGGCCGCTGGTCCGCCAGCTCTTCGAGACGACACCGATCCGAGGCCTTTCGGAGCGGCTGCCGATGGTCCTCGAGACGGAATCCGGTTTTCACTTCCGCCGTTACGGCGGCTCGCTCCGCGTCGCGATGCACGACCCCGAGCCGCGCTGGAGCTTCGAGCCGTCGGTGGACGAGGCGATCCTGCCGGAGCGTCTCGAGCGCCTCGCCCGCCGGTTTCCGGCAGCCGCCGGCGCGCAGGTCAGTCGCGCCTGGGCGGGGCTCTACGACATGACGCCCGACGCGCATCCGATCATCGGGTTCGTCGGCGACGGCGTGTACGCAGCCTGCGGTTTCTCGGGCCACGGCTTCATGCAATCCCCCGCCGTCGGGCGCGCCGTCGCGGAGGAGCTCCTCCACGGCCACTCGGTGCTCGATCTGTCTCCGTACCGGCTCGAACGGTTCAACGCGGGGGCGGTCTTTCCGGAGGAGGTCGTCCTCTAGCTACTCAAAGGGAGTAGAGTGACCTCACTGGCTCTGCTCACAGAACCCGGCCTAAGCCCGCATAGAACACCGACGCGCCCAGGCGCGCGAGGCGAGGAGCTTTAGGCGAACGGGTTCGTCTGCGGGGCCAGCCTTTTGGTGATTCGTGCTCGAAACCGCGGCGTAGGCTACGAGCGGGGGTCGTGCTCCTCTGACTTCTCGCCGGCTTCCCCGATCTTCTCGACGACGAGGAAGCCCGGGGAGCGATTGACCACGCGCTCGACGCTGCCGTCTTCGTGGCCCGGCACGACGACGAATCGCTTGCCTCCTGTGCGCACGGCCTCGTACTGTGCGCGAGTGAGCAGCAGGGTCTCGAAGCACGTCTGCCGGCCGCACTCGCACAGAAACTCGGTCTCGCCTTCGACCACGAACTTCTCGTTCACTTCCGCGATTCGCTCGTTGACCTCGCGAAAGAGCCACTCGTTGCGGACGTACCGTTCTTCTTGACGGTTCAAGAAATGCTCCAAGTTCGAGTGCCGGACCCGGTCGGGGACCGGGGATGATAAGGCGGGCTCGGAGGTCAGGCCGCGAGAGTGGCTGCGACGTCCGGATGTACGCGCCCGAGGATCCGGAGATAGATCTCGAGCTCGCGTCGCGCGAGCGATAGGTCCAAGGCCTCGGGCGGCGTCAATGCGATCGTGTGCTCGTCCACCGGCTCGGGGGCGTACGCGCTGCGTTCGAAGAACTCCACCACGCGGTCGAGATCGGCCGGCCGATCGATACGGATTTCAAGTTGGTAGTCCACGGCAAGCAACTTGGATGACCACATGAAAGGAGGCGTTCGCGGCGCGAAAACTTTCACGTCAAAGGCGTGAGAAGAATGCGAAATAGGGAATAGACGTACTGTGAGCCCCCCACTTGAGCAGAGGCTGACCCGCGACACCTCGTTCGAGCGGCTCTACCGGCTCCACCGACGCGACGTATACGGCGCAGTCCTGCGGGACGTCCGTGATCCCGACGAGGCCGAGGACGTCACTCAAATCGCTTTCCTGAACGCCTTTCGGGCGATCCGGCGCGGCGAGCAGCCCGACAAACCGCGCGCCTGGCTCGTCACGATCGCGCGCAACGTCGTGCGCCGCCGTTATCAGGCTCTTGCCCGCCGGCCCCAGGAAGTCGCCCTGGGCCCGGAGGTCGCAGCCGATCTCGCCGATGTGAACGGGCCGACGGCGGGGGAGATCGCCGCCGCGATCCGTCGCCTCCCGCCGAACCAGCGCGCCGTCATCCTCCTGCGGGAGATCCAGGGACGTTCCTACGCGGAGATCGCGGAGGCGCTGGAGCTTTCACTGGCGGCTGTCGAGACGTTGATCTTCCGTGCTCGCCGCAGCTTGAGCCAGGAGCTCCAACTCGCAGACCACGTCCCGACGACTCAGCGGCGCACGCGCGGGCTCCGGGGCCTCCTGGCCCTCCCGCTGCCCGGTCTCGGCAAGCTCTCGCTCGGCTTCTCGGTCAGCAGGGCGGGCGTCGCCGCCCTCGTCGGAGGCGTCGCCATCGTCACGGTTCCCGTCACCGACGTGGAAGCCAACCCACCGCTCGCGCCGTCTGTTCAGCGCGCCCCGTCGCGCGCCGAAATGAGGGGCCCGGCCGTCGCTCCGAGGATCGCCCTCGCGCCGCAGGAGAAGGCCAAGCGTGCGACGGTCCAGCGCGGCGCCGGGGCCTCCCGCGAGACTGCGACCGACAACTTGAGCGGCGCGGGCGGCCTTCCCTCGCTGCCGCTTCCCTCCGTCGACTTGAGCCCCGGGGTGCCGCTGCCGCCTCTACCGGTCGAGCCGCTGCCCCTGCCGGTCGAGCCGCCTCCTTTGCCGTCCACGCCGGCGCTTCCGCTTCCCGGCTAGCGCTCTTCCCCCAAGTAGGGGGGCTTGCGCTACATCCGAAAGACGCCGAACTTCGTCTCGGAAATGGGTGCATTCAAGCTCGCGGCGAGGCCGAGCGCGAGGACGTGACGCGTGTCGAGCGGATCGATGATGCCGTCGTCCCACAACCGCGCCGTGGAGTAGTACGGGCTTCCTTCCCGCTCGTACTTGGCGCGGACCTCGTCTGGGTCCGCTCGGCCGACGGCGGTCAGGACCGTGGCCGCCTGCTCGCCGCCCATCACGCTGATGCGCGCATTCGGCCACATCCAGAGCTGCCGGGGCGAGTACGCGCGGCCGCACATGCCGTAGTTGCCCGCGCCGAACGACCCGCCGACGATGACCGTGAACTTGGGGACCTGGGCGCACGCGACCGCGGTCACCATCTTCGCGCCGTTCTTGGCGATGCCGCCGGCCTCGTACTCCTTCCCGACCATGAAGCCGGTGATGTTCTGGAGGAAGACGAGCGGGATGCGGCGCTTGCAGGCCAGCTGGATGAAATGAGCGCCCTTGAGAGCGCTCTCTGAGAAGAGGACGCCGTTGTTGGCGAGGATCCCGACGGGAAGCCCTTCGATGTGGGCGAAGCCGCAGACGAGCGTCTCTCCATAGAGCGCTTTGAACTCGTGCAGGCGGCTGCCGTCCACGAGCCGTGCGATCACCTCGCGCACGTCGTAGCCCTTGGCGTAGTCCTCCGGCACGATCCCGTAGAGGTCGGCGGGGTCGTAGAGAGGCTCCTCGGGCGCTTCGGGCTCCCACGGCGGCTCGGGCTGACGGCGGCCGAGGTTGGCGACGATCTCCCGCGCGAGCGCCAGGGCGTGCTCGTCGGAGACCGCGTAGTGATCCGCGACTCCGGAGACGCGCGCGTGCACGTCGGCCCCGCCGAGCTCCTCTGCGGTGACCTCCTCGCCCGTGGCGGCTTTCACCAGGGGCGGGCCGCCGAGGAAGATCGTCCCCGTCCCCTTGACGATCACCGTCTCGTCGCTCATCGCCGGGACGTAGGCGCCGCCGGCGGTGCACGAGCCCATGACGACGGCCACCTGCGGGATGCCCTTGGCCGACATGACCGCCTGGTTGAAAAAGATCCGGCCGAAATGGTCGCGATCCGGAAAGACCTCGTCCTGGAGCGGCAAGAACGCCCCTCCCGAGTCCACGAGATAGACGCAGGGAAGGCAATTCTGGTCGGCGACCTCCTGCGCCCGGAGGTGCTTCTTCACGGTGAGGGGGTAATAAGTGCCGCCCTTGACCGTGGCGTCGTTCGCGACGACCACGCACTGGCGTCCGTCGATCACGCCGATGCCGGTCACGATCCCGGCGCCGGGCGCATCCCCGTCGTAGAGCTCCCAGGCCGCGAGCGCGTTCAGCTCGAGAAAGGCCGAGTTCGGATCGAGCAGCCCCTCGATCCTTTCCCGTGCGAGCAGCTTGTCGCGCGACCGGTGCTTCTCGACGGCCTCGGCTCCGCCGGCCGCGGCCACGGCGGCGACGCGCTCACGCAGCTCCGCGACGAGCTCCCCCATCCGCGCGCGGTTCGCCTCGAACTCGGGCGAGCCCAGGTCGACCCTCGTTTCGAGGATCGCCACTACTCGTTGGGCGGGAGCTTGGCGAGCACCTGCTTGATCGCCCTCAGGACGTCCGCCTCGTCGTGGCCGAAGTCCTCGAGATACGAGTGGAGCGCGGAGCGCACAAGCCGCAGTTCGTCCTCAGTGAGCTCGATCGTGTGCACGGCCGCACAGCCTACGCGCTGGGTCGGCGCCACGGTTTCTGTCAGCCGGGGAGGCTGACCACCACGCGGTCGAGCGCGGTGCGAAGCACGGTGACGTAGTCCTGGAGCGCGTCGGGACCGCTTTCGTGGGCGATCTCCACTGCGCGGCTGCCCACGACGATCCCGTCCGCGAGGGCCGCGGCCCCCGCGGCGTGGTCGGGCGTCGAGATGCCGAAGCCCGCCAGGAGCGGGACGTCGGTGACGCCGCGGGCGCGCTCGACGAGGCCCGCGAGCTGCTCCGAGACCTCCCCTCGCGCGCCCGTGGTGCCGGTCAGCGAAACGAGGTACAGCCAACCGTCCGTTCGGTGAGCTGCGAGGCTGATGCGCTCCGACGGCGTTGTCGGCGCGACCAGCTGGACACGGCGCAGCTCGGGCGCGGCCTCGATCGGCAGGTCGGCCACGATCAGGCTCGTGGCGCCCGCCTTTTGGGCGTCGGCCTGGAAGCGCTCGTAGCCGTAGGCCTCGAGGATGGAGGCGTACGTCATCGGGATCAGGGGGACCTCTACACGGGCACGAGTCTCGGCCAGGCACTCCAGGCACGCCCGCGTGCGCATCCCCTGGGCGAGCGCCCGCTCGCCCGCCAGGCGGATCACCGGGCCGTCGGCCAGCGGGTCGGAGAACGGAAACCCGATCTCGAGCAGGTCGGCGCCGCCCGCGACGGCAGCGGCTGCGAGCTCCGGCGTGTCCGGGCCCGCCATGAGATAGATCGAGAGCTTCTTCACCGGCCGAGCACCGTCGCGAGGTCCTTGTCGCCGCGGCCGGAGAGCCCGACGAGGATCAGTTCGGCGTCGAGGTCGAGAGCGCGCGCGAGGGCGTGGGCCGGCTCCAGCGCCGGGATGATGCCCTCGCGCTCGGCGAGGAGATGGAAGGCGCCGAGCGCCTCCTCGTCCGTCGCCGCCCGGTACTCGGCCCGCCCCGTGTCTCGCAGAAAGGCGTGCTCCGGCCCGACGCCGGGGTAGTCCAGGCCTGCGGAGATCGAGTGGGCGTCCGCGATCTGCCCGTCCTCGTCGGCGAGGAGCGAGGAGCGAGCGCCGTGCAGGACTCCCGCCCGGCCGCTTCCCAGGCTCGCGGCGCCGGCGGCTTCGACCCCGACCAGGCGCACGTCGGCGTCCTCCAGGAAGCCGGCGAACAGCCCGATCGCATTCGAGCCGCCGCCCACGCAGGCGACGACGGCTTCAGGGAGCCTGCTCTCGGCGGCCAGCATCTGCTCGCGCGCCTCGCGGCCGATGACCGACTGGAGCTCTCGCACCAGCTCGGGATAGGGATGCGGGCCGACGCACGAGCCGATCATGTAGTGCGTCGTCTCGACGTTCGTGATCCAGTCGCGGATTGCTTCGCTCGTGGCCTCCTTGAGCGTCCGCGTCCCGAATTCCACGGCCCGAACCTCGGCGCCAAGCAGATGCATGCGCTCGACGTTGGGCTTCTGGCGCTCCATGTCTTCCGAGCCCATGTAGACGACGCATTCGAGGCCGAAGCGAGCGCAGACGGTCGCCGAGGCGACCCCGTGCTGGCCGGCGCCCGTCTCGGCGACGATGCGCTTTTTCCCCAGGCGCCGGGCCACGAGCGCCTGCCCGACCGCGTTGTTGATCTTGTGCGCACCGGTGTGACAGAGGTCCTCGCGCTTGAGGTAGATCGTCCTGTCCCCGCCGAGACGCTCGGTGCGGTAGAGCGGGGTTGGGCGCCCGACGTATGTCGCCTGGAGCTGCTCGAGCTCGAGACGGAAGCCGGGGTCGTCCCTGATGTCGTTCCAGCCCTCCTCCAGCTCGTCGAGCGCGGGCACGAGGGTCTCCGGGACGTAGCGGCCGCCGTAGGCGCCGTAGAAGCCGTTTGCCGCCGCCTCTCCACCGGGGGGTGGATGAGGGGGGCTTGCCCCCCTCATAGTCACGACGCGGCCTCGACGAAGGCGCGCACCTTCTCGTGGTCCTTGATTCCTGGCGAGCTTTCCGTGCTCCGACTCGCGTCCACCGCCCACGGCTGGACAGCGTCGATGGCGGCTCGCACGTTCTCTGGTCTGAGGCCGCCGGCGAGCAGCACACGGCCGTCTACGTCGGCCGCTCGCTGCAAGTGGCCCCCGTCCTCCTCCAGCCACGGCAGGTCGAGCACCTTCGCTACGGCTTCGCTCTCCCGCAGGAGAACGCCGTCGCGAGCGCGGTGGCCGTTCTCCTCTGCGTAGAGCTGGATCAGGTCGGTGCCCACATCTTCGGCCTCGCCGACGAAAACTCCCACCGACAACATGGCGTCGGGCACCGGCAGCGGCCCCTCGGCCCGGCGCGGGCTGTCCGCGAGTACGAAACCGGCCAGGTCGGCGCCGGCCTCAGCGGCCGCGGCGACGTCCTCCTCACGGGTCAGTCCGCAGATCTTGACGAGCGGACGGCGAAGGAGGTCGGCGAGCAGGGCGGCCGGATCAGGCGCTCGCATCAGCGCGGATCCGACGAGGACGGCGTCGGCGCCCGCAAGCTCGGCTGCGGCGGCGTGGGCGCGGTTCTGGATGCCGCTCTCGGCGACGATCACCCGTTTGCGCGGCGCGCGCGCGACGAGCTCCAACTGGGCGCGCCTGTCGATCTCGAAGGTGGCGAGGTCGCGCGCGTTCAGGCCGATGACTTCGGCGCCGAGGGCCTCGGCGCGGCGTAGCTCATCCGCATCGTGGGCCTCGACCAGAAGCTCCAGTTCGAGTTCTTCCGCCGCGCGTCTGAGGTCGGCAGCCGTGCTGTCGTCCAGTTCGCGGAGGAGCAAGAGGGCGGCGTCGGCTCCATTCGCGCGGGCCTCGAACAGGGCCGCGCGATCGAAGAAGAAACCCTTCGCGAGCAGTGGAAGCTTCGTCGCCGCGCGGGCGGCGCGAAGATCGTTCCACGTGCCGCCGAAGCGCTCGTCGACGAGGATCGATACGGCCGCGGCTCCTGCCTTCTCGAAGGAACAGGCCAGCATTGCAGGCTCGGCATCCGACCGCAGATCGCCCGCAGACGGAGAACGTCGTTTGACCTCGGCGATCGCGCCCAGGCCGGGGGCCGCGAGGGCGTCGCGAAAACGGCCCATAGCCTAGACCGCCACCTCCTTCGCCTGCGAGAACGCGATCAGCTCTTCGAGTCGCTCTCCGGCAGCGCCCGAAGCGAGCGCCTCGCTCGCGACCCTGTAACCCTCCTCGAGGTCTCGCGCATGCCCTCCGGCCGCCACCGCCCCGCCTGCGTTGAGCAGGACGGCCTCGCGCTTCGCGCCCTTGGCACCCGCGAAGATCTCGCGAATAGTCCGCGCGTTCTCCTCGGGCGAGCCCCCCGCGAGGTCGGAGGGCCGGCACCGCGGGACTCCGAAGTCCTGCGGGTCGATCTCGCGGCTACGCACCTTGCCGCCGGCGACCTCGCACACGAGGTTCGGGCCGGCGGGGGAGAGCTCGTCGATCCCGCCCGCGCCGTGGACGACGAAGGCGCGGCGCGCGCCGAGGCGCGACAGCACCGTGGCGATCGTCGGGACGAGCTCCGGTGCGTACACGCCCACGACCTGCGCCCGGGCTCCGGCGGGATTCGTCAGCGGTCCGAGCACGTTGAAGACAGTCCGAGCGGCGAGCTCTCGCCGCACCGGGGCCGCATGCCGCATCGCGGGATGATGTGACGGCGCGAAGAGGAAGCCGAACCCGAGCTCGTCGATCGAACGCTCGATCCGCTCGGCGGGCAGCTCGAGCTGGAAGCCGAGCGCCTCGAGGACGTCCGCGGAACCCGACGACGATGAAACCGCTCTGTTGCCGTGCTTGGCTACTCCGGCGCCCGCGGCCGCCGCGAGGAGTGCGGCGGCGGTGGAGATGTTGAACGTGCCCGCGCCGTCCCCGCCCGTGCCCGCCGTGTCGACCAGGTCGGCCCGCTTCGGCTTGACCGCCAGCACGTGCGCGCGCATGGCTTCGGCACAGCCGGCGATCTCGGCGGCCGTCTCGCCTTTCAGGCGGAGGGCGATGAGGAAACCGCCCATCTGAGCAGGGGTCGCCTTCCCCTCCATGATCTGATTCATTACGTCTCTCGCCTGCGGCTTCGAAAGGTCATGACGGTCGAGGATTCGGGCCAGAGCCTCCTGGATGGTCATCTCTTTCCTTCCAGGAAGTTCTTGGCCAGAGCCGCCCCGTCCGGGGTGAGCACGGACTCCGGGTGGAACTGGATGCCGTCGACGGGCAGGTCGCGGTGGCGCACAGCCATCACCTCGCCGTCGTCGGTCGTCGCACAGACCTCGAGCTCGTCCGGTACCCGCGTCGCCGCCAGCGAGTGATAGCGCCCGCCCTGGAGCGGATCCGGCAAGCCGGAGAAGAGCCCGCGCCCGTCGTGTGCGATCTCGCTCGCCTTCCCGTGGACGAGCCGCTGGGCCTGCCCGACCTCGCCCCCGAAGGCCTCCACGATCGCCTGGTGGCCGAGGCAGACCCCGAGCGTCGGAACGCGCGGGCCCAGGCGCTTGATGATCTCGACAGTCGCGCCCGCGCTCTCGGGTCGACCCGGCCCGGGGGAGATGACGAGGTGGCTGGGAGCGAGCCGCTCCGCCTCGTCCGCGTCGATCTTGTCGTTGCGGATCACCGTCACTTCGGCGCAGAGCTCCTCGAACAGATGCGCCAGGTTGTACGTAAACGAGTCGTAGTTGTCGACCAGCAGAATCACGCGTTCGTGCCTCGCTCGGCTTCGTCTAGTGCAGCTTCCAACGCAGCCAGCTTACGCAGGCACTCCTCGTGCTCGGAGCGCGGGTCGGAGTCGGCCACGAT
This sequence comes from Actinomycetota bacterium, assembly GCA_020029625.1. Lineage (GTDB taxonomy): Bacteria > Actinomycetota > Thermoleophilia > Gaiellales > Gaiellaceae > JAIBJP01. Next base: position 7,816 of record JAIBJP010000015.1, on the reverse strand, counting down.
CCCCGCACCGGCCTGGAACCGGGCGACGCCGCCGGCCAGGACGACAGTGCGAATCGCGATGCAGGTATCGAACGCGCCGTCCGGAAGGGCGTAACCCACGGCGCCGGCGTACGGACCTCGGCGATAGTCCTCGAGCTCCGAGATGATCTGCATGGCCCGCACCTTCGGGGCGCCCGAGACCGTGCCCGCGGGGAAGCACGCGCGGAGGAGGTCGAAAGGCCCGCATTCGGGCCGGAGCTCTCCGGCCACCTCCGAGACGAGGTGGGTCACGTGCGAATAGCGCTCCGGTTCCAGGAAGCGGCCGACCCGCACCGTCCCCGGGCGGCAGACGCGCGAGAGGTCGTTGCGCCCGAGGTCGACGAGCATGACGTGCTCCGCGCGATCCTTCTCGGAGGCGAGCAGCTGCTCTCCGTCGCCGGCACCGGGCTCGATCGTGCCTGCGATCGGGTTCACGCTGGCGCGCCTTCCCTCCAGCTTCACCAGCGTCTCCGGCGAGGAGCCGACGAGGGTGACGTCCCCCAGCTCGAGGAGGAAGTGGTAGGGCGAGGGGTTGATGCGGCGCAGCGACCGGTAGAGCGTGAGCCCGGAGGCGTCCGTCTTCCGCTCCGCCCGTTGCGAGAGGACGATCTGGTAGGCGTCGCCCTCCCGGATGTAGTCCTTCGCGGCACGAACTCGTAGCTCGTATTCGGCTTGATTCGGGGTGCGGTGGGTGGCCTCGGAGCGTTTGGACGCGAAACGGGGCTCCTCGAACGGTTGAGCCAGGAGCCGCGCGATCGAATCCCGGTCCCCGGCGAGCACCTCGGCGACGCTCGAGGCGTGGTCGAAGCGCACGACTGCGTCGGCGACCAGGAAGCGGCTCTCCGGTAGACCGGGCCCGTCGGCCGGGAGCGGCACGGTCGGCTCGAGCTTGGCGATGTGGTCGTAGCCGAGGTAGCCGACGACGGGCCGCCCCGCGGCGAGCTCCCGCTCGGCGTCCTCGAAGGCGACGAGCCGCGCTCCGGAGCCAACCAGGCTGTAGCGGCCGAGGCGGCCCTTCTCGACCGATTCGAGCAGGAAGCTCGCTGCCCCTTCCGCCCTCAGCCGCAAGTACGCCCCCAAGGGGGTGATCAGATCTGCGTGGATGTCGGTGGCGATCGTCATGGCAAACGAAAAGACCCTCCAGCGGAAGGTCTTTGGGCGGAACGGGGGCTTTCGGGCCTAGGTCAGCAGGCTACGCTCCCGCTCCGCTCGCGGCGCCAGGCCCACCAGGTGCGGATCGAGAGGTTCATCTCGACTCAGCGTAGGGCACGGCGCGGGCGCCCGTCAACCCATTGGAAACGCTCGTTCCAGGGATTGCCGCCGCGTGCGCGCCGACCGATACGACGCTCAAGGCCGTATCCCCGAATGCGGCGAAGGAGTCACCCGATGCGCACCTTCCGGTGTAGGCGCTTCCGGGACCAAGAGGGACAGGCGTTCGTGCTGAGCTTCCTGTTTCTCACAGTCCTACTCGGCATGTCCGCTGCCGTCCTCGACGTCGGCGCCTGGTACCGCGCGCAACGCCACCTCCAGGCGACGGTAGACGCTGCGGCGCTCGCCGGCGCCCAAGCTCTTCCGGACGACCCGTCCCAAGCCTCCAGCCTCGCCAGCCAGTACGTGGACAAGAACGGTGGCGCCGCGACGCGTTCAGTCAGCTTCAAGAGCGGCTTGACCGCCTCGGACAGCGTCAAGGTGACCGCCACGCGGACCGCCCCCGGCTTCTTCTCGAAGGTGTTCGGCATCGAGAGCGTGAACGTGCGGGCGACCGCAACGGCCCGCGCCGACACCATCGAGGAGGCCCGCTGGGTCGCTCCGATCGCGGTGGACGAGAAGCACCCGATGCTGCAGTGCAAGCCGCTTCCTTGCTTCAACGAGGATACGACGCTCGACCTCAAGAAGACCGGGCCGGGCGCCTTCCGTCTCGTCAATCTCGACGGGTCGCGTGGCGGCATCGGGCCGACGACCCTCGCGGATTGGATCGAGCGCGGCTTCGACGGTTGGATGCCGCTCGACTGGTACTACTCGGATCCGGGCGCGAAGTTCAACTCCTCCCAGGTGAGGGACGCGCTCGATGACCGCCTGGGCGACGAGCTCCTCTTCCCCGTCTACCGTGCTACGCGAGGCGGAGGAGCCAACTTCGAGTACCTCGTCGTCGGCTGGGTGGGCTTCGTCGTCACGAGCTACGACATCCAAGGGAGCAAGAGCAAGCTCTTCGGCTATTTCACCCGGGTCATCTGGGAAGGGATCCAGAACGAGTCAGGGGGCGCGACCGACTTCGGAGCCCGCGCGGTCTCCCTCGTCGAATAACGACGCGGCAGCGCCGCGAGCCGTTGGTACGCTGATTTCGTGGCCCGCTCAGTGATTGCATCCGCCGTCCGCACGCCGTTCGGCAAGCTCGGCGGTGCCCTCAAGGACTACGAGGGAACGCGGCTCGGCGCGATCGCCGTCCGCGCGGCACTCGACCGTGCGGGCGTCCCGAACGACGAGGTCGAGTACGTCGTCATGGGTCAGGTGCTCCAGGGCGGCGCAGGGCAGGCCCCCGCCCGGCAAGCGGCCTTTGGCGCCGGCCTGCCGAAGGAGGTCCCCGCCGACACGATCAACAAGGTCTGCGCCTCCAGCATCCGCGCGGTCGAGATCGCCGATCTCATGATTCGTTCGGGTGACCACAGCGTCGTGGTCGCGGGTGGGATGGAGTCGATGTCGAATGCCCCCTACATCCTCAAGCAGGCGCGGTTCGGCTACCGGCTCGGGGACGGCACCCTGATCGACCTGATGACCCATGACGGGCTCACCTCGACCTTCGACCAGAAGCACATGGTCGAGCAGGCGTCGTTCGTCTCCCGGGAGCTGGGCATCTCGCGCGAGGATCAGGACCGGTGGGCGCTGCGCTCGCACGAGCGCGCCGTCCACGCCATCGACAACGGGCTCTTCGAGGACGAGCTCGTTCCCGTGGACGGCGTCACCGTCGACGAGAGCCCGCGCAGGGACACCTCCTACGAGAAGCTCTCCAGCCTCAAGCCGGTCTTCGACCCGGAGGGGACGACCACCGCCGGCAACGCGCCCGGCGTGAACGACGGGGCCGGGGCTCTCGTCGTCACGAGCGAGGAGTACGCGAGGAAACGCGGCCTCGAGGCGCTCGCGACCATCGTCTCGCAGGCCTACGTGGCCGACGACTTCGCCTACCTCGCGCGCACGCCCGCTAAGGCGGGGAAGATCGCGCTCGAGAAGGCCGGCAAGACGATCGACGACGTCGAGCGGGTGGAGCTGAACGAGGCCTTCTCCTCCGTCGTCCTGAATTCGGCCGAGATGCTCGGCGCCGATCCGGAGCGCGTGAACGTGAACGGGGGCGCCGTCGCCCTCGGGCATCCGATCGGCGCCTCGGGCGCCCGGATCCTCTCCACGATGATCTACGAGCTCCGCCGAAACGGCGGCGGCCTCGGGCTCGCGGCCATCTGCTCCGGCGGTGGCCAGGGCGACGCGCTCCTCATCGAGGTCTAGGGCTTTTCTCGCGACGAGTCGCTGCGAGACGAGACGCGCGGAGCCAGGAGGGTTTGACGAAACAGGCGCTGTGCCGTCGAGGCCGCGCTGTGCGGCGCGAGGCGGTGTCCTCAGTCGCCCCCGTATCGGACTCGATACGAGCGCTCCCTGCGTCCTTGCCTCGCACCACCCATCGCACCCCAACGACGAGGCCCGTTCCGCCAAACCCTCCTAATCCGTGACGAGCGAGAGGGGCTTCTTCGTCCTGGCGCGCGCGAAGACGTGCCCGGTCGCGGCGTCCACGACTGCATAGAGCTTCTCGTCCAAGGTCACGTAGGCGAGCCCGTCGACCGCTTCCACCCAGCTGACACCGGTACCTTCGAGGACCTGGAAGAGCTTGTTGCCGCCGAGGTCGTACCCGACGAGGCCGAATCCCGGTGGCTTGGCCGAGGCGGCCCAATCTGTGACGCCGAAGGCGACCAGCGTGTCCTCGAAACGGGCGAAGTCGCTCGCCTCGTCGTCGATCTTCCGGATCGTCCAGGTGCGGGTGTCGATCAACGAGAGGCCTGCCGCCTGCGCAGCGACGTCGGGATCGCCGTTCTCGTCCGTGGAGACGGCGTAGTCGGCCCCGGTGACGGCAATCAGCCCGTTCCGGAGCCAGACCGCCTTCCGCTGCGGTCCCTCGATGAGCTTCGCCTGAGCGGCCGGTTCCAGCCAGTTCCTCAGGCGCTGGAGGAGCGAGACAGGCTCCGAGAGCTTGTGGTAGCGGACGGCGAGGTTGCGGAGGCTCACTTCCGCCACGGTCCTGCCGGCGGGGACGATCAGGGCGCGCCTCCCCGGCGCGTCGATCGCGAGGCCCGGCTTCGCCTGGCGGGCCCGGTAGCCGCTGCTGTCGTTTTCCGTCTCCCAGCCGCCGGCGATCTCGCGCACGGGGACCGAGGTCATCCCCTTGCCTCCAACGATCGTGAGCTCGATTGGACCGATGTGGTTGCGTGGACCCGTGATCAGGACGACCGTCCCGGGCCCGGCCTGGGTGGCGAGGATCGTTCGATTGAGCCGATGGCGGCGGAGAACCTGCCGCCCGATCGGATCGACCACCGCCACCGCGCGATCCGTCTCCCCGTCGACAACGGCGAACAAGGAGCCGCCTTGCCACGAAAGGAAGGTCACCCAGCCGTCGAGCCCGAGCTTCACGACCCCGACCTGCTTCATCCGTCGGAGGTCGATCAGCTGGATGCTCGGGTCGGTGCCGTTTCCAAGTGCGAGCCAGCGGCGGTCGGGGGAGTACGCGGTTGCCGACGCGCCGCCCAGGAGGAGAGGTACGCGCCGGCCGAACGGCTGGAGCGTGACGGACTTGACGCGTGTGAGCTTGGTCTCGGCGAACCCGGTTTCGTTCCAGACGATCCCGAGTACCGCCCCCGGAGGCCTCCCAGGAGCGGCGGGAAGGTCGGGCCGTGCGCCCTCTCCACCGATTCCGGCGGCCAAGGCGATCGCTGCGATGAACGTCCGAAGCATTCGGACGGATTACGCCGGGGCTGTGGTCGCCGTTCCGGCTACGCTCCTCGACCGTGAGCTTCGAGCACGTTCTCGTCGTCGGAGCGGGCCAGATGGGCGGGGGCATAGCCCAGGTGATCGCCTCCTCCGGGCGCCGGGTCTCCCTGCACGACGCGGCTCCCGGAGCGACGGAGCGCGGGCTCGAGACCATGCGGAAAAGCCTCGAGCGGCTGGTCGCGAAGGGGGCCGAGGTCGACCCGGACGACGTGTTGAGCCGCGTCGAGCCCGTCGGCGATCTCGTCCAGGCCGACCTCATGGTCGAGGCCGTCGTGGAGGACGCGGAGGTCAAGAAGGACATCTTCCGCCGGGCCGACGATGTGCTCCAGCCGGCGGCGATTCTGGCGTCGAACACGTCGTCGATTCCCATCTCCTCACTCGCCGCGGCAACCGGGCGCCCGGACAAGGTGATCGGGATGCATTTCTTCAACCCGGTGCAGTTGATGGCGCTCGTCGAGGTCGTGAGCACGCCGCAGACGTCGGAAGAGACGCGCGCCGCGGTCGTGGAGCTCGCCGAGGAGCTGGGGAAGACGCCGGCGGAGGCGAACGACTTCCCCGGCTTCGTGTCGAACCGCATCCTCATGCCGTACATCAACGAAGCAGTCTGGGCCCTGCACGAGCGTGTGGCCGAGCCGGAGGCAATCGACACGATCGCCAAGCTCGGCTTCAACCATCCGATGGGCCCGCTGGCGCTCGCGGACCTGATCGGCCTGGACACCTGCGTCGCCATCCTCGAGGTGCTTCGCGACGGCTTCGGCGACAGCCGTTACGAGCCGTGTCCGCTGCTACGGGAGCACGTCGCCGCCGGCCGACTGGGACGGAAGTCCGGCCAAGGGTTCTACCCCTACTCCTGAGCTCACCCTAAAGAGTTAGGCCGAGTGGGCCGACACAAGAATCTGCCTAGATCGGAAGCTTTAGAGACATGCGCATTCTCCTTGTGGACGACGACCCGGGGCTGCGCGTCCTCCTGAGGACGACGTTCGAGGCTGTCGATGTCGAGGTTGTGGAGACCGACAACGCCGCCTCGGCCGCCGCCGCCCTCGAGCGGGCCCGGCCCGATGTCGTCGTTCTGGACGTCCGCATGCCCGGGATGGACGGCCTCGAGCTCTGTCGCCGCATCAAGGACGATCCGGAGACCGCCGGCATCCCGGTCGTCCTACTCACCGGGTCAGACGGAAAGACGAAGGAGAACGGCGACGCCGCGGGCGCCGATGCGTTCATTCGCAAGCCTTTCAGCCCCCTGGAGCTCCTTTCGGTCGTCGAACGCCTCGCGGGCGGCCTGCACCCGTTCCCCTTCCGGGCGGGCAAGGCGCGGGGAGTGGAGGAGCAGCTCGACCTCTATGCCCGGGATCTCCGGCACCTGCTCGAGATCGAGCGCGGTCAGCGGGTCCTCCTTCAGGCGGCCTATCACGAAACCGTGTCGGCGCTCGCCAGCGCGCTCGAGACCAAGGACACCGGAACACGGGCGCATTCCCAACGAGTCCAGCGCTATGCCGTCGAGCTCGCGCGGACGATCGACGGCGACCTCGCCGAGGACCCGAGCGCGGAGTACGGCTTCCTCCTCCACGACGTCGGCAAGATCGGGATCCCCGACTCGATCCTGCAGAAGCCCGGACCGCTCGACGAGGGCGAGCGCGGGTTGATGCAGAAGCACACGGTCCTCGGCGAGCAGATGCTCGGCGGAGTGGCCTTCCTGCAGGGGAGCGGGCTCGAAGTCGTGCGTGCTCATCACGAGCGCTGGGACGGCACCGGCTATCCGGACGCGATCGCCGGCACCGATATTCCGCTCGGTGCACGCGTGTTCGCGGTCGCGGACACGCTCGACGCTATGACGAGCGACCGGCCGTATCGGCAGGCAGGTCGCTGGCGCGACGCGGGCGTCGAGGTCCTCCGTCAGTCCGGGTGTCAGTTCGATCCGACGGTTGTACGCGCGTTCCGAGCGTGCGAGCCGCGCCTGCGCACGATTCGCAGCGAATTCGCGGCTGCGTGACGATCGTCACCTTTTTGCGTGATCCTTCGCGGCCCCCGCAAGCCGATCTCTAGGCCATGCGACGCGTATTCGCGCTCCTCCTTCTGACGGCCACTGCGGCGGTTGCCGCCGGCTGCTCGGGAGCCGAGGCGAAGGAGGCGCAGGCACTCCTCGTCCAGTCGAACGCCGCCTTCGCGGACGTCCGCTCCGCGACGTTCACGGCCCGAATGTCGCTGACCGGAGGGCCTCGGGAATTGGGCATGACGATGTCGGGCGGGGGCTACGCGCATGGAAGGAGGGCGGGCGACTTCTACGTGCTTGCCACCTCCGACAATCTCGGCTTCCGTGACCTCATTCTCGTCAACCGTTCGGGTCGGGTCTCGATGAGTGTCGACGGCATTCCGCTGGGCGACGTCCCACTTCCGAACACAACGGCCGACAACCCGATCCAACTGGTCGACCTCTCCCAGTACGTAAAGGAGGTGGACGTCGAGCACGGCAAGCTGATCGACGGCGAGCTCATGACGAAGCTGACCGGCGTGATCGACACCGCCGGTCTCGCCAAGGGAGCGCTCGCAGACGTCACCGGAGCGGGCGGAGACGGCCTGGATCTCTCCAAGTCCCTCGGCGATACGCGCATCGTCCTCTACCTCTCGGAGGCGACGCATTTGCCCATGCGGGGGCTCGTCGACGTCCCGATGGACGTCGCCGGCGAGAAGATCGCGATGCACCTCGACTTCGCGTACACCTCCTACGACCAGAAGGTCGACTTCCCGCGCGTCCGCTGAGGAAAGGGGCGCGGGC
>JAIBJP010000058.1 GCA_020029625.1 Actinomycetota bacterium | reverse complement strand
CATAGTTTGGGAAAGGCGTCTCTTCATAAAATGCCTTGACGAGTTCTGTAACGTTTGCCGCGTTGTCAAGGTGTTCGTGCGGCCAGAACAACTGTGGGATGTGCTCTGTGACAGGAAAAGCGTGGCCGCATTGGTCACATACCAGGGCATCGCGGTGATGGGAAAGTGCGCTACTGCAACACGGACTGGCAAGTTTGTCAGTAAAGACGTCATCGGATGTATGGTCGACCACAACGCGGACGGTAGCCCGCTGGGAAGCCTTACTCAGCGAGCTGCAGTCGGCTGCTAAGGTGTGACCCCTGCAAGCAGGAGCACGTTTCCTCACCTCCCGAGCCGCCGGCTCCGCGGAGGTTTAACCGAAAAGGGGAGTTGACGAGCTGCCTGTGCGCAGCTTTTCGTTTGTCTAGGAGGAGGAACCAGCACAACTTGGTGACATTTCAGTGAGGCCACGCCGCGGGGGGTTCGAGCCTCCGAGGCCGGTAGGGCCACAGGTCCGGATCAACGAGGCGATTCGGGCGCCGCAGGTGCGGCTCGTGGACTCGGACGGCTCCCAGATCGGCGTGAAGGGGCGCGACGAGGCTCTCGAATACGCGTTCAGCAAGAACCTCGACCTGGTCGAGATCGCGCCGAATGCTGATCCGCCGGTCTGTCGAGTGATGGATTACGGCAAGTACCGGTACGAGCAGGAGCAGAAGGCCAAGACGGCGCGCAAGCACCAGTCTCAGATCCACGTCAAGGAAATCAAGATGCGGCCGAAAATCGGAGTTCACGACTACGAGACCAAGAAGGGCCACGTGATGCGCTTCCTGAAATCGCGCGCGAAGGTGAAGGTGACGATCATGTTCCGCGGGCGCGAGCAGACCCACCCGGAGCGCGGGCGCGACCTGCTCATGCGGTTGGCCGAGGACGTCAAGGAAATCGGCCAGATCGAGTCGCCACCGCTCCAGGACGGCCGCAACATGGTCATGGTCCTGGGCCCGACCAAGGCCGCAGGCCAGCCGGTGGAGGCAGCGCAAAGTGCTTAAGGGCCCCTTTCGGAATGAAGCCTTGAGTCGCCGGACTGCGCTCGACAACACAAGGCGGCGTCCTCGGTCGCGCCCGTATCTAAAGATCGATACGAACGCTCCCTGCGTCCTTGCCTTGCCCCGCCCATCGCACCCCGACGACGAAGGTCCATCCCGAAATGAGCCCTAAACAAAAAACGAAGAGAGCGGCGAAGAAGCGCTTCAAGCTGACGGGCACCGGCCGCGTCCTGCGCCGCCACGCGATGAAGAGCCACAACCTGGAAAAGAAGAGCCAGAAGCGCAAGCGGGCCTTTCGCCGCGACCAACCCGTCGCGGGTGCAGACGCCCGTGAAGTGAAGCGCCTGCTGGGGAGGTAGGAGTGCCGCGCATCAAGAGATCCGTTCACGCCCGCAAGAAGCGCCGCAAGGCGCTCGAGCAGGCAAAGGGATACGTCGGGCAGCCGCACGTCTCCTACCGCAAGGCCAAGGAGGCGATCCTCCACGCGGACGTCCACGCCTACCGCGACCGCAAGAAGAAGAAGCGCGTCTTCCGGCGTCTCTGGATCGTGCGGATCAACGCCGCTGCGCGGCAGGAGGGCTTGTCCTACAACCAGTTCGTGGCCGGCTGCCGCAAGGCGAACATCGAGCTCGATCGCAAGGTCCTCGCGGATCTCGCCGTGAGCGACCCGGCGGCCTTCTCCGCGATCGCGGCCGAGGCCAAGTCGGCCCTCGAAGCCTGAGCTGAGCGACGAGACCGTTGCCGAGGTCTTCCGCCGCATGGCGGACGACTTCGAGCGCGTCGGCTCGAAGCTCTACGCGGCACTGGCACGGGCGCACGCCGACGATCCGATCGTCGCCGAGATCGTCGGCGACCACAAGCCGTATTGGGAAGGGCCCCTCCGTCTGTTCGGCGGCGTGCATTACCTCGAGCTGGCCGGCGTCGTCCAACATCCGTGGGCGAAGCTGAGGGGCGTTCTCGAGGCGAACCGCGACTGGCTCACGCGCTTCGTCGCCGAGCACCCGGTGCAGACCAACGAGGTCCAGCGCTGCTGGGGGCTCCTGCCCGGCTTCCTGAGCGTCGCGGACGGGCGCCCGCTCGACCTCGTCGAGCTCGGGCCCAGCGCGGGATTGAACCTTTTCTGGGACCGGTACCGCTACCGCTACGGCGAGCAGACGTGGGGGAGCTCGGAGGCGCCGCTCGAGCTGTCCGGTGAGGCGGAAGGCGGGCCGCCGCCGGCGCTCTTCAGCCGCCGAGCGGGGGTCCGTCGTCGAACCGGCATCGACCGTCGCCCGGTTGACGTCACGACGGATCACGGCGCGCGCGTCCTCGAGGCCTTCGTGTGGGCCGACCAGGTCGATCGGCTCGAGCGCGTCCGGAGGGCGATCGAGATCGCTCGCACCGACCCGCCACGCCTGATGGAGGGAGACTACGTCGAGGTTCTGCCGGGCCTGCTCGCTGAACGCGACCTCGATGCACTGACCGTCGTCTTCCACTCGGCGTCGCTCATGTACCTGCGGGAGGAAGATCGAGCGCTTGTCGAGAGCGCGCTCCACGAGGAGGGCAAGCGCGGCTCGCTCGCCTGGGTCTCGTACGAGTATGTCGCGTCAGAGGCCTTGGGCTTCGCCCTCGAAGTTCAGACTTGGCCCGGGGAGAGGCGCCGCCTCGCCTTGCTGCACGGCCACGGAAGCAGTCTGGAGTGGATCGCTTGATCACTTCGGCGGCGAATCCGCGCCTGAAGCTGGTGCGGAAGCTCTCGGCTCGCCGCCAGCGGGACAAGCTCGGCCTCTTTGCCTGTGAGGGCGAGGACCTCGTGGCAGCAGGGCTCGACGCCGGGCTCGAGCCCGTGGAAGCGCTGGTCGACGCGGAGCGGCCCGCTCTCGTCGACCGCCTCCCGCGGGCGGAGCTCGTAGCGCCCAAGCTGATGGCGGAGCTCTCCCAGCTCGCCCATCCGGCGAGGGTGATCGCCGTCTTCCGCCGCGCGGATCTGCCTCGCGGGGTCGATGCGCCCGTGGGCCTCGCTCTCTGGCACGTAGGCGACCCCGGAAACGTCGGCACGCTTGTCCGCACGGCGGACGCGCTCGGACCGGCGTTCGTCGCCCTCTCGCCCGGTTGCGCGGACGCAACCTCGCCGAAGGCCCTCCGCGCTTCCATGGGCGCGGTCTTCCGTGTCCCCCAAGTCTCCTTCGACAAGGCACCGGGGCCCCGGATCGGGCTCGTTCCACGCGGAGCCCGGCCGCTCCCCGAGCTCCAGCTCGGAGAGCGAACGACGTTCGTGCTCGGAGCCGAGCGCGAGGGGTTGCCCGAGGACGTCGCCGCCTCCTGCGACGAGCTTGCTTCGATCCCGCTGGCCGAGGGAGCCGAGTCCCTCAACGTCGCCGTCGCGGGCGCGATCGCGCTCTACGAGGTCAGCCGCCGAGGCGAGTGACGTTCAGTGCGGAAGCGCGGAGTGACGTCGAGTACGCGCCTCGCAGGCGGAGGCTTGATATCGACTTCGACGCCGAAGTCGTAGTACTCCTCGCTGACCTTCATCTTCACGTACTCGCCGTCAGGCAGCTTGTACTCCAGCTCGATCCCTAGCTTGCGAACGACGCCGTCGCGGTCGACCCAGAGGTCCACGGGATACGTCTTGATTCCCATCAGGCGGAGGTACTTCCTCATCGCCCGCTGTTGGTCCTTGGGAGCCTCCTCCACGATGGTCTCAGCGTCGACGATTGACGAATAGTGCGTGGCCACCTCGCGCCGTACGAGGTCGGTGCCGACCTTGCGTACGCCGACGGCCGACTTCAGGTACGCCAGCATGACTCCTGGATCGCTCCGCCTCGTTTCCTTCAAGCGGTCGAGATCGAGGCCGTAGCGCTTGCCGATCTCGACGATGTCCGCCTTCAGCCAAGTCTTCCCTCGGGGCAGCTGGCCGTCGAGGTATGGGAACCTCATGTAGAGGATGATCCCATCGCTGCCGTCCAGGATGAAGTTCGCCTTCCACGGCCCGCCGAACTCGTGCTTGATGGCTTCCTGGATCGCGTTCGGAAACTTGTAGACGGCGCGGAACTTCGCCGAGCCCGTCTGAAAGTCGGCGAGCCCGGCCCCCCTGAACTCGAAGCGCTGACCGTGATCGTGGTTGAAGGTGACCTCGCCCTTGAAGGAGACGCGAGCGGTCCCGCCCCCCTCGGTCTTGAAGGCGGCCTGCTCGATGTCGGCGACCGTTACCTTCTCGACGTTGCCTCCGCAGCCGGTCACGAACGCGACGACTGCGCACAGGACGACTGCGGCTGAAGCCAACCTCACGCTCCGTTTATCGGCCGCGAACGGTCCGCGGATTAGCCCTTCAAAAAGGGGATTACCAGGCCCCGCCGCCACCGCCGCCACCGCCTCCTCCTCCGCCTCCCGAGAAACCGCCTCCGAATCCCCCCGAGCCGCTCGACGGCGGGGCCAGAGCGCTGCCGAAGCCCGAGCTCAGGTCGCTGATTCCGAGCGCGGAGGGCCCCGACCCCAGGTCGCTGCTCGGGCTGATCCAGTAGATCGAGCTCCGGTTGTGCAGCTCCTCGGGCATGTGCAGGTGGGCTCCCTGGAGGACGCGCTCGGCGATCCCGAAGGCGATCCCGTAGACGAGCAGGCGCTCCCAGAGCTCGAGAGATGCCGGCGGGGCGATGTCGAGCCGCGGGAAATCGGTGAGATAGCGACGGAAGGCCTCCCAGCGCTCTGCCTCCTGCTCGATCTCCGGCCGTCTCCGGCGCCACAACGCCACATGACGTCCCGCGATCAGGAGGACTGCTGCATTCACGAGCAGGCAGATCCCGAAGGCGATGAGGAGCACGTCGCCCCAGCGAGGAGCGAACGACTCGAAGCGCTCAATGCCGGTCCACAGCATTAGAGCCCCGGCAACCGCGAAAGGGAGCCCGGCGCCGAGCAAGGGCTTCAGTCCGTCGGCTGTGAACCAATGCCGTTCGCGCACGGTGTCCGCGACGGCTGTCCTGAACGCCTTGAAGCGGGTGCTGTTCGCGGTTCGGTCCTCCTCGATGCGGTCGCGGAAGTTCGAGAGCCGCTCCGGGCCGGTTGCGAGGACCGCGTCGATCACATTCGTCACGGGCGCTTCGACCGCGGAGACCTCGCCGTCGTTTGCCTTCGACAGCTCGAGGTCGGCGACCTCCTCGCGTCGAAGCCCGGCCCAGACGCTGCGTTCCGTCGTGACCTGCTCCGCCTTGTAGCGACCCTTCCGAATGAGGTCGAAGAGGGTGGCTGTGAACTCGAAAGAGCCCACCGCCGGGCTTTGGCGGAGAAGCGGGGGCACGAGCGCCGGCTCGAGCTCGGACGGCGGCTCCTGCTCGTACTCGCGGTCGTAGCCCATCTTCCGCTCCCGGCCGAAGAACCAGTACGTCGCCGCGAGGACGCAGAGAGCGGGGAGCAGGGCGGCGGCCAGGAGGGTGAGGATCGTCAGCGGGAGGTGATCGAGGGCGTTTCGGATTTTCTCCTGGTCGCGCTCGTAGGAGGCGGCGTCCGCGCGCTCCTCCGCGACGATGCGATCGAGCGCCTCCTCGTGGCGTACCTGCGTCCCACCCGTCGAGGAGAGCGCGGAGCGCGGGAAGACGACGCGGAGCTCGACGAACTGATGCGACGGCACGCGCACGGCGCGCAGTTCGACCTGCTGGGCGGTGCGGGTCACGTCTCCACGGACGGAGACCGGGTGGCCCCAGACGCGGTAGGAGGGCCCGGTTGCCGGAGTGGGGAGGAACAGCACCGCCGTCAGCTGCCCCAGCGACTGCTCCCATTCGTCTCCCCAGACCTTGAGGTTGACGTCGACGACGTCGTCGTAGGCGACCGCGACCCCGACGAGCCGGTAGCCGACCGTGAACGTACGAACCTCCGAGAACGCGCCGTAGTGCCAGACGATCCGCAGCCCGGCGTCGATCCGCGCCGTCCCGAACGTTCCCGGCGAGCCGGAGCTCCCGAGCTCCGCCGCTGCCCCCGGCGAGTAACGAGCGCCCTCCTCGGCGACGAAAACGTCCTGGATCGCCTCTCCCTGGCGTAGAGGGATGTCCCTGTACGCGCCCGAGAAGGAGCCGTCGAAGGCAAAGGTGATGTGCTCCTCGACGGAAAGGGAGCCGTCCGGTTCGACCGCGACTGCGACGCTGGCCCGAGGGAGGGAGAACGACTTGGCGGCTGCCTCGCCCGCGGCCGCGAGGCTCAAGATCAGGAGCGCGACTGCGAGCGCCGCGCCCCTCAGAACTGCACGCGTGGCGCCTCCCGCGCGGCGGGCTCCTCGACCTCGAAGTACTCGCGTGCTTTGAAGCTGAACATGTTTCCGACGATGTTCGTCGGCACCGTCTCGAGCGCGGTGTCGTAGGTGAGGACGGCGTCGTTGTAGACCTGGCGCGAGACGGCGATCTTGCCTTCGGTCTCCTCGAGCTGGCCCTGGAGCTGCTGGAAGTTCTCGGTCGCGCGCAGCTCGGGGTACTGCTCCGCCACCGCGAAGAGTCGCCCGATCGCCTCGGTGAGGATGTTCTCGGCCTTCGCCTGCTCTTGCACCGTCTGCGCTTGCTGGGCAGCCGTCCGCGCCTTTGTGACCTCCTCGAAGGTCGTACGCTCGTGCGACGCGTAGCCCTTGACCGTCTCGACGAGGTTGGGGATGAGGTCGTACCGGCGGCGAAGTTGGACGTCCACCTGCGCCCAAGCGTTCTCGGTGCGATTACGGAGGCGAACCAACCGGTTGTAGAGCACGACGAGGAGGACCGCCACCACCAGGGCGAGCGCGACGATGACGAGCACGACCCAGAGCACCGGCCTAGCCTAATCCGTCGGTCGGCGTGCGATCCAGACCGAGTCCTCGCCGCCGTCGTACGGCCGCAGGTCGAACCACCCGTAGCAGGCGACGACATCGAGCCCTGCCCGCTCGAGGAGGTGCCGCCACTCCTCCGGCGAGCGCCAGGCGAGGTACATGCGGGTCTCCCCGGCCTCTCCGCGCACGCTCAGCGTGAGCAGGCGCCGATCGGTGTCCCAGTCGGCCCGCTCCCAGATGCCCGGCTCGCGTTCGAGCCAGCGACCGTGGGTTTCGAGGACGTCGTCGCGGCTGGGGGCGAAGACGTCGAACACGAAACGGCCCCCGGGAAGGAGTAGGCCGTGGACGGATTGCAGTGCGTCCAGGCGCTCCTCGTCGGACTCCAGGTGGAGCAATGCCCGAAAGGGACACGTGACGAGAGTCACGCGCTCCTTGACCGGCGGGTGGCGCAGGTCGCCTGGACGCAGGTCGACGAGCTCGCCGACCCCCGCCTCCTCCGCCCGTGCACGGCAGACATCCAGCATGCGCTCGGAGGAGTCGATCCCGATCACCCGGACGCCTGCCTGGGCGGTCGGCACGGCGATCCGCCCAGTCCCGACACCGAGCTCGACGACCGGCCCGCCGGCCTTGCGCGCCTCGGCGACGTAGAAGTCCACGTCCTCCGTGACGCTCCGGCTCCAGGGGTCGTAGAGGGCAGCGATGGAGTCATAGGAGCTGGCCACAACTCGATGATACGCTCGCGCCATGGACGCCCAGGCGCTGGAAAACGAGGCGAAAAGCGCGATTTCGGGCGCGAAGACGCTCAACGAGCTCGACGAGGCCCGTGTCCTCTACCTCGGTCGCAAGAGCGAGCTGAAGCAGGCGCTCAGGGAGGTGCGGGACCCCGAGACGGGCCGCGTCCTGAACACCCTTCGCGAGGGGCTCGAACTGGCCATCGAGCAGCGGGAGGCGGCCCTTCGGGGGGCCGACCTCGAGCAACGCCTAGCCGAGGAGCGCGTCGACGTTACGTTGCCTGCAAAGGCAACACAGCGCGGGCATCTTCATCTCATCACCCAGGTCCGCCGGGAGGTCGAGGACGTCTTCCTCGGCCTCGGCTACACGATCGTCGACGGGGACGAGGTCGAGGACACGTGGCACCTGTTCGACGCACTCAACATGCCGCCGGGGCACGTGACGCGCTCGCCGCTCCACACGCTGTTCCTGAACGGGGACATCGTCCTGCGCACTGAGACGTCCGCGTCGCAGATCCGGGTGATGGAGGCGCGGGATCCACCGGTCTTCATCGTTTCGCTCGGCCGTACGTACCGCCGCGACACGGTCGATGCCACGCACAGCCCTCTTTTCCACCAGGTGGAGGGCCTGGCGGTCGACAAGGACATCACGCTCGCGGATCTGAAGGGGACGCTCCTGCACCTCGCGAAGGCGCTCTTCGGCGAAGACCGGCGCGTGCGCTTCATGACCGATTTCTTCCCCTTCACGGAGCCCTCGCTCGGCGCTGCGGTGTCATGTTTCCTCTGCGACGGCGCGGGCTGCTCCGTCTGCAAGCACACGGGGTGGATCGAGATGGGCGGGTCGGGCCTCGTGGACCCGAACGTCCTTCGCAACGTGGGCTACGACCCAGAGGAGGTATCGGGCTTCGCCTTCGGTCTCGGCCTCGAACGGATCGCCATGCTCCGCCACGGCGTGCCCGACATCCGCATGTTCTTAGAAAACGACCTGCGCTTCCTGCGCCAGTTCTAACCCATGCTGGTTCCGCTTACCTGGCTGCGCGACTACGTCGACCTCGACGCGTCGGCGGAGGAGCTTGCCGAGCGGCTGACGATCTCCGTCGCCGGCGTCGAGCGGATCATCCGGCGGGGCGTGGCCGACGAGGACGGCAACCTGGGCCTCTACCGGGTCGGGCGCGTTCTCCAGGCCGGCAAGCATCCCAACGCCGACCGCCTCCAGCTCTGCACCGTGGACGTGGGCGACGCCGAGCCGCGCCAGATCGTCTGCGGAGCGTGGAATTTCGGCGAGGGGGCGACGGTCGCGGTCGCCTTGCCGGGCGCGGTCTTGCCGGACGGCCGTCGGCTCGAACGGGCGAAGCTCCGGGGGACGGTCTCGGACGGGATGATCCTCTCCGAGCGCGAGCTCGAGCTCGGCACCGACCACTCGGGGATTCTCGTTCTCACCGAGCCCTGGGAGCCCGGGACGCCGTTGGCCGACGTGCTCCCGCTCTCCGACACCGTGTTGGAGCTCGAGACGACCCCGAACCGGCCCGATCTGCTCGCGGTCTACGGAGTCGCCCGCGAGGTGGCCGCGCTCTACGACCTCGAACTCGGGCCGCCGCCGGGCGCGGAGCCCGAGCGAGCCGGCGACGAGCCGGTCGACGTGACGATCGAGGACCGCGAAGGCTGCCCGCGCTACATCGGCCGCCTCTTCCGGGGCGTACGCGTGGAAGCGTCCCCAGCCTGGCTGAGGGCGCGCCTCGTGTCCGCGGGCATGCGCCCGATCTCGAACGTCGTCGACGTGACGAACTACGTCATGCACGCGCTCGGAAACCCGCTCCACGTCTTCGACTTCGACACGCTCGCGGGCGGGCGGATCATCGTGCGGCGCGCGCGCAAGGGTGAGGAGTTCACGAGCCTCGACGGCGAGCTCCGCAAGCTCGATCCGGCCGACCTCGTCATCGCAGACGCCGAGCGCGCCGTGGCGTTCGCGGGGATCATGGGCGGCCTCGAGACGGAGGTGCGGCCGGAGACGACGAACGTCCTGCTGGAGGCGGCGAACTTCGAGCCGCTCGGAATCGGCCAGAGCTCGGAGCGCCACGTGTTGCGCACCGAGGGCTCGAATCGCTGGGAGAAGGGCGTGGATCCCTATCTCGCCCCGCAGGCGGCCACGTTCGCCACCGAGCTGATGGTCGAGCTCGCGGCCGCGCGCTGGACCGGCGACACGGACGTCACAGGGGAGCTGCCCGAGCGGCCGGTCGTCGAGTTCCGCCCCGAGCGCGCGAGCAAGCTCGTCGGGCTGGAGCTCGATCCTGCGGAGCAGGAGCGGACGCTCGAGCGGCTCGGGTTCGAGCTTGCCGAGAGCTCGATCACGGTTCCGACCTGGCGCGCCCGGGACGTCACGCGCGAGGCAGATCTCGTCGAGGAGGTGGCGCGCTTCCACCTGCCCGAGGTGCCGTTCACGGTCGCGCACGGAGGAGCAGCCCTGCTGACGCGGGACCAGCGGTTGCGCCGAGTGGTCGAGGACGTGCTTGCGGGCGCCGGCTGCTCGGAGGCGTACACGTCGAGCCTCGTTCCGGAGGATCCCGCCCCGGATGCCATTCGGTTGCCCGTTCCGCTTTCGGCCGAGCAGACGATCCTGCGGACGACGCTCCTTCACGGCCTCGTGGAGTCCGCGCGGCGAGAGGCCGAGGCGATCGCACACGGCCAGCACGA
>JAIBJP010000105.1 GCA_020029625.1 Actinomycetota bacterium | reverse complement strand
GAAGTCGACCCTGATCCTGCGCGATCTCGATCTCTTCAGCGAGCTGAACCAGGTCGCCCCGCTCACGGTCTCGATGAGCGTGGGCACGCTCGACGAGTCTGTCCGCCGCATTGTCGAGCCCGGGACGCCGCCAGGGCGCAAGCGGCTCGACATTCTCGGCCGCTTCGCCGACGCCGGCATTCGCACGGGCGTGCTCGTGGCTCCGATACTTCCCGGCCTGACGGACGACGGGGAGCACCTCGACGAAGTGCTCGCGGCCTGCTCGGGGGCGGGCGTCGAATATGCCGTGCCCATCGTCCTCCACGTTCGCCCTTCGATCCGCGAGCATTTCATGCCGTGGGTCAAAACCACCTACCCCTGGCTCTACCCCCGCTACGTCGAGCTCTACGGCGGGCGTGCATACGCGCCCAAGGCCTACCAGCAGGAGGTGTCCGAGCGCTTCGCGCGCCTACGCCTCCGGCACGACATCGGCAGCTCGGGCCACCGCGAGCTGCCGAGCCGGCAAGAGCAGCTAGCGCTGGCTGTGTGAACGCGCACCGGGGTTCGCACCGCTCAGACCCACTGGCTGTCAGGGAGGGGGCTAGCATCAGCCGCATGGCCGCCCGAATCCGCATCGGCACCTGCTCCTGGGCCGACGACTCCCTCGTGAAGTACTGGTATCCGCCGGGGATGCGGTCGGGCGAGGAGCGCCTGCGCTACTACGCGCAGCACTTCGACACCGTCGAGGCCAACTCCACGTACTACAGGCTCCCGGAGGAAAGCATGGTGGCCAACTGGGCCGAGCGGGTCCCCGACGGGTTCGTGATGCACGTGAAGGCCTTCGGGATGATGACGCGCCATCCGGTGAAGGCCGACGTGCTCCCGCCCGATCTTCGCGAGGGCGCCCCGGCGGACGAGCGTGGGCGGGTCGACCGGCCCCCCCGCGAGCTTCGCGCGGAGGTCTTCGCTCGCTTCCACGCAGCGCTCGAGCCGCTTCGCACGGTCGGCAAGCTCGGGGGAATCCTCCTCCAGTTCCCTTCGTACATCGTGTGCAAGCCATACTCGTTCGAGTACCTGGAGTGGGCGAAGGAGCAGCTGCGAGGCGACCCCATGCTCGTCGAGTTCCGTCACCGCAGCTGGATGGACGAGCAGAACCGCGAACGAGTCCTCCCCTTCCTCGAGGAGCTCGGCGCCACCCATGTGATCGTCGACGCTCCGAAGACGGAGGCGAAGAACCTCGTCCCCACCGTCGTGGCGCTGACCAGCTCCACCGGATACGTGCGTCTGCATGGAAGGAACGCGAAGACGTGGAACGTGCGCGGGAAGAGCGCGGCAGAGCGCTTCGACTATCTGTACTCGGAGGACGAGCTAAGGGAGTGGACAGAACCGCTGGAGGAGCTCGCCGAGGCCGCGGAAGAGGTTTATGTCATGTTCAACAACAACGGCCGCTCGCCGGCACCCGACGCGCCGAAGGGGTGGATCTCTCAAGCGCCGACGAACGCGCTGATGCTGCGGCAGATTCTCCAGGAGCAGGGCGCGCCGGTATGAATTCTCCACGGAGCGGCTAGAATTCAACTAGCGGCAACCGGGTGCCGAAGGGGAAGGGGAGTCATGAGGAGTCGCTGGACACGGGCGGTCGTACCCGTAATCGGCCTGTTGGCCGTGACGGGTGCGCTTGCGCTGGTCGCGACCGCTCCGGTCGTCCTCTTTTCGCCCTCGAACGAAGCCGCGCCGCTACCGTCGGCGCCCGCGGCCTCGAGCGAGGTGGCGCGCGTGACCGCGCCGAGCTTCCACCCCCAGCGACCGGCGCGCCGCGCAAACGCGAACGAGACGCCGGCGGCTCCGGCAGGAACTTCCACGGGCGGGCCACTCACGGCGACCTCTCCAGGCGGTGGAGCCGGCGAAGCAACGACCGGCAAGACGGCGCCGCCCGCGCCCGCGCGCCCGGGCGGCCCTGTGGCGGGAGAGCCCGCCGCGCCGGAGCAGCCCTGCGAGCGCAAGAGCAACGGCAAAGGGCACGGCAAGGCGAAAGGTCACTGCAAGCCGAAGCACGAGGGCAAGGCCAAGGGCCATTCGAAGCAGCAGAGCCGCGGCGTTGTAGCGTTCGCTCCTCGTGGAGCGAGGGCAGGTCACGTCAGTCCTTCGCGAGCCGGGAAGCACCCCGGCCGGAGCGCTCGTCCTCACTCACGGGCGCGGCGCTGACGCCGACGACCTCGAGCCGCTCCTCGACCATCTCGACCCCGACCGCCGTCTCCTCGGCATCCTTCCTCGGGGACCGCTCTTCCTTCCGCCCGGCGGGCGCCACTGGTACATCGTGCGGCAGGTCGGCTTCCCCGACCCAAGCACCTTCCTGCCCACGTTCGAGGAGCTGGCCGCCCATCTCGACTCGATCCTCGCCGAGCGTGAGATCCCGTGGGCGCAAGCGGCGGTGAGCGGTTTCTCGCAGGGTGCGGTGATGAGCTACGCGCTGGCGCTCGGAGCCGGCCGGCCGCGGCCGGCCGCCGTCGTGGCGTTCTCGGGCTTCATCCCCAGCGTCGAGGGATTCGACCTAGCGCTCGCAGACCGCGCCGGCCTGCCCGTCTCAATCTCACACGGCAGCCTGGATCCGGTCATCAGCGTCTCCTTCGGACGTGACGCCCGCGACCGCCTGACGGCCGCGGGCCTCGCCGTTCGCTACCGCGAGGACGCGGTCGGGCACACGATCTCGCCGGGCGCGTTGGCGCAAGCGCGGGCAGTGCTTGAAGAAGCGCTGCCCCCTTAGGCGGCGACGTCGCCGGGCCGCGGCTCTTCGATGCCCGTTTCGGGCGGACCGACCGGGACCGGACGCAGCGGTCGCAGATAGAGAAGCTCGTAGGCGAGGGCGCCCAGGCCGCCGCCGACGAGCGGTCCGAGGTACCAGATCCACGCGTTGGCCCACTCCCAGCCGACGAGCTCAGGCCCGAAAGCGCGTGAAGGATTCATGGCCGCTCCCGTCAGGGGTCCGGCCATCAGCACATCGAGCGTGATCGTGAATCCGATCGCAAGCCCGGCGACCGACTTGAACGTCCCGCGCGGATCGGCGGCGGTCGCGAAGATGACCCAGACGAGGAAGAAGGTGAGCAAGGCTTCGATGACGAAGCCGGCGCCGAGGGAGATGCGGTCGTTCAAGAGCGGCGCTCCCAGCTTCGCGGGGTCCGCGATCGCCGCGGGATAGATCCACTTGAGCAGCAATGCGGCGAGCGCCGCGCCCGCAAACTGGCTGACCCAATAAGCGCCGGCGAGGATAGGAGCCATGCGCCGAGTGATCAAGAACCCGAACGTGACCGCAGGATTGAAGTGCCCGCCGGAGATGTGCCCGACGGCTGAGGCCATGACGGCGATCACCAATCCATGCGCGAACGCCACGCCGACCAGGCCGGAGCCGGTCATGATCGCGCCGGCCCCTATGAACGTGAGCGCGAAGGCGCCGACGAGCTCGGCCGCGCTCCGGCGGAAGACGTCTCCCTGCACTCCGGCGGAGCGTAGGGCGGCCGCCGGACGACTAGTTCAGGTCCAGTCGGGCTCGTCCTCGACCCCGACGGCCTCGGCGATCCGGTTGATGTAGTTGAAGTAGGAGACGACCTGGATCGCATCGTGGATCGCGGCGTCGCTCCACCCCTCGCCGCGCAGGCGCGTGACGTCCTCCTCGCCTACGGCCGCGGGCTTGTGCGTCAGGAGCACGGCGAAGTCGCAGAGCGCGCGGACCCGCGGCTCGAGCTCCGCCTCCCTGTAGTCGTGGGCGGCGTGCTCCGCGAGCTCATCTCCTGCGCCCTCGGCACGGAGGTCGTCGGCGTGCGAGCGAATTCAGTAATGGCAGTCGTTCGCGCACGAAACGACGACGGCGAGGAGCTCTCGCTCGGAGCGGGAAAGCTCCGACGGGCCGAACATGATCGCCTTGTAGAGCCCCATCGAGGCGCCCAGAACCCTGGGATTGAGCGACATCGACTTGACAATGTTGAAGACCTTCCCAGCGCGCCCGAGCGCGGCGTCGTACTCGCTCTTGAGCTCGCCGGTGGCCTCGTCTTCGTCTATCAGCCGAAGATGCGGCACAGGGCAATTCTGCCCTACGAGTTGCACGAGGGCCCCCGGAATGCAATAAGTTGCCCCCTGCGGTCGACCGAAGGAGAGAGGTGGGCATTCCCGAGGACACGATGTCGGAGTTCGAGCCGGGCCAGGCAGATGACAGGCCCGCGAACGAGTCGGCCGGCGTGGGCGCCCGCGTGACGAGCATCCTGGAGGCAGCCGAGCAGGCCGCGGAACAGATCCGCTCGGATGCCCTGCGCGAAGTCTCCGAGACGATGCGACGGGCAGAAGCGGATGCCCAGGCTCGAATCGAGGAGCTTTCCCGCGAGGCGGAGCGCGTGCGCAACGAGGCCGACGAGTACGCACGTGACATCCGCCAGGCAGTGGACTCCTACGGGACGCAGGCCCGCCGCGAGGC
>JAIBJP010000057.1 GCA_020029625.1 Actinomycetota bacterium | reverse complement strand
GTCGGCTGCGCGTACGCCTTCGGCGCCTGGTGGCTACTCCACGCTGTCCTGCGCACGGGCCGGCGGCACCAGAACCCGTAGCGCGCCCGCCTTGACCTCGAACTCGAGCGGAGTCTCGAGCACGGCCGGCTCGCCGTCGATCGCGGCGTGGATGCGCGCACGAGAGGACTCCACCGAGAAGCGGTCGGCGGCCCATTCCACCAGGGCTTCGGCCTCGCCGACGTTTCCGACGGCCGCCCGCGCGAGCAGCGCGAGCAGCACACGGCGGCTGACGGCCTCGATCACATACGCGTGCAGGAGGCCCTCGTCGAGGCGGGCGCGCTCGCCGAGGTCGGCCAGGCTCTCGATGCGGTAATCGTTGTTCGCCACCAGCACGACCAGGGCCGCGCGGCGCTCGCGTCTCCCCTCGAACTCGAAAGAGACGTCCAGGGGACGCCGGCCTCGCCCCAGGGCCGCGGGAGCCATGCGGAGGAAGGCCATGAGCCGGTTGCGTGCCTTCCGTGCCGGGTCGTGAACGAAGCTCGCGTAGAGCCCCAGCGAGACGTTGTTGAGAAAAAGGCGCTCGCCGACCGCGCCAACGTCGATCCGCCGCTCTCCGCCGTGGAAGGCCGCGAGGGCTCCCACGGCGTCGCCCCTGTCGATACCGAGGTCTTGGGCGAAGTGGTTCCGGGTCCCGAACGGAATGCAGACGAAGGGAAGGTCGCGCTCGAGGGCGACCGCGGCGACGGCGGCGAGCGAGCCGTCTCCACCGGCGATTCCCAGGGATTCCGCTCCGGAGTCTGTCGCCCCGCGGGCGACCTCGGTCGCGTCGTCGTCCTCGCCGAGGACGTGGACGTCGACGCCGAGGCGACGAGCCTCCAAGGCGAGCTCTTCCGGTGAGGGCCGCTGGTCTCCCGACCGCGGGTTGATCAGGAGGAAGCCTGAGACTTAGACAGCGCCTTCGATGGCATGCAGCGTCCAGGCCGGACCGACGCGGACGAGGTGCCCGTCCGGGTCGGTCAGGTCATAGACCTCGGTGCCGAAGCGCGTGCGGGTGATCGTCCCGCTTCCCACTCCGTGCGCCTCGAGCCGGTCGACCTCCCGCTGGAGATCTTCGGCGGCCAGCTCCAGCCGGACGGCCCCGCCCACCTCCCGGCCGCGGTCTGTATCCCACGTCAGCACGAGGAACGTCTGCTGCTCGAGCACGAAGAAAGCGCTATGCGCGTTCTCGCCCTCGTCATAGGCGGCCGCCGGCCCGTAGCCGAGAAGCCGCGAGTAGAAGTCGACCGAGCGATCGAGGTCGGTGACGTACAGGTGAACGGCCGTGACGACGCTCATGGCTACTTCGCCGGCCGAGCAGTCGCCTTGCGCTTGCTGCGCTCCTTCTTCTTGCGCTGGCGGTCGTTCTTCCAGCGCCGAATTGCCCTGGAACCTCTCCCCATGCACGGACTTTATAAGCTCCCTCGCCGTGGCGCTTGACCCAGGCCGCACGGTTGCAGAGCTTCGCGAGCTCCGAGAGCTGACGGGCGACGAGGAGGGAGCACAGCGCCTCGCCTGGACGGACACGTGGGTCCAGGCGAAGGAATGGCTGGCGTCCAAGCTCGAGCCGCTGGGGATCGAAGAGGAGATCGATCAAGCGGGCAACCAGTGGTTCACGACGCACGGGCGCTCTGAGCGCGCTCTCCTCATCGGCGGCCACATCGACTCCGTGCCCAACGGCGGCTGGCTCGACGGCGCGCTCAACGTCGTCGCCGGCGCAGAGGTCCTGCGACGAATCGCGGATGACGGGGAGCCGCCCGTCACCGTGCGCCTGGTCAACTGGGCCGACGAGGAGGGCGCTCGCTTCGGCCGAAGCCTCTTCGGGTCGAGCGCGGCCGCGGGCTCCATGGTCGACCAGGACGAGCTGCGCTCGCGCCGGGACGCGGGCGGCCAGGCGCTGCCCGAGGTGCTCGCGGCGCATGGAGTCGACCTCGACCGCGCGCTCGAGGCGCGCAGCCGCCTCCACGGCGCAGCCGCCTATCTCGAGCTCCACATCGAGCAGGGCCCCGTGCTGGAGGCACTCGACCTCCCGCTGGGTGTCGTGCTGGGCACCTTCGGGGTGGAACGCCACCAGATCACGTTCCGCGGCCAGGCCGCCCACGCCGGCTCGACTCCGATGAACAAGCGACGAGACGCCCTCGGGGCGGCTGCCAAGCTCGCGCTCGAGATCCGGGAAATCGCCAAACGCAAGGGCGACGGGGCGGTCTGCACGGTGGGCAGCTGCGTCACGAAGCCCGGCATTGTCACCTCGGTGGTCGAGACCTGCACCGTACTGCTCGACCAGCGCCATCTGGACGCCGGGAAGCTGGCTTCCATGCTCGCCGAGGCAAAGGACGCGGGCCGGCGGTTCGCGGAAGAGGAAGACGTCGACGTCGAATGGGAGCGGGTCTGGGCGATCGAGCCGATCCTTTTCGACGAGGAGCTGATCGCGTTGGCCGACGAGGCCGTCAACGAAGTCGCCGGGCGCTCGCACCGTCTCCCGAGCGGCCCTCTACACGATGCGGCCGAGGTTTCGCGCGCGGGCGTACCCACGGTCATGCTCTTCGTCCAGAGCCTCCGCGGCCTCTCGCACACGAAGCTCGAGGACACGAAGCCAGAGCACCTCGAGCTCGCCGTCGAGGCACTCGACCGCCTCGCGTCGAAGACGATCGAAAAGCTCGCCGGCTAGAAGGACACCGGGTCAGACCCCGGTGTCCTTATTGGACAGGCCGGGGTCAAGACCCAGGCCTGTCTGAAACCGACTAGCGCGGCACGGTGATGTGGTGGCCGACCTCGTGGGGATCGGCGCTGCTCTTCCCCTCCTTGCTGAGGTGGATGCCCACACGGCCGTTCTTGCGCTCGATTTCCCGCACGACCCAGGGACGGCCGTCGACCACCGAGCGGCCGAGCTCGTCGCCGACCTCCGGCACCTCGCCCTCGTGCACTCCTCGCCAAAGCTCCTGCCCCCAGCTGTTCTCCCGGATCCAGACGACCTCGCCTTCGATCCCGGCATCGGGCGGCGCCGCACCGCCGGCAGCCCAGACACGCTGTGGATCGTAGGTCGGCTGCTCCGCACGGGTGATGTCCCGGAGAGCGAGCCGGAGCTCTTCGATCGTCGGATTCCCCCAGTACCAGAATCCGCACCAGATGTTGCGGATGACGAGGTTCGAGTCCAGGACGAACGTGTACGGCAGAAACGGCCGGTGCAGCTCGTCCGTCAGCTCGAGCAGATCGAGCTCGTCGGCTATCCTCCGCTCCTCATCCGAGAGAAACGGGAAATCTGCGCCGATGCCCGCGCGAAAGGCTCCATTGACATAGGGCTCGTCGACGGTCGCCACGGCGATGCGCCCGTACTCCCGCTGGAGCTCGTCCTGGGCGTCGACGAGCTTGGCGAGCCGGATCTGCTCCTTCGGGCACCACCAGCCGCGCACGAACAAGAGCACGAGCGGCTGCTGTCGCGCGATCTGACGCAGCGAAAGCTCCTTGCCCGCGTGCTCGGGCAGGCTGATGTCCGGAAACGGGTTGCCGGATACCAGGTCTTCTCTCATCGTTCCTCCTGAAGTTGCGCTCCTCTCACGGCAACGAGGCGCGCTCGCCTTCGATTCCCGGATCGGCCTGCCGACAACACTTGCCGCGCCGCGCAAGCGAAACTAGAATTTAGGCGTGTCTAATTCAAAGTTCACTCGCCGTCGGCTTCTGGCCGGAGCCGCGCCGATCGTGACGGTCGGGCCCCTGTGCAGCCTCGCGTCCTCGCCCCTTCTGGCCAGCAACCGGGAGGCCACGCATCTCGGGCATGAGCACGCGGTCGGCGGGCACGCCGCGATGATCGGCGACGCCGTGCCGGCGCCGGGTGGACCGCACGACCTCGACGAGCTGCTCTTGCCACCCGCAGCGCTGCCGCACGAGCCTGGCCGCGTGCGCGAATACACGCTTGTTGCGTCCGACAAGCAGATCGAGGTCGCCAAAGGAGTGACGTTCAACGCGTGGACCTACAACGGCACCGTTCCGGGGCCGATCATCCGGGCGACCGAGGACGACCTGCTGCGGGTCCACTTCGTGAACGCGGGCTCCCACCCGCACACGATCCATTTCCACGGCATTCACCCGGCGAACATGGACGGCGTCTTCGAAGTGGTCGAGCCGGACGAAAGCCTCACGTACGAATTCCCCGCCCGCCCCTACGGGATGCACCTCTACCACTGCCACGCGACGCCGCTCAAGAAGCACATTCACAAGGGCCTCTACGGCGCCTTCATCATCGATCCGCCGAAGCCCCGGCCACCGGCCCAGGAGCTCGTCATGGTCCTGAACGGCTACGACACCGACGGCGACGGGGACAACAACTTCTACACCGTCAACGGGCTCACGTTCTACTACGCGAAGTATCCGATCACGGTCAGCCGCTCCCAGACCGTGCGCATCTACCTCGCCAACCTGACCGAGTTCGATTTCATCAACTCCCTGCACTTGCACGGCGACTTCTTCCGCTATTACCCGACCGGGTCGAGCGACCGCTTCGAGTACACCGACACCGTCATGCTCTGCCAGGGCGAGCGGGGAATCCTCGAGATCGACTTCGCCAACACGGGGACTTTCATGTTTCACGCCCACCAGTCCGAGTTCACGGAGCTGGGTTGGATGGGCTTCTTCAACGTCGTCGACTGATGGAGTCGAGCTCGGCGGCGGAGAAACGGGGGGCGGGCGATCTCCGCTGGCGCCTGTGGGCGCTCGTTCCGATTCTCCTGCTGGTCGGTGCAGTCTCGGTCTTCGCGGCTGCCGGCGATTCCGTTCTGGGACTGCTTGGGCGCAACCCGCCCCCTGTTGACGAGTTCAAGATCCGCCGGGTCGAGTTCTCGCCCGGCGAGATCAGGATCCGGGTCACGAACCCGCAGCGTGACGACCTAACGATCGCCTCGGTCTCGGTCGACGACGCGATCGTTCCCTTCTCGGTCGACGGGCCGCAGCGGCTCGAGCGTCTTCGCTCCGCGACGATCGTCATCCCCTTCGACTGGGTCGAGGATGATCCCATCTCGGTCGGAGTGACGAGCTCGACCGGAATCGAGACGACGGAGGAGATCGCAGCCGCGGTCGAGACGCCGAGCGCCTCGCCGAAAGGCTTCTTCGGTTACGCACTCGTCGGCTTCCTAGTCGGGATCGTTCCGGTGGCGCTCGGGCTCCTGTGGCTGCCGTCCCTGCGGCGCGTGGCTCCGCAGTGGCTGGCGGCCTTCATGGCCCTGACGGGCGGCCTGCTCACCTTCCTCGCCCTCGAGGCGCTCGCCGAGGCACTCGAGCGCCAGGCGGCCCTTCCCGGAGCCCTAGGCGGCCCTGGTCTCGTCCTGATCGGCGTGGCGACCAGCTACCTCGCCCTCACGTTCCTCGCCCAGCGCCTTGGCGCACGAGGAGGGGCGCGCCGCAACTCCGAGCTCGGCGGCCTCGGACTGGCGACGCTCGTCGCAGTCGGGATCGGGCTGCACAACCTCGGCGAAGGGCTTGCGATCGGCTCGTCCTTCGCACTGGGAGAGCTCACTCTCGGGACCTTCCTGGTCGTCGGCTTCATGGTCCACAACATCACCGAGGGGCTCGGAATCGCCGCTCCAGCGGCCGAGGAGAAGGAGACGAGCATCGGCCGGCTCGCGCTGCTCGCGCTCGTCGCGGGCGGCCCCGCAATCGTCGGCGCGTGGGTCGGCGGGTTCCTCACCGACGACTTCCTTGGAGTCCTCTTCTTCGCCGCGGCTGCGGGCGCCGCCTTCGAGGTCATCGTCGAGGTCGGTCGCTACGTCGCGCGCCGGGCGCCGGGCGGTCTTGCCTCCGGGTACGTCATCGGCGGTTTCCTGACCGGGATCGCGGTGATGTACGCCACGGGCCTTCTGGTCGCCTGACGAGGCGCGAGTCGAGTCAGAATCCGGTTTGAAGCGGCGGCAACCCCTCCAAAGGGTGATACCTCGGCGGCGTCCCTCACCGATAGTCGAAGACAGGGCGAAAAAGTACCGCCCAACCACTGCGGCAACTGAGATCTGCGGCATATGAGCACCCCGTTGAGAGAGCGTCCCGACGCACCCCTTGGAACCCTGATCTTCAGGGCAGGACTCCTGCCCGCGGAGACGATCGAGAACGCCCTCGAGGAGGGCGTCAAGACCGGACGCCGGCTCGGCGAGATCCTGGTCGAGCGCAACCTGATCAAGGAAGAGGACCTGACGCGGCTCCTCGCCGGGCAGAAGGGCCTTCCCTTCGTCAGCCTGCGCGAGCGGAGCATCGAGCCCGACGCGGCCCGCCTGTTGTCCGAAGACCAGGCACGCCTGTTCACGGCCCTGCCGATCGGATTCGAAGAAGGCGTTCCGGTCGTAGCCGTCGCCGACCCGACGAACGACGTCCTGAACCGGAACATCCGCGAGGCGCTCGGACAGGAAGCCCGGTTCATCGTGGTCGCGCGCAGCGAGTTGAACGACGTCATCGGCGAGATCTTCAGCGGCGCCTACCAGGCTGCCGCCGCGGCCCCCGACCCGGAGCCCCAGCCGCTGCGAGTCGACACGAGCCTTCCCCCCGCCGAGCCTGAGCTCCCGGCCGCCGAGTACGAAGCCGAGCCGGAGCCGGCTCTCGAGGCCGAGCCGACAATCGAAGCTGCGCCCGAGCAGGAAGCGGAGCCGCACTTCGACGCCTCGGAGTACGACTTCGACGCGCCTGTTCAGCCTGAGCCCGAGCCGGAGCCCGCGTTCGAGCCAGAGCTTGAGCCGGAAGCTCTGCCCGAGCCCGTCATGGAGGCAGCGCCCGAGCTGCCGGCACCCGCGTTCGAGACCCCCGCGCCTGCTCCCGAGCCGGAGGCCGAGCCCGAGTTGGCGCCGCTCGCCACGGAGCCGGTCGCGCCGCAGAGCCTCCCGGAGTCGAACGGCCAGGTGCACGAAGATTTCGAGGACGACACTCCCCCTCCGGCCGCCGCACGCGGGGCGGCCTATCGCGTTTCCATCCGGCTCACGACCGGTGAGCGCTTGACCGTGGCCGAGTGCGAGGACATCGGCGAGGCGAAGGGCTACGCCAAGGCCCTGACCAAGCAACTCGGCTCGACGGACAGCGACGACTGGCCCTTCGTGAACGGCCGGTTCCTCAAGCCGGACACGATCGTCTCCGTCGACGTCGAAGAGCTCTAGCCCGTCTCGGGCAGGAGGGGCGATTTGAGGCCGGCGGCCAGGCCACGGCGCGCAGCCAGGGCCTCGAGCACGAGCACCGTGTCTGCGACAGGGATGTCCTCCAGGTAGTCCTCGCGGGTCTCGAAGGACTCGAGCACTCGCGCGGCCGCACTCGCATAGGCGTCGCGGTCGTGCGCGGACAAGGACGCAAGCGCGTCGCCCACGGCCTCGGGAAACGCCTCGTTGCGAAGGGCAGGCGCGAGCGCGGCCGCTTGCTCGTCCTCCGCGAGCGTCAGCGATGCGAGCACGGCCGCATAGGCCCCGATCGGCGAGTCCGAATCCTGCGGGCTCTGCTCCAGCGCCCACTGGGCGTCCTGGACAGCCCCCTCCCAGTCCCCGGCCAGGATGCGAGACTTGACGGCCCCGATCAGGCGCCCCCAGCTGCCAGGCGGAGCGCCGTCCCAGCTTTCGCGGTAGCGCTCGGCGGAACGCGAGAACCAGCCGGCTGCTTCGGCCGACCGACCCTGCATGAGCCGGGCGAGCCCAGCTCCTCCGGCGGCCATGGCCACGCGCACGAGCTGCTTCTGCCTCGCGTCCAGACCCTCCGGCAAACGGGCCAATCCGTCGCTGTAGCGGCCCTCCTCGCGCTCCGCGTGGGCGTCCCAATCCATGCACCGGAGCCTATTCGGCTCGAGAACCCCCCGTTTGGGGGTGGTTGTCAAGACCGTATCGACGACAATTGTCATTGCCGTTGACGCTCCAGGGAGTCCGCCGCCGCAGACGGGCTCCCTTCCTCTTTAAGGAGCCCAAACGACTTCCCTCTTGCGTTACGGGTGAGAAAGTGGTCAGAATGCGCGGCGCTTCGATCCAGTACCCCGATCGAGGGTTCACGTCAAAAGGCAAAATGGACGTATACAAAGAAAGAGAGTGGCGGACAAAATGCCCTGAATCAATGACACCGACGAGCTGCTACCACCAGGGAGTGCCGGCCACAAGGGCCGCGACAGTCCCAAGCGCAGCGCAAACGAACGCCAGCTTGAGTCTCATGGAGCCGTCCTTTCCGACGTTGACAGCTCCTGGGCCCAGGATTGACAGTTTGACTTTATAACAGGTTTCGGATGCCACGACAAAAGTCAACCCATGTCGACAGTCCCGCCGCCGTGGGTGTGCGCTTGAAGGAAGCGCGCGAACGGGCCGGACTCAGCCAGCGCCAGCTTTCGTTTTCGGGCTGCTCCCCGGCCTACATCTCGCGCATCGAATCGGGCGACCGGATCCCCTCCCTCCAACTCCTCCGCGAGCTCGGGCGACGCCTGGGCGTGTCCGAGGACTATCTCGCGACGGGCGCGGCGGACCGCGGGGGCCGCGGCGCCGACCTCGCCCAGGCCGAGGTCGCACTCAGGCTCGACGAGCTGGACGCCGCGGAAGGGCTGTTCGAACAGATTCTGGGCTCGGCAGTGACCGATGCCGAGAAGGCGGAGGCGCACGCCGGCCTCGGACAGCTGGCGTCACGCCGCGGGTACCCGCGCGAGGCAATCAAGTTCCTCGAACAGGCCCGCGGGATGACCGACCGGATGAAGCGGGCTGCTGTCGCCGAGGCGCTGGGCCGGGCCTACGCGATGGTCGGTGAGCTCGAGTCCGCGATCGGGGTCTTCCAAGCGGCCCTCGACGAGGCGGACGCGCGGCAAGACGACATCGAGACGATGCGGTTCGCCGTGCTCCTCGCATCCGCGCTGATCGACAGCGGGAACCTCGGGCGGGCGGAGGAGCTCCTCGGCCGAGCCCTGGCGTTGGGGGACAAATCCCAGGACCCGCTCGTCCGCGCGAGGCTGTACTGGTCGCAGTCGCGCCTGCACGCCGAGCGCAACGATCAGGACACAGCGGCGGACTATGCTCGCCGGGCGCTCGAGATCCTCCTGCTCACCGAGGACACGTACCGCACCGCTCGCGGCCACCAGCTGCTCGCCCATATCGAGCTCGACCGTGGCAACGCTGATGAGGCGCTGATTCTGCTCGAGCGGGGCTGGCCGCTCCTCGAGCGGAGCGGGAACAAGCTCGAGCGGGCTCAGTACCGGCTCGAGGAGGCAAGGGCCCTCGCCATGCTCGAACGGAGCGAAGAGGCGGCTGCGCTGGCCATGCAAGTTTCCGGGCTCATCTCGGACGCGGCTCCCGAAGACGCCGCGCGGAGCTACACGGTGCTCGGCAGCGTCTACGAAGAGCTCGGCGAGAGCTCTCGCGCCCGCGAGGTCTACGAGCTCGCCGCCGAGCTGCTCGAGCCTCGCAACCCGAACCGCTTCCTCATCGAGGTCTACTCGAGGCTCGCCGACCTGGCGGAGGCCGAAGGTCGGAAGGACGAGGCCTACGATTACATGAAGAAGGCCGTCCGCCAGCAGCGGGCGGTTGCCGAAAGCTTCGTTCACTAGCCCCGAAGGGCTCTCGCCTGCGATATAGTTCGACCAGGCCCGCGCCAAGATCGCGCGCAGGCATCCTCGTTTTCCGGCAGCGCACCCGCGCTGCTCCTATGCAAGAAGCGATAGAGCACTCGACCGTTGCTGCGGTAGAGGCGGACGGCTTGGCAGCCGCCGCCCGCCGGGCGGAAGCCTGGGCGGGTGAGCCCTTCCTGCATCTGGACGAAAATCCCGCCGAAGCCCTCGCCGAGGGACGGGCGCGCCGCCGCGCGCTCGACGACGCCCTCGCCGAGATGGAAGCGGGCCGGCGGACTCCCTCGCCCGAATGGAAGATCCGCTACTCGCTCATGCTCGGTCTCGAGCGCGTACTCGCCGACCTTCCGCCGCGCCTCGCGTCGGGCACGGAGCTCCGGAGGCACCAGATCGACGCGCTCGCCGGGATGTTGACCGAGCTGATCTCCCGGCACGAGGAAGCGCCCGAGAACGGCAACGGCCATCCGGCCGTCGAGGAGGATGAAGAGGAGGAGGAGTTCGAGGAGCCCTCTTCCGACGACGGCGAGGTAACCGATTTTCCCCGCGAGAAGGATCCCGGAGCGATTCGCCGCTTCCGCTTCCGCCATCCCACCGCATCCGGGAAGACGATCGCGGCCGCAGGCTTCGTCGAGGCCGCCCGGACGATGGGGGTCCTGATCCTCACCCACCGGCGCCTGCTCGTGCAGCAGTTCACGACCGACCTCACGACCGAGGGCTACGGGGACCGCTTCCGGCCCGCGATCGAGAAAGGCCGGGAACCGCTCCGCGGGAATCCGATCACGATCCAGACGTACGCGTGGTTCGCGCGCCACGTCGGGTCGATCTCCAGGAGTGCCTACCAGCTCGTCATCTGCGACGAGGCCCACACGGCGCTCGGCGAGAAGACGAGCAGCGCCATCCGCAGCTTCCCCGAGCCGATCTACATCGGGATGACCGCGACCGAGCAGTTGATCGCCAAACAGGTCTCGGACGTCTTCCCGGCCTCGGTTGACGACCTGCCGCTCGGCGACGCCGCGCGCCGGGGCCTCATCGCACCCCTGCGGTGTCTACGCGTGCCACCCGCGGCCGCTGTCGCCTCGGTTCCAATCGTCGGCGGCGACTACGACCAGGAGATCCTGGCCAAGGTCCTCGATCACAGCGTCATCAACCAGGCTGCGGCGAGCCTCTATCGCGACCGCTTCGACCAGACGCCCGGGATCGTGTACGCCGCGGGTGTAGAGCACGCCTACAACCTGGCCCGTGAGTTCCGGGCGGCCGGGATGAAGGCGGAGGCGGTTAGCGGCCGCACCCCGCCCGTCAAGCTCGCGGAGACGCTGGCCGCCTAT
The DNA here is from genome assembly GCA_020029625.1 of Actinomycetota bacterium. Classification (GTDB taxonomy): domain Bacteria; phylum Actinomycetota; class Thermoleophilia; order Gaiellales; family Gaiellaceae; genus JAIBJP01. Next base: position 7,466 of record JAIBJP010000057.1, on the reverse strand, counting down.
GAGCGCGGGGAGATCCACGTGCTCATCAACGCCATGCTCCTGGCGGAGGGCTGGAACTCACCTCGCGCCACCGTTTGCATGCACCTCGCGCCGACCGCAAGCCGTCGCGTCTACCAGCAGCGGATCGGTCGCGTCATGCGCACCCACCCTCGCAAGGAGGCGGGCGTCGTGGTCGACTTCGTCCCTGACGCGGCGACCCACAACGAGCGCACGGTGACGCTTCACAGTCTGCTGGACTCCGACTTCTACCGCCCCGGAGCACGCGTCACCCCCGCACCACGCCGCCGAGTCCAGCGGCGAGCGCGCCGCAAGCTCTCTCCGGCGCCGTGGCTCGTGCCGGTCACACCCGACATCCGCCGGCGCGTAGCCGTCATCACGCGAGAATGGGAGCGCGTCGATCCGGGCAAGCTCGCCGAGGACGAGCAGCTCCTCTGGGCGCGCATCGCCGGGCGGCAGGTGCGCTTCGAGGAGCGGCAGCATTTCGCCGAAAAGCTCGCGCGCGCCTCGAGGGAGTGCCGCGAGGCATTCCTCATGAGCTGCGCCGCGGAGAATCCGAACCGCCGCCTGCGCCTCTCGGCGCTCGGCGACCGGGTCGCGGTCACGGTCGATCGCGCCGACTTCGACGACCTGGTCACGATGGTCACCTCGGCGCCGACCTGGGACAAGGACCGCGTCCAGGGCGTGCGCATCCTCTTGCGGGCGATCGGAGAAGGGAAGGTGGACGCTCCGCCCGACATCGTCGCGCGCTGGACCTGGCGACTCGCCCGCGCAACTCGCAAGCTCCAGGACCGGCGCGCCAGTTCCGAGCTCCCGGAGGCTAAGCGGTTGCTCGGGGCTCTCACCAACTCGCGCGGCCACCGACACGAGGAGAACGCCGCCCGACTCGTCAACGTCGCTCTCGAGCAGCCTCTACACGTTGCGGTGGCGCTGCTCGCCTCGGCCGAGGCCTACACACCGACGGCCCAGCGTCTGATCGACGGCATGCGTGAGCGGCTCGGCTCGATCAACGATGTGGCCAACGCGCTCGCCGACAACCTCCCGGCACCCAAGCAGCACTCCGGCAAGGCCCGCCGGCGTCGGCGCAAGCGCAAACAGCGCGACCAGCAGCCCCAGCAGCAAGGGCAGAGGAAGCAAGAGCAGAAGCAGCCGCAGCAGCAAAAGGCTGCGCAGCCCGAAGCAGCCGGCTCCGGCTAACTTCTCCTCGTGCTCCTTCTCGTCGGCGTCGCCTTCGTCGCAGGGGTCGTCACAGCGATCTCACCCTGCGTCCTTCCCGTGCTGCCGATCGTGCTCGCGGGAGGAGCGACCGGGGGTCGACGGCGCCCGTACGCGATCGTCGCCGGCCTGGTGGTGAGCTTCACCGCCTTCACGCTCGCGGCAACCGCGCTGCTCTCGGCACTCGGTCTCCCAGACGACCTGCTCCGGAACATCGCCATCGCGGTCGTGCTCCTGGTGGGGATCTCCCTGATCGTGCCGGCGCTTGGCCGGCTCGTCGAGCGTCCCTTCCAGGCACTCGGACGGCGCCGGCCGGGCGACGCGGGGGGCGGCTTTCTCCTCGGGACGAGCCTGGGGCTGCTATTCACGCCGTGCGCCGGGCCGGTGATCGCGGCTGTCGCCGTGCTCGCCGCGACGAGCCGCTTCTCGGTCGAGTCGGTCCTCGTGACGCTCTCCTACGCACTCGGGGCAGGCGTCGTCCTCCTGCTGTTCGCGCTCGCGGGCCAGAGCGGGATCAACCTCCCACGCTTGCGCCGGCGCGCGCCACAGGTGCGCCAGGTCCTCGGTGCGGCGATCGCAGGCGCCGCCGTTCTGATGATCTTCGGCCTCGACCTGAAGCTCGCGACCTACGTCCCCGGCTATACACGCTCGCTCCAGCGGGTCGAGAGAGGAGCGGCGGCGCAGCGGGAGATCGACCGGCTCGTCGCTGGGCGCCGGCACGTTCTTCCCGAGAGCCAGCTCCGCGACTTCGGGGAGGCCCCGGAGTTTCAGGAGGTCGACCGCTGGCTCAACTCGAAACCGCTGACCCTCGCTTCGCTACGCGGCAAGGTCGTTCTGATCGACTTCTGGACGTACTCCTGCATCAACTGCCTGCGCACGCTCCCGTACGTCAAGCGCTGGGCCGACACGTATCGCCGCGCCGGCCTCGTCGTCGTAGGAGTGCACACGCCGGAGTTCGCGTTCGAGCGCGTGCCTGCGAACGTGGAACGAGCCGTCCGCGCGCTAGGCGTGGGTTACCCGGTCGCGCTGGACAACGGGTACGGAACCTGGAGCGCCTGGGGCAACCAGTACTGGCCGGCCAAGTACTTAGTCGACCGTCAGGGACACGTCCGCTACGCGCACTTCGGCGAGGGTGAGTACCAGCGCAGCGAGGACGTCATCCGGACCCTCCTCGCCGAGAAGGCGCTGCCGAAGCCCGTGTCGGCCTCGATCCACGATCAGACGCCCACCGAGCTACTGACGCCGGAGACGTATCTCGGCTCGGCTCGCATCGACCGCTTCGTCGGCTCACGGCTCGTTCCGGAACGCGAGGCCGACTACTCGATCCCCAAGGTCGTCCCGCAGAGCTCGCTCGCTTACGGCGGCCGCTGGACGGTCGAGCAGGAACGCATCGTCGCGGGCCCGGACGCGAGGCTCCGGCTTTCCTTTCACGCGCACAAGGTCTTCCTCGTGCTCGGGGCCAACGGCCGGACGAGGATCGTGCAGGTACGTGTCGATGGCCGGTCGCTGATGACAGTTCGAGTCACGGAGGATCGCCTCTACACGCTCGCGGAGCTGCCCGGGGAGGCGGGTGACCACACGCTCGACCTCTCCTTCTCCCCTGGGACGGAGGCCTACGCCTTCACCTTCGGCTAGCCCTCGTCTTCGGAGCTCTCCTCGTCGCGGCGGGCCTCGTGCTCACGGAGGAAGCGCGTGAGCTCCGCGGCCAGCGTCTCGCCCGACGGCATGTCGAGTTCATCCCCCAGCGCGTCGCGGCGCTCCTCGAGCTGCTGCACGTACGCCTCGGTCTCCTCGTCCGAGGCCACTGCCTCGCTCACTTGCGTCTCGTAGGCCGCAGACGCCCGCTCGAGGTCGGCGAGGTCGAACTCCGTCCCGAGCAGGTCGGCCAGCCGCAGGCAAAGCGCCAGCGCCGCTTTGGGGCTGGCCGCGAGCGAGGCGTAATGCGGTACGGCGGCCCAGAGGCTTGCCGAAGGGAGCTCGGCGCGCCGACAGGCGTCGTGAACGACTCCGACGATCCCTGTGGGGCCCTCGTAGCGCGACGAGGCGAGCCCCAGCTCTTCCACGAGCTTCGGGTCGCTCGCCGAACCCGTTACCGGCGCGGGGCGGGTGTGTGGCACATCGGCGAGCAGCGCTCCGAGGGTGACGACAAGGTCCACTTCGAGGTCGCGGGCGAGCTCCACCACCTCGTCGGAGAAGGTCCGCCAGCGCAGGTTCGGCTCGATGCCGAGCGCGAGCACGGCGTCGCGCTCCAGGCCCGGAATCGAAGCGTGGTAAAAGGCGGTCTCCGGCCAGTCGATTCGGCGCGTGAGTCCTTCCTCGAGAGCCACGTGAGGCCTGGTTGCCTGGAAGTCGAAGAATTCCTCGGGGTCGATGTCAGCGAAGCGGCGCGCCTTCCAGGCCTGCGCGAGGAAGCTCGCGGCCAGGGAGGCTCCCTGCGCTCCGTCGTTCCAACCCCTGAAGGCGGCGACGAGCACCGGGCGGCGCAGGGAGGGGCGGCGCTCGATGCGGAGATGTCTGCCGATGAAGGGAGTTTAGGGCAGGTACGGCCGCGATCTGAGGATCAGCCTGGCTGCGAGCGCAACGACACCCGCCCAGACGGCGGTCGCCAGAGCGACGTGCACCAGCACGAGGCCCCAGGGCAGATGAGTTCGCCACTGGATGTCTCCAATCGCCATCTGGGCGACGAGCGCGGCCAGCACGCCCCCGGCGAGGAAGAACTCCGTTCGTGGCCGCGGCCGCGCGACGTAGAGCGAAGCGACCACACCGACGTAGAGGATGCCGAAGAGCGCCGCGGCTCCGACATGCAGGTGGAGCGCGTCGGGAAGCAGCCCGAACCGCCTGATCTCCTCCCCTCCGGAATGGGGGCCCGCGGCGGTGACGAGCGTCCCGGTGATCACGAGCGCGAGGGTGCTGGGCACGAGCACGAGCACGAGCCAGTTAGCGGCGAGCGGCGGATGAGTCGCGGCGGCGTGCAGGAAATCGTAGGCGCCGATCACGACCGCGACCGCGACCGCGAGGGCGAGCAGTGAGAGCAGGAAATGCCCCATGACGATCAGCGGGTGCAGCTCGACGAGGACGGTGATCCCACCGAGGATGCCCTGGAGGAGGACCGTCACCGGCAGGACCCAGGCTGCGGCGACCAGCCAGCGGGGGAGCCGCTCGACCCGCGTCGCCCCGATCGCCGCGGCCAGGGTCACGAGCCCGACCGCGAAGCCGACGCCGCGATTCCCGAACTCGATGAGCGCGTGGTAGTCCTTCTGCGGCAGGAACGTGCTTCCGCAGCGTGGCCAGTTCTCGCACCCGAGGCCCGAGCCGGTGAGACGGACGGTCGCGCCCGAGACGACGATGAGGAAGAGGGCAGCGAGGGCGAGGAGGCTGAGCTGGTAGAAGAGCGTCGGGGACGCGGCGCGAAGCCTGAGCCGCGAGATCCGGCTCGCGCCGGCTTCCATCACGGGACGACCTCGACGCCGTTCCCTTGCTCGACGCGGCCCACGAGCGCGAGGAAGAGGTCTTCCGCCTGGAAGCTCGCGGCGAGGACCGCACTTCGCTGCGGTGGGAGCGAAATGAGCAGGCCCCCGGACGTCTGGGGATCGAAGGCAAGCGTGGAGAGGTCGTCGGAAAGGCCGTCCAGGGTGAGGAAGCCGGCAACGTACTCGCGGTTGCGCTGATCGCCGCCGGTCTTGAGGCCGCGCCTGGCGGCCGCCAGAGCGCCGGGGAGGGCGGGCAGGCTTCCTCCGTCCAGGACGATCCTCACACCGCTCCGCTCGGCCATCTCACGGGCGTGTCCGAACAGGCCGAAGCCGCTGACGTCCGTGACCGCGTTCGGCTCGAACGGTCGCAGCGCCTCGGCGGCACGGCCGTTCAGCTCGGTCATGGATTCGACGGCCGCCGCAACCTCTTCCTCACGTGCCGCCCGCTTGTGCGCGGCCGTGAGCACGAGCCCCGTTCCGAGCGGCTTGGTGAGGAACAACGCGTCACCTGGCCGGGCCTCATTCTTGCGCCAGATCGCATCCGGGCGCACGGTCCCGATCGCCGCGAGGCCGTACTTCGGAGTGTCATCCCGGATGGTGTGGCCGCCTGCGAGAACCCCGCCGGCCTCCGCGACCTTTTCCGCCGAGGCGTCGAGGATCGCCCGGACGGTCTCCAGGGGCAGCTCCTCAGGGAAGGCGGCGATGGAGAGGGCGAGAAGCGGCCTCGCGCCCATGGCGAAGATGTCGTTGAGCGCATTCGCGGCCGCGATTGCCCCGAACAGCGCCGGGTCGTCGACCATGGGTGGGAAGAAGTCCGTCGTGAAGACGAGTGCGCGCTCGTCGTCCAGGCGGTAGACGGCGGCGTCGTCGGCCGGCGAGAGCCCGACGAGGAGATCTTCGGAGGAGGCGGGCACGAAGCCGGCCAGAAGCTCCTCCAAACGGCCTGCCGCGTACTTGGCCGCGCAGCCGCCCCCGGCGTCGAGCATCGTCAGCCGCGCAGTAGTCTCCACGCGATGGAGGTTACCGTCCGAAAGCCTGAATTCGGCTGCCAGAGCATGACCGCGCCACTTCGGCGCGTGCTCGTCCGGCCGCCTGCGCCTGGCTCCTGGGCGGCGTGGAGGTCTTACGGGTGGCGCGGAGAGCCGGATCCGGCTCGCATGGAAGGGGAGCATGAGGCGTTTCGGGCGCTGCTCGCGGACGCCGGCGCGGACGTCGTCGTGGCCGCGACGCCCCACGCGCTCGACCCGGACGCCATCTACGTCTACGACCCCGCGCTCGTGACCGACGCGGGGGCTGTGATGTTGCGGCCCGGCAAGGAGGGCCGTCGCGGAGAGGTCGAGGTGATGGCGGCGGACTTCGTCGAGGCTGGCCTACCGATCGCGGGAAGGCTCGACGCGCCCGCAATGGCCGAAGGAGGAGACACGCTTTGGCTCGACGAGCGGACCCTGCTCGTGGGCCGCGGCTACCGGACGAACGACGAAGGGATCCGACAGCTAGCGGAGGCCCTGCCGGGCGTGGACGTCGTTGCGTTCGACCTGCCCCACCTGCGCGGCGCCGGCGAGGTGCTCCACCTCATGTCCCTGCTCTCGCCGCTCGACGTGGACTTGGCGGTTGCCTACCCGCCGCTCATGCCCGTGCGGCTGATGGAGCTCCTGGCGCAGCGCAGTATCGAGCTGGTCGAGGTGCCGGACGAGGAGTTCGAGACGATGGGGCCGAATGTCCTCGCGCTCGGCCCGCGCGCCGCTCTCGCGCTCGAGGGGAACAACGAGACGCGCCGGCGGATGGAAAAGGCCGACGTCGACGTGCGCGTGTACCGCGGCGACGAGATTTCCCGCAAGGGCGACGGCGGGCCGACGTGCCTGACGCGCCCGCTCCTTCGCGGCTAGCGGAGGAGGAAGCCTTCGCCGAGCGGGTCGGCGGGGTCGAGGGCGAACTCGTGCCGACCCGTGTAGTGCGCGCTCCCCTCGACCTCCGTGACGACCGCGGGAAGCCCGTCCACGACGGTGTCTTCCACGACGCGGGCCCGGAACTCGGTGCCGATGATGCTCCGGTGGAGAAGCTCCTGGCCGCGGGCGAGCGCGCCGTCCACATCCAGGAGGGCGAGCCGAGCCGAGGTCCCGCTCCCGCACGGCGACCGGTCGACCTCTCCGTCCGCGAAGACGGTCACGTTCCGCTGGAGAAGCGGCGGGCCGACCCCCTCGGCCTGCCAGAAGATGACGCCGTAGATGTCCCGAAGCTCGGGCTCCAGCGGATGAACGAAGTCCCGCTGTGCCTCGAGGTCGCGCTTGACCTCCCGTCCCAGCTCGATGAAACGCGGCAGGTTCCCCGGCTCCACGGGGAACGGCGCTTCCACCGATGCGTAGAACGCTCCGCCGAAGGAGACGTCGGCGGCAGCACCGGCCGCCTCGAGATCCCGTGCCAGGACGAAGGAGGGCACGTTGCGGAAGCGGACGGTCGTCACACGCCCATCCTGGAACCGGGCGAAGGTCTCGAGCCGCCCCGACGGGACGTCCACGATCACGCGCGTCTCCGGCTCCTGCCCTTCAAAGCGCCCGGACTCCAGCGCCCAGGTGACCAGGGCGATCGTCCCGTGCCCGCACGCTGTCGAGTAGCCCGCATTGTGGAAGAAGACGACGCCGAGGTCGGCGGCCTCGTCCTCGGGCTCGGTCACGTGGCAGCCGTACATGTCCGCGTGGCCGCGCGGCTCATAGACCAGCAGGCGGCGAACTTCGTCCAAGCGCTTGGCCGCGAAGCGCCGCTTCTCGAGAATCGTCCGACCCTCGA
>JAIBJP010000056.1 GCA_020029625.1 Actinomycetota bacterium | reverse complement strand
CCCCACCGTGGCCACCGTTCTCGATCAGCGCGCACACGACGAGCTTCGGCTTCCCGTACGGGCCGTATCCGCACCACCACGCTTGGTCCTGCAAGCCCTGGTAGCCGGGCAGGCGGACGAACTTCTCAGCGGTTCCCGTCTTGCCGGCGATCTCGATCGGGAACGAGCCGAAGATCCCGGACGAGGTCCCGTAGGTCGCATGCGTCGCTTTGTAAAGGCCTTCCTGGACGACACGGAGGGCACCCGGATCGAGTCGGACGTCCTTGGGCGGCTTGGGCGCGTACGGCCGGAGCACCACCGGGGCCTGGCCCTCGTTCCCCGGCTCTTCGACCGACTTCACGATGTGCGGCTCGACGAGCTTGCCGCCGCTCGCGATCAGCGCATAAAAGCGGGTCATCTGGAGCGGGGTGACGAGCACGTCGCCCTGTCCGATGGCCAGCTGCACGGAGTCGCCGCTCGTCCAGATCTTGTCGATCTCGGTCTTGAAGTAGCGCCGCCGCCAGTTGGGCGTTGGCACGAGGCCCTTCTCCTCCGGGCCGATGTCCACGCCAGTCGAGGCGCCGAAGCCCATGTTCCGCGCCCATTTCTGGAGCGGCGAATCCTTGCGCCCGTAGAAGCGGAGACCGAGTTGGTAGAAGTACGTGTCGCACGAGGCCGCGAGCGCAGTCGTCATGGTCATGGGCTCGTTGACGTAGGGATCCCAGTTCGTGAACGTCTGCCCGTCGACTACCTCCTTGCCCGTGCACTGGATGAGCTCGTCCGGCGCCACCATCCCCTCGTGGAGCGCTCCGAGAGCCGTGATCGGCTTGAAGGTCGACCCGGGCGGGTACAGCCCGGCGACCGCGCGGTCGAGCGTGGGGTGGTTCTCGCTCCTTTTGCCCAGACGGTTCAGATTGCCCTGCTTGACCTGTCCGACGTAGATGCTCGGATCGAAGCTCGGGTTGGACGCGAGCGCGAGAATCTCGCCCGTGTTCGGATCCATCGCCACGAGCGCCCCGCCGTCAGCGGCCCAGCGGCCGTCGTCGTGCGCGATCCGGATGCCGTAGTCGAGCGCTTCCTCCGCGGTCTTCTGCAACTCGGAGTCGATGGTGAGCCTGACGTTGTTGCCCGCCTCCGGCAGCTGCTCGAATTCCCGCGCGCTCTGCACTCGCCCGAGCGCGTCCACGTTGACGCGACCGATGCCGGGGCGGCCCCGGAGGTACATGTCGTAGGTCGCCTCGACACCCGTCTGACCGATGCGGTCGCCGGGCGCGTAGCCGTCCTTCTTCCGCGAATCCACCTGCTCCTGGGAAATCTCCCCCACGTAGCCCAGCACTTGCGCCGCGATCGCGCCACGGTCGTAGTGGCGCAGGGAGCTCTGGCTGATCTGCACGCCGGGGAAGTCGTTCTGGTGCTCGAGCAGGTAGTTGACCTTCGCGTCGGGAACGTCGGTCTTGATCGTGATCGGTGTCAGAAGGTCGTCCTTGCGCTTCTCCAGGTCGCGTTCGACGCGGCGGTAGGGCACCTGCAGAAGGCGGGCGACCCGGCGAAGCGTCTCCTCGCGGCGCTCGGGCGTGAGTTGGTCGAGGGCGGCCGGCCAGAGCTGCGCGACCGTGCTGGGAACGTTCGAGACGAGCACGTTTCCGTTGCGGTCGATGATCGACCCCCGCTGCGCGGGGGCCCGGAACGTGCGCACCTGGTTGTTCCGCGCGTCCTGGAGATAGGTCTGCCCGGAGATCACCTGCAGGGCCCAGAGGCGGAAGAAGAGGATGCAGAAGATCGTCACCGCGAAGATCCCGACGACGGCGATGCGCAGGGCCATCTGGGGCGTGAGGCGATAGGGCTCCTCGACGCGCGGGTCGGGTGGCAGGAAGCCGGGAAGACTCGAGGGAGAGCTAGACAGCGGGGCTCACCTCTCGGCGCTCTCGTGGCTCTGCGTGGAAGATCCGCCGGCAGAGGCCGTAGAGGGGATAGGCCAACAGCATGTTGAGCGCGAGGGTGGGCAAGAGCACCCCGACGAAGAACTGCGCGGCCGAGAGCGTCGATCCGAGCATGAAGTGAACGACCGCCGAGCCCAGACCGAACCCGACCGTCCCCAGCGCGACCGCGACGAGCGAGGGATGCGCCGAAGACTTCGTCGTGACGTCGCCGAGCCTGCCGGCGAAGTAGCCCACGAGCGTGAGGAGGAGCGAGGTCAACCCCAGCGTCTCCAGCGAAGCGACGTCGAGCACCAGGCCCGCCCAGAAGCCCGCGACGGCCCCGAACACCGGGCCTCGCAGCAGGGCGATGCCGATGACCAGGACGAGGACGACGTCGGGGTGGCCCTCGGCGACCTCGATGGCCGATGCGATCGACACCTGGACGAGCGCGGCGAAGAGCAGCAACGCGCCGGCCTTGACCGCGTCGGCGGTCATCGCTTCTTCGGCACCAGGACGATGACTTCGGCGAGCGCGTCGAAATTGACCAGCGGCGCGACCTGGATGCGCTTGTAGAGGTCGACGTCCTGCTGCCCGACGGATTTGACCATTCCGACCGGGATGCCGCGCGGGTAGAGGGATTCGAGCTTGCCGCTCCGCCAGCCGGCGGTGATGACCAGGTTTCCCTCCTCGACGAGCTCGTCCTTGCCGACGCGGTCGAGGACGAGAGCCGACGAGTTGCTGGGCCCGTGCCGGACGAGCCCGGCTGCGCCGCTCTCGAGCACGATCGCCGAGACGGCGCTCGACTGGTCGGTGATCAACGTCACCTTGGCGCCGTTGGAGGTGACGTTCGTGACCAGCCCCACCAGGCCGTCCTGGGTCACCACGGGGTCGTTGCGGCTTATGCCCGCGGAGGAGCCGGCCGCGATCAGCACTTCCTGGTTGTACGCGCTGGGCGGACGGCCGACGACCCGGGTGGATACGCCGGTGAAGCCCGCCGGGAAGCCGGGCCCGTCGACGAAGCTCAGCAGCTCGCGCAGGCGGTCGTTCTCGCTGACCGCGGTCTGCTCCTGGATCACCCTCTGGCGGAGCGCTTCGATCTGCTTCCGCAGCTTCTCGTTCTCCTGCTTGGCTCCGACGAGATCCGACGTCCAGCCCCACGCGTCACGGAACGGGCGGGCGATCCGCTCGCCGGCAACCTCGAACGGCATCGCGACCGAGAGCCCAATGCGTTGCGCCGAATGGAGCGTCCCTCCTTCCGACTCGCGGAAGTAGACAGTGATCAGCGCGAGCGAGAACAGCACGAGCACAGCCGCGACCAAGCGCGCCCTGAGCGCGCGACTCGTCCTGGGCGAGAGCCCCTCGGTGCGGCGGGCGGACGCGTCCAGGACTGGGAGCCGTGCTGTGCGTTGCCGAGGCACGGAGGCCAGATTCTAAAGGCTTGGGCGGAAAGCGACTCGCTTCACCGGACGGCCTAGCGCTCGCCGCGGCAAAGGCGGGCTTCGGTCAGCGCCTACGGCCGTTCCGATTCCTTGCTTTCGCCGCGCGGTGGATGACCTCGAACTCCTCGAGGCTCCTCCCCGAGCCGACCGCGACGCAGGTGAGCGGAGACTCCGCCAGCTGGACCGGCATCTGCGTCTCGTCGCGCAGCCGCTCCTCGAGACCGCTGAGCAGCGAGCCGCCGCCCGCGAGGACGATCCCGCGGTCCATGATGTCCGCCGCGAGCTCGGGAGGCGTCTTGTCGAGCGTCGACTTGATCGCGTCGAGGATCTGCCCGACGGGCTCGTCGAGAGCGCGGCGCACTTCCTCGGATGTGATCACGATCGTCTTCGGCAGGCCCGTGAGCATGTCGCGGCCTCTGACCTCCGCCTGAACCTCCTCGCGGAGCTCCCAGGCGGAGCCGATTTCGAGCTTCAGCTCCTCCGCGGTCTGCTGGCCGATGAGGAGCTTGTACTCCTTCTTGATGTGGCTCATGATCGCCTCGTCCATCTCGTCGCCGCCGACGCGGATCGACTGGGAGACGACGATGCCGCCAAGGGAGATGACCGCGACTTCGGTCGTACCCCCGCCGATGTCCACGATCATGTTTCCGGTGGGCTCGGAGACGGGCAGGCCGGCCCCGATCGCGGCCGCCATCGGCTCCTCGATCAGGTAGGCCTGACGTGCGCCGGCAGAGAGGGTCGCTTCCTCGACCGCGCGCTTCTCGACGCCGGTCACGCCCGACGGGACGCAGACGACGACCCGCGGATGCGCGAAGCGGTTGTGGTGCACCTTCTGGATGAAGTGGCGGAGCATCTGCTCGGTGACGTCGAAGTCGGCGATGACGCCGTCCTTCAGCGGCCGGATGGCGGAGATCGTGCCCGGCGTGCGGCCGAGCATGCGCTTGGCCTCGATCCCGACGGCGTGGACTTCGCCCGTGCGCTGGTCGATCGCGACGACGCTCGGCTCAGAGAGGACGATTCCTCGGCCGCGGACGTAGACGAGCGTGTTGGCAGTCCCGAGATCGACTGCCATCTCCCGCCCCCCGAAACCGCTCAGTGTGCTCCAAAGGCTCACGAACGGGCAAGTCTAGTGGACTACTCCTCTTATCCGAAACCGTATGTGCCCGCGAAACGCTCTGCGAGCAGGCGGATTAGGAGGGCTCCCGGAAGGCCGACGACGTTCAGGCCGGGGTCAGACCCCGGCCATGTCACGATAAGACGTCATTTCAGCGCCAAGGGACGCAACACCGCCTTGGCACGTAAATGAAACTCCTACCCTGGCTGGGTGCCTCGACCCCTACGGAAGCTTGAGCCCGGCGGCATCTACCACGTCACTGCCCGCGGCAATCGGAAGCAGCGAATCTTTCTAGCGGACGAAGACCGCGAATTGTTCCTAACGCTACTGGCGCGGATCACGATTCCACTGCGATGGTTTTTCCACGCGTATTGCTTGATGGAAAACCACTACCACCTTGTTATCGAGACGCCCGAAGCGAATCTTTCCGCCGGCGTGCAACGCGTGAACGGAAGATACGCGCAGGCGTTCAACAGCCGGTATGCCCTTAGCGGCCATCTCTTTCAAGGCCGTTTCCATTCGGTCCCGGTTAGGAGCGATGGTCACCTTCTCGAACTGGCGCGCTATCTCGCCTTGAACCCGGTGCGCGCGGGCCTTTGTGCCCGGCCAGAAGACTGGCCATGGAGCAGTTGTCGCGCCGTGTTGGGAATGGTTAGCCCACCGACCTTTCTGAGGATCGAGCGGGTGCTCGACGGCTTCGGCCTGCATGCTGAGCAACAGCGTGCGAACTTTGGTCGGTTCCTACGCGACGCGTCAGTGAGGGCGGAGCCTGAGTTGGCTACGTGAGCCATGTCCGGGGTCAGACCCCGGACACGGCTGTTTAGCCGAAACCGTATGTGCCCGCGAAACGCTCTGCGAGCAGGCGGATTAGGAGGGCTCCCGGAAGGCCGACGACGTTCAGATAGTCGCCCTCGATCCGCTCGACGAGCCCGGCTCCGAACCCCTGGATTGCGTAGGCGCCCGCGCGGCCCTCCCATTCGCACGACGCGACATAGGTGGCGATGTCGCGCGGCGTCAGCGGCCGGAAGGTGACGCTCGTAGCGTCTTCTGCCACCTCCTCCCAGGCCGGAGTGAGCAGGCAGAGGCCCGAGACGACCGCGTGCGTCCGCCCGCCAAGCGTCTCGAGCATCTCGGCGGCCTCCTCGGCGCCGCCCGGCTTGCCATAAGCCTTGCCGTCGAGGACGACTGCCGTGTCGACGCCCAGCACCGGCCGGTCCCCCGCCCCCTCGGCCACGGAACGCGCCTTTCCGGCCGCGTGCGCACGGACGAGCTCGGACGGCGAGGCGCCCGCCTCGTCGCTTTCCTCGTAAGCAGGCGTCACGACCTCGAAGGGGATCCCGAGCTGCTCGAGGATCGCTCGCCGCTGGGGGCTCGTCGAGGCGAGGAGGATGGGCGGCGCCGGTGGGGCGCTCACTCCTTGCGCACGCTCCAGATCTGTTCCATGGGCCAGTGCCGGGCCCACTCCGTCTCGTCTGCGTTGCGGTACGTCGACTCCGCGTCCTCGGGAGGCTGGATCTCGCGCAGGGCCTCGACGACGAGACCGTTGTCCCGAAAGAGCCGGATCCATTCCCCGTACGGGAGGTAGAACTGCACGAGCCCGTCCTCGTCCTCCAACCGGTGCAGCCCGAAGTAATCGAGCCTGAGCTCGCGGCTGACGGTGTCCAGCTCGTCGTCCCAGCAGATGGTCTCCCAGGGGGTCGACTCGCTGAACGCCAGCAGACCGGCACCCCGCAGCATCCGGGCCGCTTCGGGCACCCATGCCGAGGGATCGACGAAGCGGTTCGCCCCGTGGTCGGCGAACACGATGTCGAAGCTCTCGTCGGGAAACGGCGCTGACTCTGCGCTCGCGTGGACCAGCTCGACCTCCACTCCGGCCGCCGTCACAGCGGAGCGCGCATGCTCGAGCTGGCGCTCCGAGTAGTCCAGTCCGACGACCCGCGCTCCCTCTCGGGCGAGCAGGATCGACCACTGCGCCGCGCCGCACCCGAGCTCGAGCACGTCCTTCCCCGCAACTTCTCCGAGGACGCCGAGCTCGCTCTCCGGAAGCTGCCACATACCCCAGCGAGGCTCGGAACGCCCGATGTGTTCTCGATGCCGGTCCTGGTACTCGTCCGACTGCCGGTTCCAGAAGTCCCGGTTCCGGGCTGCGTCAGACAAGCTCTGAATCGGTGAACCAGAGTGCTATCTCGCGCTCCGCCGACTCCGGCGAGTCCGAGCCGTGCACCAGGTTGTCCGGCATGGCAAGCGCGAGGTCGCCACGAATGGTTCCGGGGGCCGCTTCGGCCGGATTCGTCGCGCCCATCGTGGTGCGGACGACGGAGATCGCGGACTCGCCCTCCACCACGAGCGCGAGGGTCGGGGCCGACGTGATGAAGTCGACGAGCTCCCCGAAGAACGCTTTCTCGCTGTGCTCCGCATAGTGGCGCTCGGCGAGGCCGCGGTCGAGCTGGAGGAGCTTTGCCGCCCGAATCTGGAGCCCCCGCTGCTCGAGCCTCGCCAGGATCTCGCCCGCCAGACTGCGTGCGAGCGCATCCGGCTTGATGAGGACGAGGGTCCGCTCGGGCACGCCGGGAGCCTACCGCGCTCTCCTAGCTAGCTCGCCAGCTAGAGGTTTCCGACGGCGCGGGGAGACTCGACGGGAGTCTCGCAGTACGGGCAGATCTGCCACAGAGGCTCGAGCGGCGCCTTGCAGCGGCGACAAGCCTCTTTCAGCTTCGTCGTGCACACCGGGCAGGCGAGGAAGGTGGAGTCGACGACGGCGCGGCAGACGGGACAGCGGTCTGCCGTACCGAGCGACTCTTCGATCGCCTTGATCTCCAGCTCCCGCTCGTGCACGTCCTCCAGGTACTCCGGCGGGCGGAAGAACATGTAGAGCAGCGGACCCAAGAAAGGCGGGAAGATCCCGAGCGCCACGGCCATCGCCAGTAGCCACGGGTCCTCGATCCGCCGGCGAGCGTCCTTGTAGACCCAGTAAGCGGACGCCGCCCAGAAGATGACCAGGAAGAAGAGGAAGACATTCCGGATGGCGAGCCACGTGCCGGAGTGGAAGAAGTCCTTGAAGCCTCCGAACAGGTCGTCGTTCGTGTCGGTTGTTGTCTGAGCCAGATGCATCGCTGTCCTCTAGAACAGAATCTTTCCTACTAACCACCCTGCGCCAAACGAGATCGCCACGATCAAAGAGAGTACGACCGCGGCGAACACGAAGACGCTGATGCGCTCGCCTACTGTCGCCATGGTAGGGCAGTCCCCGGTCGGAAGGACGCGAGATCCGCGAGGAGATAGAGCGAGCCCGTCACAAGAACGGCGCCCTCGTCCCCGGCCGCCTCACGGGCTGCAGCGACGGCCTCGGCAGGATCCGCGACGGTACTCACCTGCTTGAAGAATGGTCTTGCCCGCTCCGCGAGGTCGGCTGGAGGAAGCGCGCGCTCGTTGCTCGAAGCGGTGGCCACGATCGTGTCGCCGAGCGCCGAGAGGGCGGCCAGCATTCCATCGGCGTCCTTGTCGGCCAGGATCGACGCGACGACCACGTAGCGGCGCGTCGGAAGGTGGGCGAGGAGCCATCCGACCCCGGCGAGGTTGTGCGCTCCGTCCCAGATCTCCAGGGGGTCCTCCGAGACCCGCTCGAGCCGTCCCGGCACCGACACGTCCTCCGCGGGAGTGGGATCGACCGGGCGGCCGAGGAAGGACTCCACCGCCGCGAGGGCGAGAGCGAGATTGCTCGCCCCGGCGACGACGACGCTTTCGGCGCCCGCTGCCCGCGCGGCCCCCTCCCACTCCGGCTCGCCGAGCACCACCGTCGCGCGAGGTCCCGTCACCGCCAGCTTCTCGGCGGCAATCTCCTCCCGGGTGTTGCCGAGGACCTCGGTGTGCTCGAGCCCGACGTTCGTGAGCACGACCATCCTCGCCTGGAGGACGTTGGTGGCGTCGTGACGGCCGCCGAGCCCGGCTTCGACCACGGCGGCGTCGACCCGGGCGGAGGCGAACTCGGCGAATGCGGCCGCAGTCAGGACCTCGAACTGCGTCGCCCGGACCTCCTCGGCCGCCGGCCGGACGCGCTCGAGCGCACGCTCCAGATCGACCTCGGCGCCGCGCACGTGGATCCGCTCTCCCCAGTCGGAGACGTGCGGCGACGTGTACGCGCCGACGGCGAGACCCGCACCCGCGAGCAGCGCCTCGGCGAGTCGGGTCGTGGTCGTCTTCCCGTTCGTGCCGACGACGTGGATGGGCGGGAAGGCGCGCTGAGGGTCTCCGAGCTTCCGGAGCAGCGTACGGATGCGCTCCAGCCCGAACTCTTGCGGCCACGGGCTGAGGCCCTCGAGCCAAGCAACGTTTTCAGCCGCCGAGGGCATCGAGCTCGCGGCGGTAGCGGGCGAGCTTCTCCCGCTCGCCCTCGACAACGTCGGGCGGCGCGTTCGCGACGAAGTTCTCGTTCCCGAGGATGCCCTCGGCGCGGGCGATCTCCTTGCGCAGGCGCTCACGCTCAGCCTCGGCGTTCCCGTTCACCTGCACCCTATCGGGCCGCACCTTTGCCTCGAAGATGCGCCGCTCGTCTCCCTCGAGGTCGACGGCGACGCCGCTTCTCGCGAAGATCGCGGCCGCGTCCTGAACGCGCTCGAGCGCGTCGGCGTCCGCGGCGAAGCGGTTGTCCTCCTGGGGCCAGGCCGAGACGATCAGCCGCGCCGACCGGCCGGGCAGGCTCGTCCAGATCTCCTCCGTCACGTGCGGAAGCACGGGATGCAGCAGCTTCAGCAACCGCTCGAGTGCGGCGAGCGCGGTCGCCTGGGCATCAGCGTCCCCTTCGTAGAGCCGCGGCTTGATCGCCTCCGCGTACCAGTCGCAGAAGTCATCGAACGTCAGGCGGTAGAGGGCCTGCACCGCCTGGGAGAAGTTGAAGGCCTCGAAGGCAGCTTCGACCTGGGCTCGAACCTGATCGAGGCGGGCCAGAATCCATCGCTCCTCGACGGCCGCCGGTCGGAGGGCAGGAGCCACTTCGGCTCCTGCTGCTTGCAGCAGGAGCCGACTTACGTTCCAGAGCTTGTTGGCGAGCTTGCGGCCCTCCTCGACGGCGCCGTAGGAAAAGCGCACGTCCTGCGTCGAGGACATCTTCAGAAGGCCGTAGCGCGTCGCGTCCGCACCGTGATCTGCGATCACGTCCAGCGGGTCGATCCCCGTTCCCAGGCTCTTCGACATGCGCCTGCCGTCGGGCGCGAGCACCGTCGAGTGGATGATCACGTCCGTGAACGGAACCTCGCCCATGATCTCGAGGCCGGAGAAGATCATCCGGTTCTCCCAGAGTCGGATGATCTCGCGCGCGGTCGTGTTCAGGTCGCCCGGGTAGTACGTCCGCAGATCGAGCGTGTCGTCGGGCCAGCCGAGCGTGGCGAACGGCCAGAGCGCCGAGGAGAACCAGGTGTCCAACACGTCCTCCTCGCGGCGAAGCTCGGTCGAGCCGCACTCGGCGCAGGCCTCGGGCTCCGTCTCCGCGACCGTGACGTGGCCGTCGGGGCAGTACCAGACGGGGAGCTGGTGCCCCCACCAGAGCTGGCGGGAGATGTTCCAGTCCGGCGCGTTCTCGAGGGAGTCGATCGCGAAGCGGTGCTGTGACTCCGGGTGGTAGCGCACTCGCCGTGCGCGCAGCGCCTCGAGCGCGGGCTTCTTCAGCTCCTCCATCGCACACCACCACTGGAGCGAGATGAGCGGCTCGATGCGCGACTCGCACCGCTCGCAGAGCGCCACGGAGTGCCGGTACGAATCGACCTTCTCGAGCAGGCCGCGCTCCTTCGCCCACGCGAGAATGCACTCGCCGGCTTCGTCCTGGGTCAATCCGGCCAGGTCGCCCGCCTCCTCGCTCATCGTCCCGTCCGGGCCGATGACCATCGGCTCCGGAAGC
>JAIBJP010000014.1 GCA_020029625.1 Actinomycetota bacterium | reverse complement strand
TGAGCTCCTCGGCGTGACCGTGACCGGAGACGTGCACCGGCGCGATCTCCTGATGGAGGACCTCTGCTCCGGAGCGCGCGAGCCGGTTGATCGTGTCGTGGACCCGCAGCTCGTTTCCGGGCACGGGCTTGGCCGAGATGATCACCGTGTCCCCCTCCTCCACCTGGACGAAGGGGTGATCGTGGTAGGCCATGCGCGTCAGAGCCGACATGGGCTCGCCCTGGCTTCCCGTGCAGAGAATCATCGTCTCGTCCGGGGCGAGCTCGGGCAGCAGGTCCGGCTTGACGAGGATGTCCTCCGGCACCTCCAGGTATCCCAGGTTGCGCGCGATGTTGACGTTCTTGCGGAGGGAGCGCCCGATCAGGCAGACCTTGCGCTCGTCCTGGAGGGCCACGTCGATCGCCTGTTGCACCCGGTGGACGTTCGAGGCGAACGAGGCGATCAGGACGCGCCCCTCGCGCTGCGGGATGATCTGACGGAAGACCTCGCCCACGGTCTTCTCCGACAGCGTCACGCCCGGGCGCTCGGCGTTCGTGGAATCGCCGAGCAGGATGTCCACGCCGCGGTTGCCGAGGTCGGCGAGCTTGCCGAGATCCGTGCGAAAGCCGTCGACCGGCGTGTGGTCGATCTTGTAGTCGCCCGTGTGCACGACCCGCCCGCCCGGCGTCTCGAGGATGACGGCGACGGCATCGGGAATCGAATGCGCCATACGCACGAACTCGGCGCGATAGGGGCCGATCTGAACCGCTCCGCCTTCAGGCTCGATCTCGAACAGCTCGGCGCTCTTCAAGAGCCCGTGCTCGTCGAGCTTCGACTGGATGAGGCCGAGGGTCAGGCGGGTCGCCCAGATCTCGGGAACGCGTACCTCGCGGAGGAGAAACGGAAGCGCCCCGGTGTGATCCTCGTGCCCATGCGTGATGACGAGGGCGCGGACGTCGTCTTCGTGGTCTCGCAGGTAGCTGAAGTCGGGCAGCACGAGATCGACGCCGAGGTGCTCGTCTCGAGGGAAGGAAAGGCCCGCGTCGATCACGACGATGCCCTCATCGGATTCCACGACCATCATGTTCTTCCCGACCTCGCCCAGGCCGCCGAGCGGGATCAGTCGCGTGGAACCGGCCATTCGCGAAAGTGTATGGTCGCGCGATGGCGACCGCGACCGGAGAGCGCGCTGCGATGCTCGATGCGATCGGCGGAACCCCCCTAGTCCGCCTGACACGCCTCGCCGATGCGAGCGCGGGCGAGATCTGGGTCAAGCTCGAGGCCAACAATCCGACCGGGTCGTACAAGGACCGCATGGCCCTGGCGATGATCGAGGGCGCCGAGCGGGCCGGCCGCTTGAGTCCCGGCCAGACGGTGGTCGAGTACACGGGCGGCAGCACCGGTTCGTCCCTCGCCTTCGTGTGCGCAGTCAAGGGCTATCCGCTGCGGATCGTCACGTCGGATGCGTTCGCCGTCGAGAAGATCAGGACGATGGAGGCCTTCGGGGCCGACGTCGAGCTCCTCTCGAGCCCGGAAGGAATCACACCCCAGCTGATCCCCCGGATGATGGAGCGGGCGGCCGAGATCGTCGAGGAGGTGGACGGCTACGCCACCGACCAGTTCCGCAACACGGACATGATCGAGGGCTACCGGGGCCTCGGGCGCGAGATCCTCGAGCAGCTCGAGGGGCCGCCGGACGCTTTTTGCGCCTACATCGGCACAGCCGGCTGCTTCCTCGGGGTGACGCGAGAGATCAAAGCCTCGGCGCCGAGTCTTCACCGCGTTGCCGTCGAGCCGGCCGAGTCTCCCGCTCTCTCGGAAGGACGAAGCGGCACCCACCACATCGAGGGTGGCGGCATCGGCTTCTGGCCGCCGATGCTCGCACAGGAGGACGTCGACGAAGTGATCGCCGTTCCCGAGGCAGAAGCCTTTGCCATGGTCCGTCGCGCCGCGCAGGAGGAGGGCCTCATCTCCGGTCCGTCCACCGGAGCGAACATCGCGGCGGCGCTCGCTCTTGCCCGTCGTCTTGGGCCAGGCCGGCGAGTCGTCACTATCCAGGTCGACTCGGGGTTGAAGTACCTCGCCGGCGGGCTCTACGCCGGCCAAGAGCCTACCTAGCCTAAGCGCGCGCGGCAGTCAGAATCCCGGCGCGCTCGAGCGCGCCGCGAATCTCCGCCTTCTCGGGCTCAGTCGCCTCGACCAGCGGCAGGCGGTGGCCGCCGACTTCGTGGCCGAGCATGTTCAGCGCCGCCTTGACCGGGATCGGGTTGGCGACGGAGAGCGCCTCGATGATGGGCGCGAGCTCCTTTTCGACCTCGCGCGCGCCCTCGGCGTCTCCGTCCCCGAAACGGGTCACGAGCTCTCGGACACGCGGGCCGACGATGTGCGTGTAGACGAGGATGCCGCCCTTTGCTCCCAGCTCGAGGAACGGAAGCAGAAGCTCGTCGCCTCCCGCCAAGAGGATGAGGCCGCTCTCCGAGACGATACGCCGGGCCTGGTCGAGGTCGGGCGTCGCCTGCTTGACGTACTGGACGTTCGGAATCTCGGCCAGCTCGACGAGCGTGTCCGGCTCGAGGTTGATGACAACGCGCTGCGGGATGTTGTAGACGACGATCGGCTTGTCGCTGACAGCCGCAATCGCCTCGAAGTGCGCCACGATGCCGCGCACGGGCGGCTTGTTGTAGTACGGCGTCACGACGAGGAAGGCGTCGACGCCGAGCTTGTGAGCCTCTCTCGTCAGATGCACGGAATGTGCAGTCGAGTAGGTCCCGGTTCCTGCGACGACGTTCGCCCGGTCCCCCACCGCCTCGAGCGCGGCCGCGAAGAGACCGAGGCGCTCTTCGTCGGTCAGGGTGGGCGCTTCCCCCGTGGTGCCCGCGACGACGACGCCGTCCGAGCCGTTCTCGACGAGGTGGACGCAGAGGCGCTTGAACGCGTCCAAGTTGACCGAGCCGTCCTCCGCGAACGGCGTCACGACGGCCGTCAGGATCTGCCCGAGCACCGGACTCACTTTACTCCAGCAGCTCCTCGAGCCCCACGGTGACTCCGGGTGGAAGGCCCGGGAGCTTCTCGAGGGCGAGGAGCACGCCCGGGGCGAACGCCTCCCGTGAGGTCGTGTCGTGGCGAATCGTCAGCAGCTGTCCGAGCCCGCCGAGGAGAACTTCCTGATGGGCCACCAGCCCCGGAAGGCGCACGGAGTGGATGGGCACCTCTCCGCCCATCGCCTCCGCCGTCGTCTTGGCCGTTCCGGACGGCGCGTCGACCTTGCCTTCGTCGTGCAGCTCCACGATCTCCGCATGCGGCAGGTGGCGGAAGGCCTCGGCCGCGAAGCGCATCATGAGCAGCGCGCCGACTGCGAAGTTCGGTGCGACGAAGCACGCGATCGCTCGCTCGCGCGCGACGGAGTCGAAAGCGGCGATGTCTTCGGGGCCGAGTCCCGTCGTCCCCACGATGCATGGCACCCCCGCGCCGAGCGCTCCCTCGACGTTCGCGCGCACGGCATCGGGACGGGTGAAGTCGACGGCGGCGTCGTGGCCGTCGTAAGGCGGCGTGCCGGCCTTGTCGACGGCCGTGACGGTGTGCCCTGCCTGCTCGAGCCTCGGTCCCAGCACGGACCCGACCTTGCCGCCCGCTCCGAACAGAAGAATTCTCACGCGGCCGCGGCAGCCACGAGACCCGGGCAGACGGGCTCGACGGCGGCGAGAAGCCGATCCTCCTTCGGCCCGATCGCGGCCGCCGAAAGACGGTCCCGCGCCAGCAGGAGGTCCGCTAGCTCGGCCACTCCGGAGATCTCGACGGCCTCGATCTCGGCCAGGATGCGGTCGAGCGAGAGGAGCTCGCTGTCGGTGATGAGGGATTTTCCAAGCCGGCTCATCCGGTTCGAGGTCAGCTCCATGGACAGCATGATCCGGCCCTTGAGGTTCTCCTTCGCTCGCGTCACTTCTTCCTCGCTCACATTGCCGGTCGACACGCTCGCGATCTGCTCGAAGAGGATCTCGAGGCACTCGCGCAGGTTCTCCTCCCGCGTCCCGACGTAGATGCCGATTTGCCCCGTGTCCGCGTACTGGGACGAGTACGTGTAGACCGAGTACGCGAGCCCGCGCTTCTCTCGGATCTCCTGGAAGAGCCGCGAGGAGGCCGAGCCGCCGAGAACGCCGTCCAGGATGGAGGCGGTGAAGCGGCGCTTGTCGGAGCGGGAGATCCCGGGAGCGCCGAGGC
Organism: Actinomycetota bacterium; assembly: GCA_020029625.1. Classification (GTDB taxonomy): domain Bacteria; phylum Actinomycetota; class Thermoleophilia; order Gaiellales; family Gaiellaceae; genus JAIBJP01. The sequence goes on along the minus strand of JAIBJP010000014.1, from coordinate 18,462 downwards.
AGACGTGGTACTGCTCCGTGTCCTTGCGCTGAAAGTGCAGAGTCGGCCCGGGAGGCGCGACGAACGGAGCCCGGGCCGCCGGCTTCCGCGCGGGGGGCTCGCGCAGCTTCTCCTCCGTGCGCTCGACGAGAGCGAGCAGCCGCTCGTGGTCGATGCTGCCCGCTGCGGCGACCGCGACGTTCGCGGCCGTGTAGCGGGCCCGATGGTAAGCGGCGACCGAGCGACGGCTGACGCTCGCGATCACGTCGGCGCTCCCGAGCACGGGCCGGCCAAGCGGATGGTTGCCGAACACTGCCTGCGTGATGAGGTCGTGGACGAGCTCCTGCGGGCTGTCCTCGATCATGGCGATCTCCTCGAGGACGACCTCGCGCTCGGAGTCGAGGTCGGCGAGGGTCGGCACGAAGACCATGTCCGTCATCACGTCGAGTGCCCTCTCGACGTGTTCGTCGAGAACCCGTCCGTAGACGACCGTGTAGTCGCGGGCGGTCGCCGCGTTGAGCTCGCCGCCGAAGGTGTCGAAGATCTCGGCGATCTCCTGGGCGGAGTAGGTCCGGGAACCCTTGAAGAGGAGATGCTCGAGGAAATGCGTCACGCCGGCGTGGCCGTCGTCCTCGTCGCGCGAGCCCGTTCCGATCCACAGGCCGATCGCCGCGGAGCGAATGCTGGGGAGAGGCTCGCTGATCACCCGCGTGCCGCCGTCGAGCTGCGTCAGCAGGTAGTTCTGCACGAGGGGATCGTAAGTCAGGCGCCCCGAAAGGCGCGTCCCGGATCGCCGGAGGCCCGGACGAGCAGTTTGACGAGCTTCAGCGGCGGTCGCGCGAGCCCGCCCACGCCGCCGACGTCCGCGACGTCGCCGCGCACGATTCGCTCCACGGCGCCCCAGACGATCCGCGTGCTGGCGAGCGCGAACGTGCTTCTCGGGAAGCGGTCGAGTGCCACCTTGACGCCCCAGGAGGCCCACAGATGAGTGGCGAGGCGCTTGGCCAGTCGCGGGCCGTAAGGATCGAGATTCGAGGCCCGCCCGGCGAGGAGGTCGAGCGCCGCGTCCGCCGCATACTGCGAGCTCAGGAACCCCTCGAACATCCCGTCTCCCGAGACCGGGTCGATCAGGCCGGCGGCGTCGCCGACGACGAGCGCGCGTCCCCGCGCGAGGGTGGAGCGAGGCGAGCGGAGCGGCAGCCGGTACCCGCGAACCTGCTCGAGGTCGGCGGCGGACACCCCGTGGCCCTCGCAGAGTCGCCGCAGGTGGTCGCGGAGCGCGGGTCCTTCTCCTCCCCAGCCCCCCACGCCGAAATTGACGTGATCGCCCTTGGGGAAGACCCAGCCGTAGCCCCCAGGAACGACGCCGAACTCGAGCACCAGCTTGCCTCGGTAATCGGCGCGGAGCTCGGAGCCCGGAAGGTTTCCCTCCAGCGCTACGCCCACGTGCTGGTTCCCGCCCAGCTCGAGCGAGCGGGCCGTGACTCCGTTCACGCCGTCGGCTCCGATGAGCAGCTGGGCCTCGTAGCGCGTCCGGTCCGCGAGCACGGCGATGCCTCCCTCCCCGCTCTCCACCCCGGTGACGCGCACCCCGTCCTGGAACTCGGCCCCCGCCGCCGAAGCCTGCTCGGCGAGGAAGAGGTCGAGCCTCTTGCGCTGCGTGAGGTGGACAAGAGGGACGCCGGCGCCTCGCCGCAAGGTCCTGCCGTACCGGAGGCGGAGGTCGACCGACGTAGCCACGTCCTCGACGACGGGATCGATGGAGAACGGGAGCAGCCTGGCGGCGCGCTCCGTCACGCCGCCCCCGCAGGGCTTGTCTCGCGGGAAGGTCGCCCGGTCGAGGAGAAGGACGCATGCGCCGGCGGCGGCCAGGCGATAGGCGGCCGTCGACCCGGCCGGTCCGGCCCCCACCACGATCGCGTCGTAGCGTCTCACGCCTCTATTCTGTCCGTTCGGATGAGAGCGCGTCCCTGGGTCTTCTCCGCCTTCGTCGTCGCGTTCTTCCTCGCTGTCTTTCGGATCGACGTGGCCGTCGGTCTGCACGGTCAGCTGATTCTCGGCGCCGCGACCTGGCTCGTCTTCGCAGCGGCCCTGCGTCCGCTGACCCCCGAGGGACGGCTGCGCGCGCTCCTCGTCGTCGTCGCGGCAACATGCATGGAGGTCGTGGGCTCGATCATCTGGGGCGTCTACACCTACAGGCTCGGAAACCTCCCGTTGTTCGTCCCGCCGGGGCACGGCCTCGTCTACCTCACCGGTCTACGCCTCACAGAGACCCAGCTCGTGTCCCGCCACCAGAGAGCATTCGTCGCCGCAGTCGCAGCAGTTGCGGTCGGGTGGGCCGTCGCAGGCCTGACCCTCCTTCCGCGCGTGGACGCGAGCGGCGCCCTCGGAATGGCCGTCTTCCTCGTCTTCCTCTTTCGTGGCCGAGCGCCGGCTCTCTACGGCGCCGTCTTCCTCGTGGTAGCCGTGCTGGAGATCTCCGGGACGGCTGTGGGAGTCTGGGCCTGGAAGGACGTCGTCCCGGGACTGCAGCTGCCGTCCGGCAACCCGCCGAGCGGCGCGGCGAGCGGCTACGTCCTCTTCGACATCGTCGCCATCGCGGTGACGGCGCGCCTGCTGCAGCTGTTCCAGGCGCGCCGTCCGCTGACAGCTAGAGCTAACTGAGGGCTTGGCGAAACATCAGCTGTGCCGCCGGAGGCGGGCCGCTCCCTCCAACGCATCCGCGTTCAGAATGACGGGTCGCCCCCGTATCTAAACTCGATACGAGGGCTCCCTGCGTCCTTGCCTCGGAACGACCAGCGCGTCCCGGCGACGAGCGACCTTCCGCCAATCCCTCAGCTCTCGCGCCTAGGGCCGCGGTCGCGTGGTCCGCGATCGCGCCCACCTCGGCGCTCGCCGCCCCTCGGGCGCTCCTCGCGCTCGCGGGGCGGAGCCGACTTCGCGCGCTCGATCAGCACGTCGGGCTGAACGAGCGTGCCGTCCTCGTGCTTGGCGACCAGCTTGAGGCCGATGCGACCGCGAGCCTTGTCCACCTCGAGGACCTTGACGTCGAGGACGTCGCCACGCGAGATCACGTCCTCGATGTGGGCGACGCGGCCAGGCCCCACGTTGGAGACGTGGAGGAGGCCGTCGGTGCCCTTCTTCAGCTCGACGAACGCGCCGAAGTCAGTCGTCTTCACGACCTTCCCGGTGTACTCGTCGCCGACCTCAGGCTCCTTCGTCAGAGCCTCGATGGCCGCGATGGCGGCCTGGGCCTTCGGGCCGTCCGTCGCGTAGATGAGGATCGTCCCGTCCTCCTCGATGTCGATCTGGACGTCGTAGTCGGACTCGAGCCCGCGGATGGTCTCACCGCCCTTGCCGATGATGAGTCCGATCTGCTCGGGGTCGATCTTGACGGTCGTGATTCGCGGGGCATGCTCGGAGAGCTCGGTGCGGGTCTCCGGGATGGCCTCGGCCATCTGGTCGAGGATGAAATCGCGCGCCCGCTTGGCCTGTTCGAGCGCGCTCCGCATGATCTCCTGCGTGACGCCGGTGATCTTGATGTCCATCTGGAGCGCCGTGACGCCCGCCTTTGAGCCCGCGACCTTGAAGTCCATGTCTCCGAGGTGATCCTCGGCGCCCTGGATGTCGGTGAGGATGACGTAGTCGTCGCCCTCCTTGACGAGGCCCATGGCGATGCCTCCGACGGGAGCCTTGATGGGTACGCCGGCATCCATGAGGGCGAGCGTGGAGCCGCAGACCGATCCCATCGAGGACGACCCGTTCGACTCGAGCGTCTCGGAGACGAGCCGGATCGTGTAGGGGAATTCGTCGAGGGGCGGGATCATCGGCTCGAGCGCCCTCTGCGCCAGCGCGCCGTGGCCGATGTCGCGGCGCTTGGGACCCCGCATGAAGCCCGTTTCCCCGACCGAGTAGGGCGGGAAGTTGTAGTGGTGCATGTAGCGGCGCTCCGACTCGAGGGAGAGGTCGTCGATCCGCTGACCTTCCTTCGCGGTGCCGAGCGTGAGGAGCGTCATGATCTGCGTCTGGCCCCGCGTGAAGAGCGCTGAGCCGTGGGTGCGAGGCGAAACCCCGACCTCGCACTCGATCGCACGGATCTCGTCCGTCCCGCGCCCGTCGGGGCGTCGCTTCTCGACGGCGATCTTCTTCCGGACGAGGTCCTTGTAGATCGCCTCCGCGGCCTTCTTGACGAACTGGCGAGTCAGCGCGTCCTTCACGTTCGGACCCTCGCCCTCGACGGTGGCGGGCCCGACCGGGAACGGGAGCTCCACGGTCTCGATGATGCGATCGAAGAGCAGGTGGCGCTTGGCCGACTTCAGCTGCTTGGAGTCCTGCTCCGCCTCCGTCAGCGAGCGCAGGTCGTCCCCGAACTGCTCTCGCACCGGGCCGGTGACGGCTTCCACGCGAAGCCGCTCGAGAATCAACTCCAGGCTGGAGCGCACCTGGACCTGCCGGACGATGTCCTCCTCGCTCGAATCGATCGTGAGCGGCGGAGCAAGCCCGGCGGCGATCTCCTCCACAGCCGTGGCGGCCTCGCGGAGGCCTTCGGACTGGATCCGCTGGCGGATGCGATCGCTGTGCTCTTGCTCGATCTCGGCCGTCAGCTCGGGATCAAGCCACTTGGGCTTGCCGACCTGGCGCTGGAGATCCTCCTGAACCTCGCAGAGCTTCTTGATCTCGGCGTGCGCGAGGTCGAGTGCCTCGAGCAGACGCTCCTCGGGGATCTCCTGGGCGCCCGCCTCGACCATCGTCAGGCCCTCTTGCGTGCCGACGACGACGAGGTCGAGCTTGGAGTCCTCGTCCAGTTCGACGAGCGTCGGGTTGATGACGAACTCGTCGTCGATCAGCCCGATGCGGACGGCGCCCACAGGCCCCATGAAGGGGAGCGGCGAGATCATCAGCGCGGCTGAAGCGCCGTTCAGGCAGAGGATGTCGTACGGGGTGACGAGATCGGCCGAAAGAGTCGTGCAGATGACCTGCACCTCGTTTGTGAAGCCCTTGGGCCAGAGCGGCCGGATCGGGCGGTCGATCATGCGGGCGGTGAGGATCGCCTTCTCCGTCGGGCGTCCCTCGCGCTTGAAGAAGCCACCGGGGATCTTCCCGGCGGCGTACATGCGCTCCTCCACGTCCACTGTAAGCGGGAAGAAGTCAGCGCCCTCACGGGCCTCCATCCGCCCCATCGCGGTCGCGAGCACCATCGTGTCGCCGGCGCGGACGAGCACGGAGCCGTCTGCCTGCTTGGCGAGCTTGCCTGTCTCGAAGGTGATCTCGTCGCGGCCGACAGCCGTCGCGACACGCGCGTTGCCAGTAACCATCATGCTCATGTGTTGCCTCCTTGTCCTTCCCGGCAGGCGGAGGCGGAGGTTTGAGGCAACCCTGGTCGGAGCTCCCTCAAACTTCCGCCGGCGGCTCCCGGCTTCTCGTCCTAGCGGCGCAGGCCCAGGTCTTTGATCAGCTGGCGGTAGCCCTCCAGGTTTCTCTTCTGCATGTAGTTCAGGAGCCGCCGCCGCTGTCCGACGAGCTTGAGCAGGCCGCGGCGGGAGTGATGATCCTTCCCGTGGGCCCGCAAATGCTCTGTCAGACCTTCGATCCGGCGTGAGAGCAGCGCGATCTGGACCTCTGTCGAGCCCGTGTCCGCGTCGCTCTTGCCGTGTCCGGCAACGACTTCCTGCTTCACCTCTTTGGTGAGCGCCATCGGCCGTAGGGTACCAACGCTAACGCGTCGCAGTTAGACGGAATCCGCAGCCTGGGCGGGGGGCGCACCTGAGTTGACCAAAACAAGCGGGTCTCAGCGCCTTCGGCCTGGAGTAGCAGCGGGCCATCCTGCCACTGCTCAAGCGGGTTTCGAGGTGCTGGAGGACGGCGGAACCGCCGCGGATGCAGCTGTCGCCGCCTCGCTCGCCTCGTGCGTCGCCGAGACCGTCATGACGGGGATCGCAGGCGGGGGCCATGCGATCTGGTGGGACGGGGAGAGCGCCCGCCTGCTCGACTTCTTCGTGGCCGTTCCCGGCCTCGGTGAGACCCCTAGGGAGGTCGAGCTGGTCGACATCGGCGTCCCGTTCGGCACCGAGCTCGTCCACTACGCAGTCGGCATCGCCTCCTCCGCGGTTCCGGGGGTGCCCGCGGGTCTCCACGAGCTCTGGAGCCGGCATGGCCGACTCCCGTGGGAGCGACTGGTCCAGCCCGCGCTAGCGCTCGCCCGCGTCGGCGTGGAGATGCCCCCCGCCCACGCCGCCTGCCTGGGGATGCTCGCGCCGGTGATGACGATGCGGGAGGGAGCGAGAATCTATTCGCCCGGGGGGAAGCTGCTCGAGGCGGGCGACCGTCTGGAGCAGCCCGGCCTCGTGCGCACGCTCGAGCTCCTTCGTGACGAAGGCGCGAGGAGCCTCTACGACGGCTCGCTCGCCGAAGCGCTCCTCGAGCTGATGCAGGAGCGCCGCGGCCTCGTGACTCGTCGCGATCTCGATGAGTACGAGCCCACCTGGCTCGATCCGCTCGCAAGCGATTACCTCGGCCACCGCGTCCACACCCGCGGAGGCCTGACGCCTTCGGTTGGGGAGAAGCTCGCGGAGCTGCCGCGCCTGCAAGCCCTCTCCCCCGCCGGGCGCGCGCTCGCCCTGGCGCGGGTCCTGGTGGCGCTCCCCTACAGCGGCGAAGGCGAGCCGCTCGGGGACACGACCAATCTCGTCACGGCCGACTCGGACGGGAACGCCTGCGTCTTGACGACGAGCCTCGGCCTCGGCTCAGGTGACTTCCTGCCGGGCCTCGACGTCCACCTGAACAGCATGCTCGGCGAGGTCGACTTGCTCGTGAACCCGCTCGAGCCCGGGGAGCGGATGGAGAGCATGATGGCTCCCACGATCGTCCTCGGCGAGGACGGCCCGTTGCTGGCCGTCGGGGCAGCGGGGGGAACGCGCCTCCGACCTGCGCTCGTCCAGGCTCTGGCCGGCATCCTCGACGAGGGGTTGGAGCCACAGGACGCCGTCGATCGTGCCCGGCTGCACTCGACCGGCGACCTCGTGCACGCGGAGCCCGGCTTCGAAGAGGAGGCGCTTGCCGCGCTCGAGGCCGAGTACGAGGTGAGGCGCTGGAGCGCCATCCACCACTACTTCGGCGGGGTCAGTTTGATTGCCAGAGGTGGCGCGGCAGCGGATCCGCGGCGGAGCGGAGCCGCGCAAGCTCTTCCCTGAGCTTGTCCTCGTCGAGCACCCACCCGACGTAGCCGCATTTCGGACAACCAGGGTTCGACTTGGCAGTGCCGCCGCCATCGGGCTTTGCGTACACGACGCCACATCCGAGGCAGCGAACGGAAGAAACTGCGAAAAGCCTGTTCATCCATAAGGAAAGACGCCCGAAACCGGTCAAAACTTGCGCTTAGGCGGGGCGGATCGCCTTTTGGGTCGTCTCCACATCGACCGCAATTTGGCGCACCAGTTCCTCTTCGCTCGCGAAGGCGCGCTCGTCGCGCAATCGCTGCCAGAGCTCCAAGCGCAGATTCTGGCCGTAGAGGTCGCCCTCGTAATCGAGGAGGAACGCCTCGATGCGGCGCTCGGAGCCGCCGTAGTGCGGATTCACGCCGATGGAGGCGGCGGCGCGGCGCCCGAGGGCGGAGCCTGCGTAGATCCCATGCGCCGGCACGAGCAGGCCTGGCTCCACGGCGATGTTGGCCGTCGGGAAACCGAGTGTGCCGCCGCGCTGGTCGCCGGCGACGACGAGGCCTTCCACCTCAGCGGGCCGGCCGAGGAGGGCCGCCGCGCCCACGACGTCGCCTGCCCGCAGGAGCTCGCGCACGCGGCTCGAGGACACCCCCTCGACCTGGGGGACGAGCTGAACGTCGACCCCGAGCCCGCGGAGGAGCTCGACGTCCCCTCGGCGGCCATGCCCGAAGCGGAAGCTCTCCGCGGCCACGACGACGCGAGTCCCCAGGGGCTCGAGCACGGCGCGGACGAACTCCTCGGGCTCCAGGCGCGAGAGCTCGGGCGTGAACTCGAGCACGAGCAGCTCGTCGGGACCGATTTCGTCGATCAGCTCGATGCGCCGTCCGAGCGTGGAGACGAGCTCGACTTCGTAGCCGAGCACCCGGCGCGGATGAGGGTCGAACGTGACCACCGCCGAACGGAGCCCGGTGGCCTTGGCCGCCTCGATCGCCGCGCGATGGCCTCTATGGACGCCGTCGAAGGTACCGATGGCGACCGCGCGTTCGGCCTCGTCGAGGTTCGCCAGAGAGCGCACCACCTTCACGAAGGTTCCTCTGGAAGCTCGCGCAGCTTCGGTATGGGCGAAGGCAGCAGCCAGAGCAAGCCCGCCAGGGCTCCAACCGACGCAATGAAGAGGGTCGGACGCAGGCCGATTGCGGATCCCAGCGCGCCGCCCGCCAAGGCTCCGAGCGGCCGAATGCCGTAATTCACGAAGCGGAATGCTCCGGTAGCTCGCGAGCGGAGCCTGTGCGGAGTTGCCGCGAGGATGATGGCACCGACGTTGATGTCAAGGATCATGACGCCGAATCCCGAGAGGAACTCTGCGGCGAAGAGCATTCCCAGTACGGCCGGCCTCGGCCCGCCGGCGAGGGGCACGAGAACGAGCGGCGCTGGGAAGAGAAAGCAGCCCAGGATGAAGGCCGGCCCGACGCCGAGACGCCTCCCAATACGCCCGGCTATGACCGCCCCGACCAGGCCGCCGACGGCACCCGCCCCGAGAACGGCCCCCAGTGTCCCGGGCTCGATGTCCAGCTCCCGGATGGCGAAGAGCACGAGGAGGGCGCCGAACGCGAAGTTGAAGAAGTTGAGGGTGGCCACGCCGGCGAGCATCGGGCGGAAGATCGGGCTCCCGGCGATGAAGCGCATTCCCGTCGCTATCTGGGAGCGGATTCCCCCCTCTTCGGGCTCGATCGGCGGTTCATCCGCGCGAATCCGGCCCAAGAAGAGCGCCGAACCGAGGAACGACACTGCGTCCGCGAGCAAGGCGAAGGGCGCGCTGAAGAGCTGCACGAGCAAGCCCCCCAGGCTCGGCCCGCCTACGAAGGAGAAGGATCGGCTGCCGTTGACGAGCGCGTTGCCCTCGACGTAGTGCTCGCGTGAGGTGATCGACACGAAAACGGTGCTGTACGAGAGGTCGAAGAACACCGCGAGGGAGCCGACGGCGAACGCGACTCCGTAGAGCTGCGCCATGGTCAACGCATCGAAGGCGTAGGCGAACGGCACGGTGGCGACGAGAAGGGCTCGTCCGAGGTCGGCGGAGATCATGATCCTCCGCCTCCTCGCGACGCGGTCGAGCCAGACGCCGGCGGGCAGCGAGAGGAGCAGATGCGGTGCGAGCCCTGCGGCCGTTAGGTAGCCCATGTCCGCGGCGCCCGCATCGAGCACGAGCACGGCAGCGAGCGGAAGCGCGATCAGGCTGATCTGATCGCCCAGCAGCGAGATCGTCTCGCCGAGCCAGAAGTTGCGGAAGTCGCGCTCTCTGAGGAGCCTCACGCGGGCGGGAGAACCGTTTCGGGCCTGATCAGCCCACCTTCGCCTTGTCCGACGGCGACGAGGTGGCCGTCGAAGTGAAGGGCAACGGGTCCTTCTTTGCCTCCCGGGACCGGACGCCCGCTGCGAATGAGACTCTCCTCCGCCTCCGTCAGCGCTCGTTCGGGGAGATCCACGAGAGCCGCGAGGGGCAGCAGAACGCGTTCCTCGTCCGCGTCCTCGACCCGGAATGGCCCGACGGCATTGCGCCGAATCGTCCGGCAGTGGCCGCCGAGAGCGTCGGCGATCGCTCGTACGTAGGTGCCGCTGGAGACATGCAAGTCGAGCTCGGCGAGGGGCGGCTCGTAGCGGCGGACCTGCAGGGCATGAATGGTCGAGCGGCGCGTGGGCATCTCGACGGCGACGCCTCGGCGGTGCAGCTTGTAGGCCCGCTCCCCCTCGATCTTCACCGCCGAGGCTCGAGGGACGACGAGCTCGATCTCGCCTTCGAGAGCTTCGATCTCGTCACGCGAGGCGATCTCGGTCTCTTCGAGGAGGGCGCCCTCTCCGTCGCCGGTCGTGGTGCGCAGCCCGAGGCGGATCTCGGTCGAGTAGCGCTTGTCGAGCCCGACGAGATAACGGGCAAGCCGCGTTGAGGGCCCCAGGAGGCAGAGAAGGAGACCGCTGGCCTGCGGGTCGAGAGTGCCTGCGTGCCCGGCCTTGACTCCATAGCGCCCCCGTAGCCGCTTGACGATGTCGAAGGACGACGGCCCGACCGGCTTGTCGACCAGGACGAGGCCGTTCAACGATTACTAACGCCGTCGACCTGCGCGAGATACTCGCGCCGGATGAACTCCGTGATCTCGTCCACGGAGGCCTCGCTCGAGAAGCCGGCGGCCATCTGGTGGCCTCCGCCACCGCTCTTCCGCGCGATCTGCGACACGTCGATGCCTTCGGTGGTCGTCCGCAGGCTGACCCGCCGTGTCGGCCCGTTCTGGGTCGGAGGCTCGCGGATGAGCGCAGCGATCTCAGCGCCCTCGACCGCGCGGAGGTAGTCGATGATGCCTTCCGAGTAGGGCTCCTCCGCCCCAACCGCGTCGAAGTCTTCCCGCTCGAGGTGCGAGACGATCACACGCCCGCCCTCGAAGACGCGGGCATGGTCGAGCGCCTTGGCGATCAGCTTCAGCTTGGCGAAGGCGACGTTCTCGTAGATGCCCTGGAAGACGCGGTGCACGTCGGCGCCCGCCTCCACGAGCTCAGCAGCCACCCGGAGCGCTTTCGAAGTGGTGTTCGCATACTGGAAGCGCCCGGTGTCGGTGACGATGGCGATGTAGAGAGCCTCTGCGATCTCGGGAGTCAGTTTCACATCCAGCTCTCGGATCAGGTCTCGCATGATCTCGCCCGTCGAGGAGGCGTCCGCCTCGATGTGGTTGAGCTGTCCGAAGCGCGAGTTGTCGTGATGGTGGTCGATGTCGATCACGAGCAGTGCTCGTTCGAGGAGGGACGGATCGGGCCCGAGACGGCGCTCGTTGGCGCAGTCGACGGCGAGCACGACACGCTCGTGAGCGTCTGCCGGCGTCGCGCGCGCGAGTTCGTCGAGGCCCATGAACTGGTACTCCCGCGGGAGCGGCGTGTCGCCGGCGAGGTAGATGACCACGTCCTTGCCGAGCTGCTCGAGCGTCAGCTTCGCGGCCAGGAGGGATCCAAGGGCATCCCCGTCAGGGTTTTCATGGGTCGTGACGAGGTAGCGGTCGTGCTCGCGGATCGCCTCCGCGATGGTCCGCAGGTCAGTCTGGGTCGTGTTCGTCTGGCGCGAGCTCATCGATAAGTCTTGAGAGCCGTACGCCCCTCTCTATCGTCGGATCGTACTCGAAGGTCAATTGTGGAGTTCGCTTCAGACGAAGCTCGCGGTTGACGCGGCTCTGGAGCACGCCGTGGGCGGACTGGAGCCCGGCTAGCGTGGCGCGCTGCTTGGCCTCCGCGCCCAGGACGCTCACGTACACGGTCGCCTGCCGCAGATCGGGGCTCGTGTCGACACCGGTGACTGTCACGAAGCCGATCCGCGGGTCCTTGAGCCCGGCAATCCCCTCGGACAGGACCTCGCGGAGCGCTTCGTTCACTCTCCGCATGCGCTCAGTCATCCCTCGCCTCCCTGGCCGGCGCGGCCTTTCACCGGCCGAAGCCCGGCTTCGGCGCCCGCCTGCCGCAGGGACCCGAGGACGGCGTGTTGCTCATTCGAAGGTAACGATCTCCCGCTCGACCGATCCGAGCTCGAAGGCCTGGCCGGCCAAGTAGCGCTCGGCGCCATCCAGCAGCCCCACGAGCTCGTTGTGGCCGCGCGCGACGCAGGCGAGCGTCAGGCGGGCGCGCTGCCAGACCTCGTGGTGGTCGACCTCCGCGACGGCCGCGCCGAAACGCCGCTGGAGCTGGGCCTTCACCGAGAGGAGCTCCTTGCGCTTCCCCTTGAGGGAATGGTTTTCGGGGAAGTGCAGCTCGAAGGAGAGGATGCCGACGTAACCGCTCGCCATACTCGATCCATTGTGACCATGCGCGCTCGACTCTGGGTCCCCGCCGTGGTGGCCGTCGCCGTCCCCTGGATCGTCGCGGCGGTCTTCCTCTACCGCACCAGCGTGCCCTCGGACCTATCTCTGCCGGACGTGAATCCGAGCGCCTTCTGGAGCGCGAACGAGCTCGATCGAGCCGAGTCGTTCGAGCTCTTCCTCACCGTCGACCACCTCCTCGCCATCCTGGCCGCGGTTGTGGCCCTGTTCATCCTGGCGGTCTGGGCGCCCGGCTTCGCACGCGGGACCGGGCTCGGAGCTGTCGGTGCCGGGATCATCGTCGGCATGGTCACGATCGTCGTCATCTGGGCGGTGAGCATCCCCTTCAGCCTCGCGGAGCAGTGGTGGTATCGCCGCCACGGGCTCTCGCGCGAAAGCTACGTCGAGTGGCTCTTCGCGCCTTGGGGGGAGCTGGGAGCGCTCGCGATCCTGGCCCTGTTCCTGATCGCGGTCACGATGGCGCTGGCCCGCGGCATCGGCCGCTTCTGGTGGATCGCGGGCGCGCCCGTCTTCATCGCCCTCTCCACCTTCTTTGCGTTCGTCTTCCCGTACGTGGACCAGTACTCGCAGGTGTCGATCTCCACGGAGCCCGCCCTGGCCGCCGGCCTACCCGAGATCGAGGAGCGAACCGGCGCCGGGCCGACCGACGTCCGCATCGCACGGGTCAGCGACAGCACATCGCTCGTGAACGCGTATACGGCGGGCCTCGGCCCGTCGGAGCGGGTCGTCCTCTGGGACACCTTCCTCAACGGAAGCTTCTCGTTGGACGAGGTCCGGGTGGTGCTCGCCCATGAGTTGGCGCACGTCGCGAAGTCCCATATCTGGAAGGGCCTGGCGTGGTATGCGCTCTTCGCCTTCCCGCTGGCTTTCGCGGTCGGAGAGCTCACGCGCCGGCGCGGCGGCATGGGCGAGCCCGGGAACGTGCCGCTCGCCGCGCTCATCCTCGTGCTCCTCGGCCTCGGGCTCGCGCCGGCCCAGAACGCGATCACGCGACGCTACGAGGCGGAGGCCGACTGGATCGCGCTCGGGGCGACGCGCGACCCGAACTCCGCGCGCCAGCTCTTCGTCGGCTTCGTCTCCACCGACCTTGCGGATCCAACGCCGTCCTTCTGGGAGGAGCAGCTCTTCGGGTCCCACCCGTCCGTGGCCGACCGGATCGCCATGACCCAGGCCTGGGAGCGAAACCGCTAGCTGCGGGCAGCGGCTACGACTCGTCGGGCTCTGAGTCTTCGGGGGGCGCGCCCCCGTTGCCGCTCACCTCGAGGTCGGTGCGCTCGATCTCCCTCGTCTCGTAAGCCTCGAGAACGTCGCCTTCCTTCACGTCGTTGAAGTTGTCGAGCAGGATGCCGCACTCGAAGCCCTCCTGGACCTCGCGCACGTCGTCCTTGAACCGCTTGAGGCTGCCGATCGTCGTCTCGTAGATGATGGCGCCCTCCCGGACGACGCGGATCTTGGAATTACGCCGGATGACCCCGCGCGTCACGTAGCAGCCGGCGATGACGCCCAGGCGGGAGGCGCGGAAGAGCGCTCTCACCTCGGCCTCGCCCAGCGACTCTTCGACCTGCTCGGGGGCGAGCATGCCGACGAGGGCCTGCTGGATGTCCTCGGTCAGCTGGTAGATGACCCGATAGGTGCGGAGGTCGACTCCCTCGCGCTCCGCCAGAGCGCGCGCCTCGGCGTTCGGGCGCACGTTGAAGCCGGCGACGATCGCGTTCGAAGCGGAGGCGAGCATGATGTCGCTCTCCGTGATCGCGCCGATCCCCGTGTGGATGACGTTGACCGCCACCTCCGGGTGCTTGATCTTCGCGAGCTCGCCGACGACGGCCTCGACCGAGCCCTGGACGTCGCCCTTGATGACGATGTTGAGCTCCTGGACGCCGCCCTCCTCCATGCGCGTGAAGAGCTCCTCGAGGGAGACGCCCTTGGCGCCCCGGGCGAACTGCTCGGCCCGCACGCGCTGGGCGCGCAGCCCTGCAAGGTGCCGCGCCTGGCGGTCGTTCTCGACCACGTGTGCGTGCTCGCCCGCCGCAGGCGGCTTGTCGAATCCGAGGATCTCGACCGGCGTCCCCGGGCCGGCTTCCTTGACCTTTTCGCCGCGGTAGTTGTAGAGCGCGCGCACCTTGCCCCACGAGTCGCCGGCGACGATCGCCTCGCTCACGTGGAGCGTTCCACGCGCGACGAGCATCGTCGCCACCGGGCCACGGCCGACGTCCAGCCGGCTCTCGATGATCGGCCCCGAGGCCTCGGCCTTCGGGTTCGCGGTCAGCTCGAGCTCGGCATCGGCGACCAGGAGGATCTTCTCGACCAAGTCGTCCATGCCCTGGTTCTCCTTGGCGGAGACGTCCGCGTACTGGGTCGTACCGCCCCACTCCTCCGGCTGAAGGTCGTGTGCGACGAGCTCCTGGCGAACACGCGTCGGATTCGCCTCCGGCCGGTCGATCTTGTTCACGGCGACGACGATCGGCACTTGAGCTGCGCGAGCGTGGTTGATGGATTCCACGGTCTGCGGCATGACGCCGTCGTCGGCGGCCACCACCAGGACGGCGATGTCCGTGACCTTCGCTCCCCGCGCTCTGAGGGCGGTAAAGGCTTCGTGGCCGGGGGTGTCGAGGAACGTCACGAGCCGGCCATCGTGCCTCACCTGGTAGGCCCCGATGTGCTGGGTGATTCCGCCGGCTTCCGTCTCGACCACCGCCGACTTGCGGATCGCGTCCAGGAGCGTGGTCTTGCCATGGTCGACGTGACCCATGATCGTCACGACCGGCGGGCGCGCCACGAGATCCTCGGGCTTGTCTTCGTAGACCTCGGGCTCGAGCTCCTCCTCGTCCGCGTGCTTGATCTCAACCTGGCGCTCGAGCTGCGTGGCGATCAGCTCGATCGCGTCGTCTCCGAGGGACTGGGTGATGGTGACCATCTCCCCCACGTCCATCATGATCTTGATGATCTGCGGGACCGGGACGCCGAGAGCGGCGGAAAGCTCCTTGACGGTCGCGCCCGAGTTGACCGTGGCCGGACCGGTCGGCGCAACGGGAGCAGGCTGCTCGGCGCGCGGCTTCGTGGGCTCGCGTGCGGTCCGTGCGTCGGGACGCGGGCGCGCGGCCTGCGAGTCGATGACGACGCGGCGCTTGCGCCTCCCGGAGGGGGCGCCGCCTCTTGGTCTCAGTGGTCTTTGACGGTCAGCCATGGATCAGTCGAAAGCTCCTTGGGAATTGTGACGTTCCTGCGTAGCGTTCGCGCGAACGCCCGATTCGCGGCGGCCCGCTCGAAGCAGGCCGGCCTGGCGCAGGTGTAGGCGCCGCGCCCCGGTGCGCGTCTCGCGCCGTCCCGTCTCAGCAGCCCGTCCGGGGCCACGAACCGTACGAGCTCGCGCTGCTGGGCCTTGCGGCCGCAGCCCACACAGGTCCTGACTGGGTCGCTCACGTGCGCTCAGGAGTGGTTTCACCTTCCTCGGCGCTTTCCCCTTCGGGAACCGCCACCTGGTCGGCCTCGGCCGCAACGGCCGTCTCGCCCTCCGCCTCGATCTCTGCGTCGGGCTCGACCTCGTCGTCAGCGGCGGCCGGCTGAACAGTCTGGGCGGAAACGTCCTCGCCTCGAGCCTCGCGCTCGGCGATCTCCCGGTGGGCCGGGATCCCACAGTACTTCGAGCCAGGGAGCGCGGTGTTCGGGCAGCGCTTGCCGTTCGTGAGGATCGCCGCGCAACGGCCCGAGAACTCCTCCTCGGCGCCGCCGAACGCGGCCTCGGCCTCGGTCCGGGCGAACTCGGTTTCCGAGACGATGTCGATCTTCCAGCCCGTCAGCCGGGCAGCGAGGCGGGCGTTCAGGCCCTCCTTGCCGATGGCGAGCGAGAGCTGGTCGTCGGGAACGACGACCGTCGCCTCCTTCGTCTCGTCGTCCACGAGCACCTCGCGCACGCGCGCCGGCGAGAGCGCCTTGGCGACGAAGCGTGCGGGCTCGGGGTTCCACGGGATGATGTCGATCTTCTCGCCGCGGAGCTCGGAGACGACCATGCGCACGCGCGACCCTCGCGGGCCGACGCAGGCGCCGACCGGGTCGACGCCCTGCACGTGCGATTCGACCGCGATCTTCGACCGGTAGCCCGGCTCCCGCGCGACGCCGCGGATCTCCACGAGCCCGTCCGCGATCTCGGGCACCTCGAGCTCGAACAGCGTCTTGATCAGCTCGGGATCGCGCCGGGAGAGGATCACCTGCGGCCCCTTCGTCCCGGACCTCACCTCGGTGATGACGGCCTTGATGCGGCTCCCCTGCTCGTAGCGCTCGCCGTCCACCTGCTCGGAGCGTGGCAGCAGCGCCTCGACCTTGCCGAGGTCGACGAGGACGTTGTTCCGGTCGCCGGCCTGCTGGACGATGCCGGTGACGACCTCGGTCACGCGGTCGACGTACTCGTCGTACATCATCTCGCGCTCGGCCTCGCGGATGCGCTGGAGGATGACCTGCTTGGCCGTCTGTGCGGCAATCCGCCCGAAATTCTCGGGGGTCACGTCTGCCCGCTTCACCTGCTCGTCGGGCACCTCCGACCAGTCGATCAGAAGATCCTCGTCGGTGACGAGCGTGTGGGAGCGCTCGCCGGTCTCCTCTTCGGTCGCCTCGAGCTCGGAGATCGCCCGCTCACGCGCCTCGTCCATCAAGCGCTCCTCGATGTCCGGCGGGAGCTCGATCGACCAGACGCGGAAGTCTCCGCTCCCTTGGTCGAGCTCGACCGTCGCGTGCCGGCTCGCGCCCGGCGTCTTCTTGTATGCGGCGAGCAGGGCGTCCTCGAGCGCGCGAACGAGGGTCTCGTCCTCGATCCCCTTCTCGCGCTCGATCTGCCTGACCGCCTCGAGAATCTCTCGGCTCACCGGTTACCGCCTTCCTCGATCAGGTTCCCGCGGACGATCGCCTCGTAGGGGATCTCCACGCGCTCGTCGCCCACCGAGATCGTCGCCTCGCTCTCACCTGCGTCGACGACCTCTCCGCGAAAGCGCTTCCGCCCTGCAAACTCGACGTCCGTGCGGAGCGCCACCCGTCGGCCTACGGCGCCCTCGAAGTGCGCCCGCGTGCGCACGGGCCGTTCGAACCCGGGCGAGGACACGTCCAGGCGGTAGCTCTCGAGATACGGGCGCAGCTCGTTCGTCACACGCTCGCAGAGTGCGTGATCGACGCCGGCCGGATGGTCGACGAAAACCGTGATGTGCTCGGGCCCACCAAGCTCGACGGCGAGCACCTCGACGTCCGGGATGCGTGCGCCGACCGTCTCGGCGAGCTGGCGGTGGAGCTGGCGTTCCTTCTCGTGAACCTGGGTCAATTTCGCTTCTTTCGCAAAAAATGGGCGCCGCGCGCCCATTTCTCCAAGTGGGGAAATGTGGTTCCAGACAGGATAGCAACTAGGTTTCGAGTGCGACTGTCACGGGACCGTCGTTGACGAGTGCGCCACTCCAAAGCTGTTCGAACCGCCCGCCACCGCCCTCGGCAAATCGGCCCGGACGCGCGGACACGCGCCGAGCGGAAGGTATGCGCAGCCAAGGGTGAGGTCTTGTGGAAGACGGCTCGACCGGCCCACGTCCTGTGACCAGTTGACCTTTATCGAGAAGGAGGAACGATGGAAGGCTCGAGAACCCGCAAGCTCGCTATGGGCGTTACTGCTGCGCTCGCGGCCGCCCTCGCCGCCGTTCCAGTCGCTCAGGCAGGGCTGGACGTAGATGCACAACATGCGGCCCTCTTGAACCGACAGCCGGTCGTGCGGACGGACGCGCGCCATGCCGCGCTCTTGAACGACGCGCCGGTCAGGGTTCAGATCGTGCAGCCGCGTCCCCAGGGCAACAATGGCCCCGCAAAGCCGAATCTGTCGACCGGAAAGACTTCGACCATCGCACTCTCGACCGGATTCGACTGGAGCGACGCCGGGATCGGCGCAGGCTCCGCTGTTGGGCTGTTTCTACTTGCGGGTGTGGGCGGCGCTGCTGGGCACGAGAGGCGTAACGGCCAACGCTCACCCCGCGAAGGAATGGCGAAACGAGCTTGCTAATGGACCTGCGAACGGCCATCTCTGACGCACCCCGAGCGCAGCTGGCCTCTTCGCTCCACCAGCCCGGCACCATCTCCGCGTCGGTCGGGTCGTCTCCGGCACCGAAGGCCAGGTACTCGACGCCGGCGGGGCCTGCCTCAACGTTTCGCATCGTGTCCCTGTCGAACCTGATCGCGTCCCACTCGCCAAGTTCGACGATCTCGTCCTCGACCTTGACCCGCGCCGACCCGCAAACGACGACGTAGATCTCCTCTTGCCCTTCATGCTTGTGGCCGAAAGGGATGCGAAAATTGGGCGCGAGTTTCATGAGGCTCAGGCCGAGCGTCTCGCCCTCGAGTGCTGAGCGGGCAAAGCGCGCGCCCATCTCTGCGGGCATGTCGAACTTCGGCGCCTGGTTCTCCACTTCCCCTGAGGTTTTTCTTCGTATGGCTGCTCATGTCCCGATTCTGAGCAG
>JAIBJP010000104.1 GCA_020029625.1 Actinomycetota bacterium | reverse complement strand
ATCGCTCGTCTACTGGCTGCGAAAGCTCATCTTTCGCGGCGCCTGGCTCGACCACCGCGTGAAGGAGAACCTCCTCGAGGTCGCGTGGGACGACGGCGTCTCCGATTTCGGCTACCGCGACCCGCGAGGCGGTCGCGCGCTGCTCGAGCTGGCGCCGGTGCCTTCCTGGCACGAGCTCCAGTACCGGCGCTAGTGGAGCTCTAGAAGAGGCTCGCGTCGTCCGACACGGCGGCGCCGGCCCGCTCGCGCCCGAGCTCGGTGACGATGCGCCCACGGGGCGTCCGCTGGATCAACCCCAGTTGGAGCAGGTACGGCTCGTAGACGTCCTCGATCGTGTCGGCCTCTTCACCGAGCGAGACGGCGAGCGTCGAGAGACCCACGGGCCCGCCGCCGAACTTGAAGAGGATCGCCGAGAGGAGCTCGCGGTCGATTCGCTCGAGGCCCGTCTCGTCGACCTCGAGGAGCGCGAGCGCCTCCTGGGCTACGGGCAGCGTCACGGCCCCGTCGTGGCGGACCTCGGCGACGTCGCGGACGCGCCGCAGAATGCGGTTCGCGACTCTCGGAGTGCCTCGCGCCCGCCGGGCGATCTCACTCGCCGCTCCGGCTTCGATTTCGACGCCGAGGATGCGGGCCGAGCGCCCCACGATCGAGGTGAGATCGTCGACGCCGTAGTACTCGAGGCGGTAGGTCATGCCGAAGCGGTCGCGAAGCGGCGTCGTCAGGAGTCCGGTCCGGGTCGTTGCGCCCACCAGGGTGAATGGGGAGAGGTCGAGCGTGAGCGTGCGCGCGGCCGGCCCCTGCCCGACGACGATGTCGAGCCGGAAGTCCTCGAGCGCCGGATAGAGGATTTCCTCCACCGCGCGGCTGAGCCGGTGGATCTCGTCCACGAAGAGGACGTCCCGGTCCTCGAGCGACGTGAGGATGGCGGCCAGATCGCCCTTGCGATCGAGCGCAGGGCCCGCGACCGTCCGAATGCCGACGCCGAGCTCTTCGCGGATGATGTAGGCGAGACTCGTCTTGCCGAGCCCCGGGGGGCCGACGAGAAGCACGTGATCGAGCGCCTCTCCCCTCCCCTTGGCCGCCTCGAGCGCGATCGCGAGCTGCTCCTTGACCCTCGCCTGACCGACGAAATCTTCCAGGCGGCGGGGACGAAGCGAAGCGTCGAGGTCGTCCTCCTCCGGAACGAGGACAGCGGTTGTGATCCTTTCCTCGCTCATGCCGCCCTCAGCGCCTGCCTGACACGCTCGGCAGGCGGCAAGTCGGGATCGGTGCTCGACAGACGCTGTTCCGCTTCGGCGACCGAGTAGCCGAGCTCGACGAGCGCATCGCGGGCCACGATGTGGCCGTCGCCGGCACCGAGGTGCGGCGCCTCGACGGCCGTGAGCGGCGTGATCTTCTCCTTCAGCTCGAGCACGACTCGCTGCGCGGTCTTCTTGCCGATACCGGGGATCGTCTGGAAGAGGTCGGCATCCTCCCGGACGATGGCGCGCTTGAGCTCCCCGGGCGAGTAGCCGGAGACGATCGCGAGGGCCACCTTGGGCCCAACCCCGCTGACCGCCAGAAGCTGCTCGAAGAGCTCGCGCTCGCCCGCTTCTGCGAAGCCGTAGAGCTGGAGCGCGTCGTCGCGTACGTGGAGATGCGTCTCGAGCACGACCTCCTCGGCCCCGTCCGCGAGGCGAACCGCGCTCGGAGTAGCGAAAAGCCTGTAGCCGATTCCGCCGACGTCAACAACCAGCCCCTCGGCGTCGAGGGCGACCGGCCTGCCCCGCACGCGCGCGATCATCTCGCGGCTCGCGCGAGGACTGCGAGCGGGGGCGCGAGAGCGTGGCAGATCGCCACGGCCAGCGCGTCGGCCGCATGGTGGGGCTGCGGAGCCTCAGAAAGTCCGAGAATCGCCTTCACCATCCGCTGCACCTGTGTCTTCTCCGCGCGCCCGTAGCCGCAGACCGCGCTCTTGACGCTCGCGGGCGGATACTCGGTGCACTGGACCCGCGCGGTTGCGCACGCGACGAGCGCGGCGCCGCGAGCCTGCCCGACGGAGAGCGCGATACGGGCGTCGGCGCCGACGAACGACTCCTCGAGGGCGACCGCATCCGGCTCGTGCCGGGCGATGAGCTCGGCGACCGCGTCGTGAATCCGTTTCAAGCGAAGCTCGAGCGCCTCGCGGGGTGAGGTCGGCCACCAGCCGAACTCGACCGCCTGGAGGCGGCCGCCGCTTCCTTGGACGATGCCGTAACCGCACGCTGCCGTACCCGGATCGATGCCGAGAACCTTCACGCACCGAGGTTAGGGACGGAGGCGGACGTTCCTCCCCCCGAGCTCTGTGCGGGTCCTCCCTAAGTGAGGATGTTTGCGTGGACTCCCGGATGGTCTGCGCACCATTCGCGCAGATGCCGGAAGATCTTCAGGCGGTCGCCAGCGTCCGAGCGAAGCTCTTCGGACGGCCAGAGGACGCACACCTCGCACGTCCCTGCGCCGTTCAGCTCGCTCGGGCAGCCGTTCCGCTGCAGATACCCGCGCAGATCCTCGAGAAGGCTGGGATTACTCACTTCGATTCGCACGCTGTTCCAAATATCGGAACGGCGCCCGGCGGGAAAAATCCCCCTTTATGCGACTGCTTCGAGAATCCCCTCGGGGATGTCGAAGTTCGCGTAAACATCCTGCACGTCGTCGTTTTCCTCGAGCGCGTCCATCAGGCGCAGGAGCTTCCGCGCAGCCGCCTCATCCTCGATCTGAACGGTCGTCCGCGGGAGCATCGTCAGCTCCGCTGACTCGACCTGGATCCCGCTCGCCTCGAGCGCTGCGCGCACGGCAGCAAGATCGTCGGGCGCGGTCGTCACCTCGTAACTCGAACCCTCCTGCTGGACGTCGTCGGCTCCGGCATCAGCCGCCGCAAGCATGACGTCGTCCTCGTCGACCGACCCCGGGACGAGGATCACGCCCTTGCGCTCGAAGAGCCAGGCAACGGCACCGCTCGTGCCGAGATTGCCGTCGTTCTTCCCGAAGATGTGGCGGACGTCGGCGGCTGTGCGGTTGCGATTGTCCGTGACCGCCTCGACGAGGACCGCCACCCCATTTGGACCGTAGCCCTCGTAGGTGACCGTCTCGTAGGCTTCCGCGTCTCCGGCCGAGCCCGTGCCGCGGGCGATCGCGCGCTCGATGTTGTCCTTCGGCATCGAGTTGTCGCGCGCCTTCTGGATGGCCGCCGCGAGCGTCGCGTTGGCCTCCGGGTCGGCGCCCCCCTCGCGCGCGGCAACGATGATCGCCCGGGAGAGCTTGGAGAAGAGCTGACCGCGCTTGGCATCCTGCGCACCCTTCTTGTGCTTGATCGACGACCACTTACTGTGGCCAGACATTTCGCTCCTTTTGAGGAGGGGGCTCGTGGGGGAACCAGGGGTTCCCCCACGTTGATTTGCTATGCCCGGACACTGGTCTCCTCCCTCACGAGCTCGAGGAAGCGCTCGTGCACCCGCGTGTCGTCGGTGAGCTCCGGGTGGAAGGACGCGACCAGAAAGCGCCCCTGGCGCAGCAAGACCGGCTCGTCGTCCAGCTTGGCGAGCACTGCGACCTGTGGACCTGTCTCGGCGACACGAGGCGCCCGGATGAAGACTCCGCGCAGGGGCTCGTCCTCGCCGGCGAGGTCGATGTCGGCCTCGAAGCTCGCCACCTGTCGTCCGTAGGCGTTCCGGCTCACGGTCAGGTCGACGAGGCCGAGGTGGTCACGGTCGAGGAGGATCATGCCCGCGCACGTCCCGAACACCGGGCCGGCGAAGCGGCGAATCGCCTCCTCCAGGCCGTAGATGCGAAGCAGCCGCGCGATCGCCGTCGACTCGCCGCCCGGAATGATCAGTCCATCGAGGCCCTCGAGCTGCTCGACCTTCCGCACCTCGACCGGCTCTGCGCACAGGCGGCGCAGGACAGCCGCGTGCTCGCGGAAGTTGCCCTGGACGGCGAGAACTCCGATTTTCAGGTGCTCGTCCGGCACGCGTCCAACTCTACCCCCGGGGCCTTCGGCCCCACGCCCCCGTCTCGAGCGTACGCGCAAAAGCGCCATCGGTGGCGCACGAAAGGTGCCGTCTTAGCGCGCTACCAGCCGCGCGATTCGAGCAGCTCTTCGGGTGCGAGGCCCGCCGCAGAGAGACCCCGCATCGCCTCGCCGAGGCCCGTGGAGACACGGGCGAGTATCTCGGGATCGTTGAAATGTGTCGTCGCCTCGACGATCGCCTTCGCCCGCGACATCGGATCCTCCGACTTGAAGATTCCCGAGCCGACGAAGACCCCGTCGGCGCCCAGCTGCATGCAGAGGGCCGCGTCGGCAGGTGTCGCGATCCCGCCGGCCGTGAACGTGACGACCGGCAGGCGTCCGTGCTCGGCCACCCACTTCACGTACTCGTACGGGGCTGCGAGCTCTTTCGCCTCGGTGAAGAGCTCGTCCTCGGCCAGCGACTGGAGCCGGCGAATCCCCCCGAAGACGGCGCGCATGTGGCGGACGGCGTTGACGATGTC
>JAIBJP010000103.1 GCA_020029625.1 Actinomycetota bacterium | reverse complement strand
TACTGCGCGCGGTTGTCGGATACGCGCAGCGAGGGCCCGTAGACCTGGTTCGCCCCGGCCTGAACGGCGGCATCGACGATCGAGCCGGCCTTGCCGAGATCGCGAACGGTCGCGTGGACGCTGCTGGAAGCGCTGTAGCCGATCACGGCGCGCCCGTCGTCGGTCGTGCGGGGATACAGCGACACTTGCTCGGTGCGCAGGTCTTCTCTGGCGATGCCCTCGTCTCGCAGCGCGCCGATGATCCGCTGAGTGGCCTCAGAAGCCGCCTTGAGGGCAGCCGAAGCCGTCTCTGCGTCGGACTGCACGCCGAACGACCAGTCGGCGACGTCGGGGACCGCTCGAGCGGTGCCCGAGCCCACGACTGTGATGCCAGGCAGCGTCCCACTCGCTCCGCCCCCAGGCTGATAGCTGATCTGCGCCGCCGTGCCTTGGCCCGGCTCGCCGACGACTGCAACGTCCCCTCGTGCCTCACCCAGCGCCACCTTCGTGCCATCGTCCTTGCCCGAGCATCCGGCTGCGAGCACGGCGAGAACGGCTACCACGGCAAACGTCAAGACCTTCATCACGCCTCCGATCCTCATTTCCCGCTTTGACGGGCTCCGGGGCTCGGAAGTTCCCGCCGGGGTCAGACCCCGGTGTCTCGAAGGGTCAGCGCGCGGCAGGCTTGACGGTGGCCCCGATCGGCTCGACGCGAACCGCGGATGTCTTGTACTCGGGGGTGCCGATGAGGGAATCGCCGACGTCATGGGTGAGCCAGTTCACCTTCGCCTGCGCGAAATGGAGCGCCATCCAGACGAGGCCGGGGTAGACGCGCTCTCCGATCGCCGCGCGCGCCTCCAGCTCGCCGCGCCGCGAGACGAGCCGCACCCAGTCCCCGTCCTCGATGCCGAGCGCCTCGGCGTCCTCCGGGTTCATCTCGACGAAGGGTTCCTCCTGCTTCTGGACGACGCCCTCCTCGCGCATCGTCATCGTCGCCGAGTTGTAGTGGTAGAGCGTCCGCCCGGTCGACAGGACGAAGGGGTACTCGGAGTCCGGCTGCTCGATGGGCGGCTGATACTCGACGGGATAGAACTTCCCCTTGCCGTTCGGCCGCGCCGGCGAGGGCGCGTGCAGATAGGGCGTCCCCGGGTCGTCGCGATCGAGGCACGGCCACTGGAGGCCGACCTCCTCGATGCGGTCGTAGCGGATGCCCGACCAGAGCGGCGCGAGGTCGGCGAACTCGTTCCACGCGTCCTCGGGCGTCCGGTACTCGGGCCAGTCGGCCCCCAGCGCCTTCGCGAAGTCGACGACGATCTGCCAGTCCTCGCGTGCCTCCCCCGGGCAGGGGATCGCCTTGCGGACACGGTTCACCCGCCGTTCGGTATTCGTGAAGGTGCCGTCCTTCTCCGCGAAGCTCGAGGCGGGGAAGACGACGTCGGCGTGCTGGGAGCTCGTTTCGTTCAGGAACAGGTCCTGGGCAACCATGAAATCGAGGTGGCCAAGGCCTTCCTCGACGTGATGGGCGTTCGGCTCCGTCTGCGCCGGGTTCTCGCCGATTAGATAGAGGGCCCGTATGCGCCCGTCGTGAAGCCCGGACATCATCTGGTCGAGCCGGTATCCGGTCGCCTCCGGCACCTCGACGCCCCACGCGGCCGCGAACTTCTCCTTGATGCGCGGATCGTCGGCGGGCTGGTAGCCCGGGAGATAGGCCGGGTTCGCGCCCGCATCGTTCAGCCCCTGGACGTTGTTCTGGCCGCGCAGGGCGTTCAGGCCGGTCGACTCGTAGCCGAGATGGCCGGTCATGAGGGTGAGGTTCGAGAGCGACCAGATGTTGTCGACCCCGCAGGCATGCTCGGTGATCCCGAGCGTGTAGAAGATCGCGGCGTGCTTCTCCGCTGCGTACTCGCGCGCGGTGGCGACGATGTCCTCGGCCGGGACGCCCGTGACCTTCTCCGCCTCCTCGGGCGTGTAGCGTGTGACGACTTCGGCGACGGCCTCGAAGCCCTCAGTGTGCTCGCGGATGTACTCCTCGTTCTGCAGCCCTTCCTCGAGAATCACGTGCATGATCGCGTTCAGGAGCCAGACGTCGGAGCCCGGTCGCAGCTGGAGATGGCGCTTCGCCAGCTTTGTCAGCCAGATCTTGCGCGGGTCGGCGACGACGAGCGTTGCACCGTTGCGCACCGCCTTCTTCATGCGCAGGGCGAGCACCGGATGCGCCTCGGTCGTGTTCGAGCCGATGACGAGGATGAAGCGGGTGTTCTCGATCTCGGGGATCGAGTTGGTGGTGGCGCCTCTGCCTAACGACCTGACCAGGCCGTAAAGGGTTGGAGCGTGTCAGGTGGCCTCGCACGAGTGGATCGAGTTCGTCCCGATCACCGTGCGAGCGAGCTTCTGGATGAGGAAGTTCTCCTCCATCGTCAGGCGAGCGGAGGCGAGGAACCCGATGGACTGGGGGCCGTGCGCCTCCCGCACGCGCAGGAGGCCGTCGGCCGCCACCTGGAGCGCGTGCTCCCACGTCGCCGGATGGAGCTCTCCGTCCTCGCCCCGGACAAGCGGCTCCGTGAGGCGGTCGGGGTGGTGGACGAAGTTGAAGGCGAAGCGGCCCTTGACACAGAGGTTGCCCTCGTTCGAGACGTAGCTCGGGTCGGAGGTGATCTTCTCGATGCGGTTCGTCTCCGGATCGACGTTGATGTCGATCTGGCAGCCGACGCCGCAGAACGTGCAGGTTGACTTGACCTTCTTCAGAGCCGGCTCCGGCCGTTCCGTCCCCTCCTCGAACTTCTCGTAGATCGCGCCCGTGGGGCAGACCCCCAGGCAGCCGCCGCAGAGCTCGCACTCGGTGTCGAGCCAGGAAAGCCCCCAAGTCGGGACAACGCGTGCCTCCGGCCCGCGCCCCTCGAGCGAGAGCGCGGAGCACTGCATCACCTCTTGCGTGTAGCGGACGCAGCGGGCGCAGAGGATGCAGGCGTCGGGGTCGTAGCCCATGAGCGTGTTGCGGTCGTCGTACGGCTCGCGCTTGGCGTCCGGGAGGATGAACGGGGCCTCCGCTCCGAGCTCCTCCGCCAGGTCCGTGAGCTCGTTCGGACGCCCGCCGGGATCCGGGTTCAGGTGCTCGGCAAGGAGCATCTCGGTGAGTGTGCGCTGGTACTGCGGCACGGATGAGTTCGTCGAGACGACCATCCCCTGAGCGACCCTGGTCGCGCAGGCGGGGAGAGGCCGGGGCGAGCCCTCGACCCCGACGACGCACATCCGGCACCCGCCATACGGGTCGAGCTTGTCGTCGTGGCAGAGCGTGGGGATGAAGACTCCGTGTCGCGCGGCGGCGTGGACGAGCAGCTCCCCCTCGGGCGCGCTGACGTCGGTCCCGTCGAGCGTGAAGCGGATCACGGGCCGCCCATCGTAGCCGCCTCGCCAAGTGGTGCGAACAGCTCCGGCCAATGGCGAAAGGCGTTCCGCATCGGCAAGGGCGCACCCTGTCCGAGTCCGCAGATCGACGTCGCGATCATGGCGTCGAGCCACTCCTCGACCTTGGCGCGCGGCATAGCGGCGCGGCCGTGGTCGAGCTCCTCGAGAAGATGGTGCATCCCGCGGTTCCCGATCCGGCAGGGCGTGCATTTCTGGCAGGACTCCTCGGCAAAGAAGCGCATGGTCTCGGCGAGCAGGCGCAGCGGCGAGTAGCTCTCCGGGAAGACCTGCAGTCCGGCCGATCCCGGCCCGGCCCCCCATTCACGCAGGGAATCGCGCGTGAGGGGCACGTCGAGGGCGTCGGGCGGCAGGATCCCGCTCGCGGCTCCGCCGGGGACGATGGACGAAATCGCGCCGTTCGAACCGCCCGCGTACTGGTCGATCAGCTGTCGCGGGGTGACGTCGAGTGGCGCCTCGTAGCAGCCGGGGTCGCGAACAGCACCGGAAACCGACCAGAGGCGGACACGCGGCCACGCTGCCCCGCCGTCCCGGAGGATCGCCGGCACGTGCGCCAGCGTCTCCACGTTGTTGATGAGCGTCGGGCGCCCGAGGTAGCCGACCTGGCTCGGGAACGGAGGCTTGAGGCGCGGCATCCCGCGCCGGCCTTCCATGGACTCCAGCATGGCGGTCTCTTCCCCGCAGATGTACGCGCCCGCGCCGACGACGAGCTCGAGGGAGCGGCCGTCGAGCAGGTCGGCCTGCCGGAATTCCTCGATCGCCTGCGTGAGCCGCTCGCGGGCGGTTGCGTACTCCTCGCGCAGGTAGATGAAGCCCTCGTTCGCGTCCGCGAAAACCATGGCGATGAGTGCGCCCTCGAGCATGAGGTGCGGGCGCAGCTCCATCACATAGCGATCCTTGATCGTCCCCGGCTCGCCCTCGTCTGCGTTGACGACGACATAGCGGGGCGCGGGCTCCTTGGCGACGGCCTCCCACTTGACCCCGGTCGGGAAGCCCGCTCCGCCGTAGCCGGTCAGGCTCGACGCCTTCAGCTCCTCGACGATCTTCTCCTTCGAGGGCAGCGACCGGATCACCGCCAGGCCGCCGCGGCGCTCGTAGTCGGCCAGCGTCTCGTCGCGTTGGCCGAGGCC
>JAIBJP010000055.1 GCA_020029625.1 Actinomycetota bacterium | reverse complement strand
CTCCGACCACCGCCACCTCGCGGGGAGCCGAGAAGTGAAGGTGGAGCGCGCACAGGAGGTGGCCGACAGCCGTCGGCGCGCGCTCGAGGAGGGGCCGCGCGAGGCGGAAGACGCCGACCGCCCGGTTTTCCATCTCGGCATCGCCGTAGATGCGGCCCAGCCGCAGGAGGACGAACGCCATCATCGAGTTCCCGGAGGGAGTGGGGTGGTCGTCGAACTCCTTTCGCCGGGCGATCAGACCGTGATCGTCGACGAAATAGCCGCCGCGCTCCTCGTCCCAGAACCGCTCGGCCCGGTCGGCTACCGCCCGCGCCTCCTCCAGCCAGCGCAGGTCGCCTGTCGCCCAGTGCAGCTCCAGGAGACCGTTCGCGACGTTCGCATAGTCCTCGAGGTAGCCCTCGATCTTCGCAGCGCCGTCCCGGTATGTCCTGAGGAGGAGCCCGTTCTCGCCGGTCATCTCCTCCTGCAGGAAGCGCGCGAGCTCGAGTGCCACCTCCAGATAATCGGGACGGTCGAGTCGCCACGCGGCCTCGGCGAATGCGGCCAGCACGAGCCCGTTCCAGGCGGTGACGACCTTGTCGTCTCTCAAAGGCTGTTCTCGGCGCTGACGTTCCTCGAGCAGCCTCTGCCTGGCGTCGGCGGGCAGCTCCGCTCGGATGATTCCTCGCCCTTCGAACGGCTGGAGCCACCCGGGATCGTCCACCTCGTCAGGCTCCCAGGTGTACGTGAGTCCCTCCACGCCGGCGGTGTCGGCATCCTGCGCCGAGGCGAAGCCGCCCTCCGGAAGGCGCAGCTCGCGAACGATGTAGTCGAGCGTTTCCTCGGTGATCCGTCGGTAGCGCTCCTCCCTCGTGACGACCCACGCGTGCAGATAGACGCCGGCGAGCAGAGCGTTGTCGTAGAGCATCTTCTCGAAGTGAGGGACGAGCCAGCGGTCGTCCACGGAGTAGCGGTGGAACCCTCCCCCGACCACGTCGTACATGCCGCCCGCGGCCATCCCGTCCAGCGTCTTCCGCACCAGCTCGAGCGCGTCCTCGCGGTCCGTCCGCAGGAGGAACTCGAGATTGGACGCCGGCGGGAACTTCGGCGCCCGCCCGAACCCGCCATGTTCCGGGTCGAACTGGGCTGCGAGCGCCGAGACCGCTCGGGAGAGCAACTCGGTCGTCAGCGGCTCGGTCGAAGGCCGGACAGCGCTCGCCTCCCGAATCGCATCGACGAGCGCGTCGGCCTGCCGCTCCAGCTCTGAACGCCGCTGGTGGTAGGCCTCGGAAACCGCCAGGAGCAGCTGACGAAAGCTCGGCATGTTGTAGCGAGGCTCAGGCGGGAAGTACGTGCCCCCGTAGAACGGCCGGCCGTCCGGCGTCAGGAAGACGGTCATTGGCCAGCCACCGTGTCCCGTCATCGTCACGACCGCTTCCATGTAGAGGCCGTCGACGTCGGGGCGCTCTTCCCGGTCGACCTTGATGCAGACGAAGCGCTCGTTCATCAACTCGGCCGTCTCCGGGTCCTCGAACGATTCGTGCTCCATGACGTGACACCAGTGGCACGCCGCGTAGCCGACGGAGAGCAGGACCGGCTTGTCCTGGGCCAGCGCGAGCTCGAAGGCCTCGTCGCTCCACGGGTACCAGTCCACCGGGTTGTCGGCGTGCTGGAGGAGGTAGGGAGAGGTCTCCTGCGCCAGGCGGTTCACGGGTTCCAGCCTACCCCCGCGGTACCGTTGCACCGGTGTCAACGACCCGCCTCGAGACCTTCGCCGACGGCGTCTTTGCCATCGCCGCGACGCTGCTCGTGCTGGAGATCCAGCTGCCGGGGGAGGACATCGGCCAGGGCTTGCTGGACCTCTGGCCCTCCTACTTCGCGTATGCGCTCAGCTTTCTCTCCATCGGGATCATGTGGGTGAACCACCACGTGGTGCTCTCGTATACGCGTGAGGCCGACCGCATCTTTCTCTTCATCAACCTCTTCCTGCTGATGAGCATCGCGTTCGTCCCCTTTCCGACGGCGGTGTTTGCCGAGCACATCGGAGAGGAAGGCGCCCGGGAGGGAGCGCTCGCGTACGGGCTCACCTTCGTTGTCATCGCGGTCTTCTTCCAGCTCTTCTGGCAGTACGCATACCGGCGGCTTTTGCGCCCCGACGCCGATCGGCGCGAGGTGAGCGGCATCAACAGGAGCTATTTGCCCGGCGTCCCCATGTACGTCATTGCCACCCTGGTTGCCCTGGTGAGCCCGACGGCGGCGCTGGTGCTCTTCGCCGCCATCGCGCTCGTCTATGTCTCGGCCTCGATCTGGGGCGACGAAGAGGTCGTCTAGGCCAGGCGTTCGCCTCGCGTCTCGCGGCCGAAAAGGACGACGACCGCGCCGACCGCCATCACGGCGGCGATGAAGATGAGCGACCAGACGGTGTCGCCCGTCCAGTCGATCAGCGCTCCGAAGAGGTACGGGCCTCCGATCGCTGCTCCCTTGCCGAATCCCTCGACCATGCCAAAGGCGCTCGAGCGCACCCGAGTGGGGAAGAGCTCGGACGTGTACGGGTACACAGCACCCCAGGCGCCGAGGTTGAAGAAGCCGACGAAGAAGAGCGCCGCGACGTAGACGGGTGCCGAGTCGGCGAGCGCGAAAGTCAGCGCGCTGACCCCGCCGAGCGCCAGGAAGAGGGCGAGCGTCGGCTTGCGCCCGATCCGCTCCACGAGCCAGATGGACGCCGCGTAGCCGGGGAACTGCGAGAGGGCCGACAGCGCGAGGAGGACGTAGACGTTCAGCGAGAACTGCTTCTCGCCCTGGAGGACGAACGGGAGCCAGAGGAAGAGCCCGTAGTACGAGATGTTGAGCGCGATCCAGACGAGGACAATCAGGCCCGAAGTCGAGCGCAGGCGCTTCGAGACGAGCTCGCGCACCGAGCTCCGAGGCTCTTCCGGCGCCGCGAGCTCCTCGGGCGCGACCTTCCGACCGGTGATCTCCTCGAGCACCTCCGCGGCTTCGTCGACCCGGCCGCGGCGGACGAGGAAGTAGGGGCTCTCCGGGAGCGAGAGGCGCGCTGCGAAGGCAAGGAACGCCGGGAACGAGGCGGCGAGGAAGAGCCAGCGCCAACCCCAGTCACCGCCGACCTGGTCGAGGAAGAGCCAGGACAGCCCAGTGGCGAGCAGAAGCCCGACCGGCCAGAAGAAGTCCAGGAAGACGAGGAAGCGGCCGCGCCGCTGCGGGGGCAGGTACTCGGCGAGGAGGGAGGGATCGACGACGAGCATCCCGCCCAGGCCGATGCCAGCCAGGAAGCGGAAAGCCGACAGGGCGCCGGGTCCCCACGCGAGAGCGGTCAGGGCCGTGAAGACGGCGTACCAGAGGATCGCGCCGAGGAAGATCCGCCGCCGACCGATTCGGTCGGCGAGCCGCCCGAGTACGACGCTGCCCACGAGCGACCCGCCCAGCGCGGATGCGGCGATCCAGCCGGCGAAGCTCCCGGAAAGACCCCAGATCGCGGTGAACACGGGCACCGTGAAGCCCACGAGGAGGATCTCCATCGCCACGAACGTCCAGGCGAAGCCCGTGATCGCGACCGCGCGGCGGTGGAAGGACGTGAACCCGCCCTCGCGGAGTACGTCCTCGACGTCCATCCGGCTGGAGGGAGGGACTCGGGCTGGTGCTTCGACGACGGCCATTCGCGCTATTCTCCTAGTTTGCGACTCTAAGTCGATAACCGATGGAAAAGTCTACCACAGAGCATCGCGCGGCCCACGAGGCGCTCGGGGTCGTGCTCCAGGTGCGGGAAGAGCAGCTGCAGGCGCTGCTCTGGCGGCGGGCGCGCGAGCCCTTTCTGGCCGCGTGGTCGCTCCCGGGCGGGCGGCTCGCCCCCGACGAGACTCTGGAGGACTCGATCCGGCGCCACCTCGCTGCGAAGGTGGACGTCCGCGAGCTCTCGCACCTCGAGCAGATAGAGACGCTCAGCGCTCCCGCGCGCTACCCGGGCGAACGGCTCGTCGCCACCGCATATCTCGGGCTGATCCCGGCGGGGATCGCGCCGCAAGTCCCGGCTGACACGGCCTGGCACCCCGTCGACGGGCTTCCGGAGCTCGCCTTCGACCATTTCGCCGTCGTGCTCGCGGGGCGCGAGCGGCTGCGCGCGAAGCTCTCCTACACGAACATCGGCTTCGCGCTCGCGCCGCCCGCGTTCACGATCGCCGAGCTCCGGCGCCTCTACCGCGCCGCACTGGGCCACGACGTGTCGGCGACCAATCTCCAGCGCGTGCTGCTGCGCCGCCGTCTGCTGGAGCCGATCGGAGAGCTGCGACCTCCGGGCCGGGCGGGAGGCCGCCCGGCCGCGGTTTATCGCTTTCGCACGCGCAATCTCGAGGTCACGGACCAGTTCGCGGTGCTTCGTCCTCCGACCGGTGGATCGCTCAAATGAGGCCGCAGCGGCGGGCGGTCAGCGGCCAGGGGTAGAAGCCTCTCCCTGAACGGAGCGCGCGCTCGGCCACCCACATCTGCTCGAAGCGCGTCCAGTGGTCGGCGGTTCCCTTGTACCGCAGGAGCCTGCGGCCGTACTGCTGCTGGAACGTGAGGTCCATCTGGAGGCCGCCGAAGTACGGAGCGTTCGGGTCGCGCCACGAGCCCTCGTACCGGTGGATGCAGATCCATGCGCCGAGATGGGGAGGCCTATGGCCCGCCCGCCTGGCGGCGAGCGCCTTGGCCCGCCAGGCCCGTGCCCGCCAGCGCCGCCGCTCGAGCAGGGAATCGAACGCGATCGGGGCAGGCCCGACCCGTGGCCTCGGCTTGCCCATCAGGGCCGTCCAGCGCCGCGCCAGTCTGCGGTGGTGGACGGCTCGCGCTCGGAGGCGAAGTGTCTCCGGGGTCTCCGCCCAAGGATCGGGCGCGGCCTCCGTCTCCGCTGGCGTTGTCTCGGTCGGCGTAGTGGTTGTCTCGGTCGTGGTGGTGATCTCTGTGGTCGTGCTCGTCTCGGTCGTTGTCCCGGGATCGTCCGCCAAAGCAGCCGGGGCGGCCAGGAAGGAAAGCGCGAGCCCGACGAGCAGCCCGCGCGCGAGCAATGAACTAGGCATGCAGTGCCCCCTTGTCGGTTACAGGACGGGTCGCCCCCTTGGGCGGGGGAGCTGACCGGAGGCGCGACGCCGCAACGGGCCGCAGAGGCGTCACGCCTGCGTTGGTGTTTACCGGAAGCGGGCTAGGTTACACTTTCCGTTCGCCGATGCTCTGGTTCAGCATCTGGTTCCTGGTCATCCTGAAGATCCCGATTGCCTACCTGGGCTACGTCATCTGGTGGGCGGTCAAGGATCCTCCGGGGCCCTCGACTGGACCCGCATTCGGTGCCG
Source organism: Actinomycetota bacterium (assembly GCA_020029625.1). GTDB lineage: Bacteria > Actinomycetota > Thermoleophilia > Gaiellales > Gaiellaceae > JAIBJP01. Next base: position 5,114 of record JAIBJP010000055.1, on the reverse strand, counting down.
CGGACAGCGGCAACGGAAGCGGCGGAGTCGGCGGCCCCAGCCGTCGGCCCGCCCCGCACAAGCCGATTCCCGGCCGTAGGCCCGGTCCGCACGGCGTTCCAGCGAGGCGCCCGGTTCCCGTTCACGCGCGGAAGCGCACCACGGCCTCATGAGCCTCGAGGAGACGGAGCGGTCGCCGGACGCGCTTCCGGCTTCCCACTACATCGCGGGCTTCCTCGCCACGGCGGCGATCTTCGCTGGCATCGTCGGCATCGTCTACTACCCCGGGCGTGTGGCCGCTGGCGCCATTCTCGTGGCTGTCGTCGCAGCCGCGATGGGCGGTTTCCAGAGCAGGTTGGCGGGTTTTGCGGTCGCCATCGCAACCGGCTGCTGGCTGGTCGGGATGATCGTCTCGGTCGTCTTCGAGCGGCCGGTCTTTTAGGAGCGTCCCCAATTCGGGGGAGGGATCCCTCTAATGAGGGATTGCCGCAACGTCGATAGACCTGTCGGGTAGGTCTTTCAAATGGGCAGCTTCAAGCTCCGACTCGTCACGTACTTTGTGCTCCTCTCGCTGGTGCCGCTGCTTGCTGCTTCGTGGGCTTTCAGCCAGGTGTCGACGCGAGGAGAGTTGTCCAACACGGACGCTCGGCTGAACGCGGCTATGCGAGTCGCAGTGCGGGATTACACGCAGAGCGTGCGGGACGACGCAGCCGGCGCCTCAGCCTCGCTTGCTCGCGCGACGAGCGTTCAACGAGCCTTTCTGACGAGGAACCGCGCCGCGCTCGTGCGCCTCTCTCGCGCCGTGCCGAATTCGGCCTTCTACTCCCGCAACGAGCTCCTGGCCGGCCGTCCGCCGCCCGAGCTCGCGGCGAAGCGCACGTCCAGCGTCCTGTCGACGAACCAGGAGCTGCTCGGCCGCATCGTCGTCTGGATTCCGCTCGACAACGGCCTGCTGAGCGAGCTTCGTGCAAACGCGGGGCTCGAGACCGAAGACAGGCTCCTGCTCGCGACGGGCGGACGAATCGTCGCCGGCCCGCAGTCGTTCATCGGCAGCCGGGAGATTCCGGGCGAGCGTGCCCGCTACGTGAAGCTCGGGGGCAACGAGTACCGCGCCGTCTCGACGGCAATCCTCAGCGGTGATCCCAACGTTACGCTCGTGGCGCTGACGCCCACGAGCTCCATCCACTCGGCAGTCGGCGATCTACGCGAGCGTTTCCTCCTCTTCGCCTTCGCGGCTCTGGCCGTCGTCGCCCTCCTCGCCTGGCTGCTCGGCCGGACGATCGTTCGCTCCCTCAGGGAGCTCGCAGACGCCGCCGGCGCCGTCGCCCGCGGACAGTTCGGCCAGCGCGTCCCCGTCCGTGGCCGGGACGAGTTCGCGACCCTCGGTAGGGCCTTCAACGAGATGTCGGAGCAGATCTCCGCCGAGCGCGGTCGCGTGCAGGAGGCGGTCGACCGCTTCGGTAAGGCGCTTGCCGCCACCCACGATCCTTTCGCGCTCCTCAATGTCATCGTCGAGAGCGCCGTCGAGGCCACGGGAGCGGCCGGCGGCCGGCTCGTGGTCGACGGGCAGGAGCAGGCGCGCGCCGGCGATCCCGATCGCGGTGGCCGCCCGCTCGTCATCCCCCTGGGTCCGGACGGCGGCGAGAACACGAGGCTGCTCCTCGCACCGGAGGGAGCCGACTTCGGAGACCAGTCTCGCGAGTTGGCCCTCTGGCTCGGCTCCCAGGCTGCCGTCGCACTCGAGAACGTTCGCCTTCACCGCCTCGTCGAGCGTCAGGCCAGCACGGACGGCCTCACCGACCTGGCCAACCGGCGTCACTTCGAGGAGGCTCTCGCGAGCGAGATCAGCCGTGCCGAGCGCTTCGGCGGCTCGCTTGCCCTCGTCCTCGCCGACCTCGACGACTTCAAGCAGGTGAACGACCGCTACGGACACCAGGCCGGAGACGACGTCTTGCGGGCTTTCGCCGACGTCCTCCGCGACACCGTCCGCGACATCGACCTGGCCGCCCGCTACGGTGGCGAAGAGTTCGCCGTCCTCCTGCCCCAGACCGATCTCGAGGGAGCCGAGCGGCTCGCGGAGCGTCTGCGCGAGGTGATGGAGGCGCGGCAGCTGACGCTCGACCCGGGCGCCAGCTTCAGCGTCACCTCCAGCTTCGGAGTGGCCTCTTTCCCCGAGGCTCCGACGCCGGCCGCGCTCTTCGCAGCCGCCGACGAGGCCCTCTACCGAGCGAAGTCCGCGGGCAAGAACTGTGTCGTCTGCGCGTCGTCCGACGGGGCCGTCCGCGCACGTCAGTAGTGTCGAGGCCTTGCTCAACGTCCACAAACCTGACTAGGTCGTCTAGAATCTCGCGCTCGCAACGACCTGGAGACCGGAGGTGCGGATGACGTTCGACAAGGATTCGACCTTTGCGCGCATCATCGAGGAACACCTCGAGTTGAAGCGCAAGAATTCGGAGCTCGACGGGAACATGCCGCTGGAGCGGTACCGCGTCGACGATCCCTTCAACAACCACCCCCTGTTCAAGTCTGAAGAGCAAGCCCGTGTCGAGGACACGCTGAGCGGCGTGGACGAGATCGATCCGAACAAGGTGCTCGCCTGGCCGACGGACGACGCCCAGCCCCAGGATCCCGAGGACACCCTCTGGGGCCGCTCGCGCGATTTCGACTGGGGGGACTAGGACCGGCCGGCCCAGAGGCCGCGCCTAGAGGTAAGGAGCAAGGAAGCCCAGCGCCTCCGCCGTGTCCAGGCGGAACGCGAATGCGTTCCCCGCGCAGTGGCGGTTGTTCACGAACGAGTTGATCCCGACGGCGACGTCCGAGCTCCCGAGCAGGACGGGCCCGCCCGAGTCTCCGAAGCAGATGGCGCCCTTCCCCTGGCCGGGATTGCTGGAGAGCTGCAGGTTGAAGCCGCCCGCGTTCGAGCTCGTCAGGTTGAGGAGACGCGAGGAGGCGAAGCTCCGCACGAGCTGGAAGTCGAAGCCGCCCTTGACAACGTTGTTCGCTCCGTAGCCCACGATCGTGAGGGAGCGGTCCTGGAGGCCCTTTCGCTTGTTGAGGGAGTCGAGCTGACCGAGGCTGGGCAACTGGGCGTACCCGCGGTCGGTGACAGCGGCATCGAGCAACACGACGGCGATCTCGTGTGAGCTCGAGCCGGCCACGAAGCGAGGATTCGGCATGGCGGTACCGCTCCGGAGCGGGGAGCTCTCCGTGAAGGCCTGGTCGAACGAGACGAACGCCGGAAGCGTCCCGCCGAGGTCGTCCACGCAGTGAGCCGCGGTGACGAAGACGGTCGGGGAGACGAGGAAGCCCGAGCACACTGGCACGCGTTCTCCGTCGACGACGGTGACGAGAATGCCCACGTATGGGTGCGCGGTGTCCGGCTTGCCGTTGAGGATCGCGCCCGAGGGGGCGGCGACAGCGAGGGCGACGACGGTCGTCGCCAGGAGCACCCGCAGGAGGGACCGCATAGGTACTGGTTTCGGCCCGGCCTTCGTTTTCCTTCCTCCCCCTTTCGGGTATCGGCCGGGCGTGGGCGCTAAGCGTTTGTTGGTCGTGGCGACCGCGCCGGTCGAGGAAACAATCCTACGCGATCGCGCGCGCGAGCACGCAGGGCCGGGCGCGGCTGTTTGACCCATCGCGGCTCGGGGCATAGGGTCGCCGGGGGCGCGGCACCTCGTTCCAAGCTGCTACAGCGGGAGGAAGCCATGCCAGAGCACGATCCCACCGGGTCTTTCCGCGCTTCGCTGACCCGGCGCTCGCTCCTCGAGCGGGCGGGGGTGGCGGGCGCCTCCGTCCTGGGAGGAACCCTGTGGGCGACCGCGCCGGCGGCCAGGCGCGCACGCGCCGCGCGGCCCGCCGACACGCCGATCCGTCACGTGATTATCTCCTGCCAGGAGAACCGCTCCTTCGACCACTACTTCGGGTACGCGCCCTGGATCGGGCCGTACGGGCCGCCGCCGGGCTACTCCCAGCCGGACGGGCAGGGCGGGAGCGTCGAGCCGTACCGCTTCACCGCTCTCGAGACCCCGGATGTTGCTCACTCGTGGGGTGCCATCCACGAGCAGTGGAACAACGGCGCGATGGACGGCTTCTACACGAATGCCGGCATCTGGGCGCTCGGCTACTACACAGCCGAGGAGCTGCCCTTCTACTACGGCCTCCACGAAGAGTTCACGCTCTGCGTCAACTACTTCTGCTCGCTCCTCGGCCCGACCTGGCCGAACCGCTTCTACCTCGCCGCCGGCACTTCGGGCGGGATCACCACGAACGGCGTCTGGGGCTACGGCGTCTTCGACTATCCGATCATCCTCGATCTGCTCGACGCCGCCGGCGTGACGTGGAAGGTCTACAACGTCAGCTGGGACAGCGTCCCGTTCGGCAACACCGACAACGTCTTCGTCTTCTGGAAGCGCTACGCGCACGACAACCGCACCCGGGGGAACAAGGGCGGTTTCCTCAACGATCTGCGGCGCGACCGCCTGCCGCAGGTGTCGTTCATCATCCCCAGCTTTGCGCGAGGCTGGGATGAGCACCCGCCGGCAGACGTCTCGGTGGGGATGGGCATTCAGAAGGAGCTCGTCACTGCGCTGCGCGAGTCGTCGGCGTGGGAGAGCTCCGCGTACATCATCACCTACGACGAGCACGGCGGCTACTTCGAGCACGTGCCGCCGCCGCAGGTAGACGCGTTCGGTCTCGGGATCCGCATCCCGACCTGGGTGATTTCCCCGCACGCGAAGCGCTCGCACCTCGAGCCGACGGTCTACGACCTCACCTCGACGCTGAAGTTCCTCGAGCGGCTGCACGGCCTGCCGACGCTTGCCTCCGTGAACCACATGTTCGATGCGGGAACGCCCGTCGGCCCCAACTACGAGGCCGCTGCGAGCGGCGCGACCGTCGGTCCGCCGGCCCCGCCTCGGGACGCCCGGGCGGACATCGGCGACCTCTTCGAGTGCTTCAACTTCTGAGCGGAGAGGACAGCAGCCGGCGGGGCTAGAATCGTTGAGAACGGGGCGTTAGCTCAGCTGGGAGAGCGCCGGCTTTGCAAGCCGGAGGTCACCGGTTCGATCCCGGTACGCTCCACTCAGAGAGGCCCTGGAAAACGGGGCCTTTCTGTTTGGGTAAGCGCTCGAGCCTGT
>JAIBJP010000054.1 GCA_020029625.1 Actinomycetota bacterium | reverse complement strand
TCGAAGGACCTGTTCGTCCACCACAGCAGCATCGCCGGCGACGGCTACAAGTCGCTCCCGGAGGGAGCACGCGTCTCCTACGAGGCGCGCGAGGGCTCGAAGGGCCCCGAGGCGACCGACGTGACCCAGGTTGCGTAGTTCGTTCCTCCCGGCCGCGGCGCTCCGCCGCGGCCGGAATCTCCTACGAAATGGGGCCCGGATGAGCAAGAACGGCGACAAGGTTGAGCTGGAGGGCGAGGTGATCGAGGCTCTGCGAGGGCGGATGTTCCGCATCCAGCTCGACAACGGTCACGAGACGCTCGGCTACACAGCCGGAAAGATGAGGCGCTACCGCATCCGCATCTTCCTCGGCGATCGCGTCAAGGTAGAGCTCTCGCCGTACGACCTCACGCGCGGCCGCATCGTCTACCGCTACAGGTAGACGCCAGCCATCTAGCTCCTAGCTTGCTCGAGCGCCCGCAGGCACGCGGTCGAAGCTTCGCCGGGTTGTCGCGCTCGCGCGGGCGAAGCTCCTCATAGCGCGTTCGTCGATCGCGAAGACGACGGGCCCGTGGACGATGAGGCCGTCGGTCGCGCGCTGCTTCAGGAGGTCCGGGAAGAACTCCTCCGCCATCCACTCGCGGCCCGGAATCACGGTCGTGTGCACCCGGATCCGCGTCAGAATCGGGGAAAGCTCCTCCACGTGGGAGATCCAGGGGCGCCTGAGGAAGGTCGTCGGGCCCTCGGGCAGGATCCTGGCAACCTCCTCGATCAGGCGCTCGCCGGTTTCGCGCTTGCTGACGAAGATCTCGATGGCGAGCTCCTTCACTCCGCGGGGGGAGACGCGCGCGGCCGTGATCTGGCCGTTGTGCACCTGAATCACCTCGCCGTTCAGCGACCGGAGCTTCGTCCGCCTGATGGAGACGTCCTCGACGACCCCCTGGAGCTCGACCGCCGCGATGAGGACGACGGTGTCGCCGACCGAGTACCAGCGCTCGAGGAACATGGTGAAGCCCGCGAGGATGTCGAGCAGCAGCCGCTGGGCGGCGAAGCCGGCCACGATCAACGCGAATGAGGCTCCCGCGATTGCGGTCAGCTTGTCCACGCCGCCCGTGATCTGCGCGACGGAGAGGACGACCGCGGCCGCGAAGGCCGCGTAGGCGATTGCCGTGCGGATGACGCTGACGAGCGTCTCCCGGCGCTTGATGCCGGCGATCTTGCCGGTCGCCTCCAGGTCGCCGTCGCTCTGGCGGTCGTGCCAGACGAGGACGTGGCGAGCCACGAACGCGCTCAGGCGCGAGACGAGGAGCGCCATCGCGAAGAGGGCCACGATGACGACGACCCTGCCCCAGACAGAGGGCAGCGGCGTGTTCGAGGACAGGAGGTCGATTAGAGGATCGAGCATGGGTGTCTCACAAAGTTGGAGTCAATTCAAGGTATCGGCAGGAAACCCGGTGTCACAAGGTCGCGAACCGCGTCTCTAACACGTGCTTAATCTTCGGGCCCGAAACGGTGGGGCTGAAACCACGTCGCGGCTCGTATTAACTTGAGTAAGCCGTGCGGAAAGTCCTGATCGGTCTCCTTGGACTGCTCGTGCTCGCGGCGGGAGCCGCAGCCGCCGCTGCGTGGCGCTACGACGCCGCGCGAGAAGACCGCCTGGCAGAAGGGATCTCGATCGGGGGCGTCGACGTGGGCGGCATGCGGCTGGCCGAGGCGCGAGCCGCTCTCGCCGAGCGGATCGGCGATCCGCTCGCGCAGCCGATCCTCGTCCGCTACGGAGGTGGCCAGTTCGTCTTCTCTCCCTCCACGGCCGAGCTCGCGACCAACGTCGACCGGCTGCTCGCCGGCGCGCTGTCCGAGAGCCGCGACGGAAACTTCCTCACGCGAGCTTTCCGCGACGTCACGGGTGGCCGCCTGGGCCGTCATCTCGACCTCGACATCACGTACTCGCAGGAAGCCGTCCAGCGATTCGTCCGCTCGGTGAGCAAAACGGTCAACGCGAAGCCGCGCGAGGGCAAGAGCAAGGCCTCCTTCGTCGGTATTCGCATCAGGCCCTCGAGGAACGGTGTCGCGGTGACAAAGCCGGCGCTTAGAGTCGCGATCGAGGACGCTCTGGTCGACCCGGAGTCGGCGCGCTCGCTCGAGCTTCCCACACGCGTCCTGCGTCCGAAGGTGACGACGCGCGAGCTGCAGAAGCGCTTCCGCTTCTTCATCGCAGTCAGCCGCGGACGGAAGGAGCTGCGCTATTTCGTCAAGGAGAAGCTCGTGAAGACCTACCGCGTCGCCATCGGGCGAATCGGGTTCGAGACACCCGCCGGCCTCTACGAGATCAGGTCGAAGGCGGTCAATCCGGCCTGGTACGTCCCGAAGAAGGCCTGGGCGGGCGACCTCGCGGGGAAGATCATCCCGCCGGGCGACCCGGAGAATCCGCTCAAGGCGCGCTGGATGGGCTTCTGGGACGGCGCGGGGATCCACGGCACGGCCGAGGCGTCCTCGATCGGCAGCGCCGCCTCCCACGGCTGTATCCGCATGGCCGTGCCGGACGTCATCGAGCTCTACGACCGCGTTCCGCTGCACACGCCCCTCTACATCTCCTAGAGCAGCTCTGAAGACCGAAGGGCGGCCGAGGCCGCCCTTCGTCCGCCTCCCGGCGAGGTTTCCTAGGAGTGCGCGAACTTCCGGCTGCGGATCGCCGCGAGGGCTCCCAGCGCCAGAAGCCCCGCGCCGCCGAGGCCTCCGAGGAGCGGCCAGAGCGGGAACGAGCCCTCTTCGGCGGTCGCCGCGGCCTCGGGAGTCGCCCCGACGGTCCCCTGCGGTGCCAGGATCGTCGTCGCGGGGAACTCGTACAGCCGGTCGGTGACGCCGTCGTAGGCGGCGTAGTCCCACTGGCCCGGGGTCGGGAAGACAACGCGCACGGTGTAGACCGCCGGGTTGTCCGTCGGCGTGGCCGGGTAATCGATCGTTCGGCCCGTCTCCAGGTTGGTGATCTTGATGCCCGGCTTCGCGTTGGCGGGCAGTTGCCCGCCGTCGTCGATCAGAGTCAAGCTCGGCGTCCAGGGATCTCCTGGCCCGAGCGCGCTCGGGGTCGAGCCGAGCTCGACGCCGCCCTCCTTGGCGAAGGCGCCTGCGCTCAACGCGGCCGCCGCGAGAAGCGCGAGGGCAAAGACGAAAATTAGACGTCGCATCCGGTGGCCTCCTCCTGTTTTGACCCTCATACACCGGTGCCGTCCAGGTGGTTCCCTAGCTCTCCTAACCGCAGGAAGCAGTGTCGGGGCAGGTTGCGAGGACGGTCACGGTTGCCGAGCCTTGTCCGTCGCGACCAAGCTCGAGGAGCGCTGAGGCGGCGTTGTTCGCGTAGCTCGACTCGCGGACATCATTGGCCGGATTCGCGCGGTGAATGAGGACGTAGCGGCCGGGCGGCAGGCCCGTGACGTCGATGAACTGGCCCTCGAGCAGAGGCACATAGTCGTCTCCGAACCCGGGCGAGATACCCTCGGAGATGCGGAGACGTCCGCGCTGGCCGCGTCCACATTCCTGCGTCCACACCGCCCGGCGCGGCTCCCCGCGGATACGCGAGCCCGAATCGGCGTCGTAGCGGTCGCCCAGGCAGAAGCCCGTCTTCCGGTCACGCCCGACGGCCTCTCCGCCGGGGGTGCGGAGCTCGTAACGCTCGAAACCGAGCAGATGCCAGTGCCGATGGGTCGCCGAGACGATGAAGCGCAAGCGCGCCTCGAGGACGTATGTCGTCGCGGTCCCGTCGGCTTTGCGAACGATCTGGCGCGCCCTCATCTCGGGCTCAGCGGCGTTGGGCCGCCGTCCGGAGAGGAGCAGCGGCCCCACCCCCATGTTTTCGACCGCGGAGAGGAAAGCGAGGTGCTCGCGCCCTTCGCGCAGAACGACCGAGATGGCCGCCGGTGAGGCCTGGTCGAGATCCGGAAGGAGCTCGGGCGACGTTGCGGTCGTTTCGAGGTCGGGCGGCGGTCCGGTGGATTCGCCCAGGTCGTCGGGCGACGGTGCAGCGGAGCCGCCTCCGCACGCGGCGAGGAGCAGGACCACGAGGGCCGTCGCTGCCTTCCGCACCTCCATCGGCTCTTACTACAACCGCGCAGGCGCCGCGGTTCTAGTGCTTCTTGCCCTTCCCCTTGGACTGCCCGTGTCCGGGACTATGAGCACCATCGGTCTCGCCGTGCTTGTAATGGCCCTGACCGCGCTTTGTATGGCCCTTGCCGGTGGTCTTCCCGGTCTCGGAGTCCGACGGAGGCAGCGTGCCGGGTCGGGCGACGGTGGGCGGGGACGACGGCTCGGGCCTGTGGGCGCCGTCCGCCGCGGGGGCCGGCGCGAACCCGGCGGGGCTCGGTGCCGCGACGAACTTCACCACGGTGACCGGCGCCGCCCGGTCGGGCGCCTTCCGCTCAGCCGGCCCGGCGCGGGGCGGCGCAGGCTCGACGTGTGCCTGAACAGTCTGATGGCCGAAGGCGGGAGGAGCGCTCAAGCGGCCGAGCGTGAAGCTGCTCGGGTCAGCGCCGAGTGCGCGCAGCCAGAGAAAGACGGCCGCAGCTGTCCCTGCGGCCAGGAGGCCGAGCATCGCCGCAGGCGTGCCGAGCGGGCGCAGCACCGGAGCTGAACCGACGGCAGCGGGCACGAGGGCCGCGGGAAGCGGCTCCACGATCGCCACGAGCGGCGTCGCGGCCAGTCTGCTCCCGGGCCCCGCAAGCGTGCGGGCGCTCCGGGCGCATTCGATCCGGTCGAAACCGCGCGCGAGCTCGGGCACGACGACCTGGAAGTCGAGTGGGTCGAAGCTGCGGCCACAGACCTGACAGTCCTGCACTCGTTGCTTATAACAGTCCCGGCGGGCGTCGCTTCGGCCTGCCGAAACTAATCCGCGCGAATTACGCGATTTTTTCCTTCCTTCTTCGCGCGGTACAGGGCTCGGTCGGCTGCGAGCATCAGTTGCTCCGCCGAACCCGAGCCCGGAAAGGCGGCTACTCCAAAGCTCGCGGTGACCGAGAACGACTCACCTATCCGACTCGTGAATCGCGTGCCGCGGAGGCCTTCCGCCAGGCGCTCCGCGAGGCGGGCGCCTCCCTCGGGGTCGGTCTCGGGGACGAGCACGGCGAACTCCTCGCCGCCGTGGCGGACGGCCAGGTCAAACTCACGGACACTCTCGCGCATGAGGTCGGCGAACCGACGGAGCACTTCGTCCCCGACCTGATGGCCGTAGAGGTCGTTGACCCGCTTGAAGTCGTCGAGATCCGCGAGGACGAGTGCCAGCGAGCCGCCGAACCGCTCGGCGCGGCTGACTTCGAGGCCCAGTGACTCGCTGAACCGGCGCCGGTTCGCGAGGCCGGTGAGGTCGTCCGTGATCGCCTGCTGTTCCACGGCACGGTGCAAGCGGGCGTTCTCGAGGGCGATCGACGCCTGGGCGGCGAGCCAGTGCGCGAGGCGGCCCTCGTCTTCGTTGAAGGGACGGCCCCGCTCCGGGTAGATGAGCAGGCTGCCGACGTGCTCGTCGTCGGTGCGGAGGGAGACCGAGAGGGGCGGACCGCCGCTCTCAGGGTGGCCGGCCCGGAAACGCTCGGTGCCGTCGCTGACGAGGCGCGCTCCGACCGCGCCTGTCGCTCCCACGGCGCTCTCGACGATCACCGGCAGGAGGGCGGCCGGATCGTGGGTCGCCGCCAACGCCTCGCCAACGAGCGCCACCGCCTCTCGAGCTCGCTTTCCCGTCGAGTCAGTGTCCAGGTCGTGCGCACGCCGGCGAGGTGCGGGAGCCGGGGCGGTGCGCAAGGCCATGAACCGCGTGACGCTCCACCAGGCGAGAGCGATGAGCGCGAGGGTCAGCAAGGTGGCGAAGAACACTCGACGTCTCGTGTCTGAGGTCGCGTGCGCAATGGGCTCGTTCGGCGCGAAGGCGACGAGGCGCAGATCGCTTCCCGAGGCGAGTAGCGTCGAGATCGAGCGTCGGTCGCCGACCTCCGGCGGCCGAGTGAGGTACCGACCGTTCTCGGAGATGGCGAGTCCGTCTCCCTCCGGGACCCCTGCGGCCGCGTCCAGCCGGTTGATCAGCGCCGCGTCGAGCGGAACCCCAACGACCACGCGGCCGAGACGGCCGCCACGTGCGTCGCTGACCTCGACAGCCCGGCGAAGGGCATAGCCACCCGTGCCGACCTCCCCGGTCGGAAGGACGAACGCGACGTTGTCGCCCGGTGGGAGAAGCAGTCCCAAGGCCTTCCGGTCGCGCCGCACAAAGGCTCGTTGGACATCGGACGAGAGCGAAAGGGCTCGAGCCTGCGCCGACGCTTCTCGAAGCTCGCTTCGTACCTCCGCCACCCCTGCTCGAAGGGAGGAGGCCAGGCGGGCCTCGGCGGCATTTGCCTCCGTGTGCTCCCGGAGGCGCCCCGCGGCCCAGGCGGCCGTTGCGGCGAGGAGGAGCGCTAAGGCCAGGGTCGCGGCGGCGAGCCCGAGTTGCCCGCGGGCCGCACGCGGTGCCTCTCTTGCGATGCTTGCCGTCTGCCCCTCCCTTTCGAGCGAGTGTAGCCCCCTTAGAACGTCGCGTCGCGCAGGCCGGTGGCGATGACGGCGAGGACGATCCCCGCCGTCAGAAGGCGGTAGACCACGAACGGGGAGTAGTCGCGGCGCCGCACGTAGCCGAGGAGGAAGTCGATGGCCACGAGGCCGACGCCGGCCGCGGCGAGCGTCCCAACGATGAAGGGTCCGATCGACCCGGCCGGGAGCGATTCGATGAGCACGTGCTTCACCCCCTTGTAGACGACGGCGCCGAAGACGACGGGGATCAGGAGCAGGAACGAAAAGCGCGCCGCGGAGTCGCGATCGAGCCCGGCCGCCCGGCCGGTCGTGATCGTGATCCCCGAGCGGGATACGCCCGGCATGAGCGCGAGGATCTGGGACACCCCGATGGCGAAGGCGGTCCCGAAGCGGAGATCCTGGATCGTCCCCCGCTCTGGAAGGCGGTCGGCCAACCAGAGGAGAACACCAAAAACCGCCAGCAGGATGGCGATCTGCCACGGCTGGCCGAGGTGCTCTTCGATGATGTCCTCACCGGCCGCTCCCGCGAACGCGGTGGGAATCGTGGCCGCGACCACGTACCACGCGATCCGCTCGTCAGGTCCCGAGACGCTGCGCCGACGGACGGAGTGAAACCACGCGGTCGCGTAGCGCACGACGTCGCTCCAGAAGTACACGACAACGGCAACGAGCGTGCCCAGGTGAAGCGCGACGTCGAAGGTCTTGTTGAAGTCCGGGTGCGCCTCGAGGTAGCGCCAGTCCGCGAGCCACGGGACCAGGATCAGGTGTCCCGAGGACGAGATCGGCAGCAGCTCGGTCAGGCCCTGCACGATTCCGAGGGCGAGCGCCTGCCAGTCGGAGAGGGCACCGGGGCGGTCGCCGACGCCTGCGGCTGCGAGCACGACGGCCAGGAGGAGGAGTGCGCCCGCGGCGAAGTAGAGACCCGAGCGGCGCACGCGGTTATCGTATGCGCGCCTCGTGAACCGGAACGACGTCATCCTCGGGATCGTCGCCGCGGTCCTCGTCGGCTTCAGTCTCTTCGTCTCCATCGTCGTCCCACGGCGGAGACCGGACTTTCCCGGTCGTTCTCTCCGGGTCTTCGTGCTCGTCTCGGCACTTCTGGTCGTCGGGATGCTCACCGCGGTTGCGGTGCTGGGGGAGAGCCACCACTTTGCGAGCGAAGGCGGCGAGTCGGGGGGAGTGACGAATCAACCGCCGACCGCGACCACGACCCCGACCGGGACCGGGACCGGAACCGGAACCGGAACCGGAACCGGGACCGTGACCGGCCAGCAGCCTGCGGGCGACCCCGCGGCGGGGAAGGAGATCTTCACCACCACGGCGCAGCCCTCGTGCTCGACCTGCCACACCCTGAAGGAAGCCGGCGCGACGCAGACCATCGGGCCGAACCTCGACGAGGTCCTCAAAGGGAAGGACGCCGCCTTCATCCACGAGTCGATCGTCGATCCGAACGCGGAGGTCGCGACCGGCTACCAGCCGGGAATCATGCCCGAGACATATAGCGAGCAACTCGACGAGAAGCAGCTCGCCGACCTGGTCGCCTTCCTCGTCCAGGCGACCAAGGGTTAGCGGACCAGCAGGCGGAGAGGGCGGGATTCGAACCCGCGACCCAACTTTCGCCGGGTACGCGATTTCCAGTCGCGCTCCTTAGGCCAGCTCGGACACCTCTCCGCGCCGCGACCATGGTAGCGCCTGCGTTTAGTCCTCCCGGACCGCGGTACAAGCTGGAAAACGGCACAAGAAAGGAGTTTGCATGCCACCTCGTGGGGTGAAGAAGGGCACCAGGCGCGCCCGCCAGTACGAGCACATCAAGGACAGCGCCACGGAGAGGGGCGTATCCGCCGATCGTGCAGAGGAGATCGCTGCCCGGACGGTCAACAAGGAGCGCGCGCGGTCGGGCGAGGCCCGCACGGCCTCGCGATCCTCGACGCGCGACATCTCCTCGGGCCGTCGGGGTGGCCTCCGGTCGGGCACGACCCGATCGAAGGGCCAGACCAAGGAGCAGCTCTACAACCAGGCGAAGCGCCTGAACGTCAAGGGCCGCTCCCGCATGAACAAACGGCAGCTGCTCGCCGCAGTCAACCGCAAGAAGTAACCCAGACGGCCGCCGGCACCGGCGGAGGAGGGTTTCGCGAAACATAGTCTGTGCCGTCGGAGACGCGCTGCCCGCCCCAACGCATCCGCGTTCAGAATGACGGGTCGCCCCCGTATCTAGATTCGATACGAGGGCTCCCTGCGTCCTGGCCTCGGAACGATCATCGCGTCCCGACGACGAGCAACGTTTCGCCAACCCCTCCTACCCTACCCGGGTGACGCGGCGCAAGCGCTCGTATCGCTCCCTCGCCTCGCTCCAGCGCGACAATCGCGTCTGCCGAGCCTGTGCCGAGGAGGGCTACCCGCTCGCGTCACTCCCGGTGCTCGAAGGCCATGAGGGCCAGCGGGCGATGATCGTCGGTCAGGCGCCCGGGGTGGTCGAGGCCGAGGAGCGGCGGCCCTGGCGGGGGCGAGCGGGCCGGACGTTGCGCCGCTGGCTGGAGCTCGACGAGGAGGAGTTCTACGGCACCTTCTACTGCGTCTCCGTGACGCGCTGCTACCCGGGCAGACATCCCTCGGGCCGCGGAGACAGGCCCGCGACCCCCCGGGAGATCGAGCTCTGTCGTTTTTGGCTCGACAGGGAGCTGCGCCTGCTCAGGCCGGCCGTCATCGTGCCGGTCGGAGGGCTCGCTACCAAGCGCGTGCTCGGCATCTCGCGCCTCGACGACTGCATCGGATCGCGGTTCGAGCTCGGAGACGCGTTTGCCGTCCCGCTTCCGCACCCGTCCGGCGCGAGCGGGTGGCTGAACTCGCCCCGCAACCGCGTACGGCTCGAAGCCGCGCTTTCACTGCTCCAGAAAGAACTCAGTCGCGCAGGCGTCGCACCAGTGGGAGTCCGTACCAGAACCCGATGAAGAGGCCTCCCAGGACTGCCGTCACGACCGCCGTAGCCGGCTCGCCGAAGAGGAAATCGGTGATGAGGTAGACGGAGGCGGACATGCCGGCGGCGAGAAAGGCTGTCGCGGCGATCGCCGTGATGGTGGAGACCCTGAGCAACGCCTCCTTCTCCCCGTGGCGCCAGAGCATCCGGTGGGCGGCGGTCGGCGTGATCAGGAGGATGATCGCGATCGCGGCGCACAGGAGCGCCGAGTAATAGACGTAGACCTGGTGATCGGTCAGCTCACGGAAGCGCTGTTGGAACGGAAGGACGAGGAGGAAGGCGAAAAGCACCTGCGTCCCGGGCATGGCGAGCCGGTGCTCCTCGACGAGCTCGCCCCATTCTTGGTCGAGCTCCTCCTTGCTGCGACTCTTGTCGTGCGGCACGCCCCAGGCATACCCGGAGCGCGCGCGGCCCATGTATGACTTCGGTGTGGCCGAGCGCGTCCTCACGGAGAGGGAGCTGAATCGCGCGGTGCTGGCCCGGCAGCTTCTGCTCGAGCGAGCCGAGCTGCCGATCCCTCGCGCTGTCGAGCGCGTCGGCGGTCTCCAGACGCAAGACTCGCGGTCGGGCTACATCGGCCTCTGGTCCCGGTTGGCGGGTTTCGAGCGGGACGACCTCACCCGTGCCCTCGAACGGCGCAGCGTCGTCCAGGCGACCGTGATGCGGGTCACGATCCACACGGTGTCCGCGCGCGACTATCCGTTGTTCACCGAGGGAGTCAGGGCGCTCCGGCGCAAGTCGTGGATGCAGGCCCACGCGAAGCGGGTCGACCTGAAGGAGGTGCCTGGCGTGGCGCGGCGGGTGGCTTCCCTCCTCGAGGATGGTCCCCGTTGGCGGCGGGAGCTCGTCGACGAGCTCGGCCTGGACAGCCCGACCTGGAACAGCGTCGGCATGTGGGTGGACCTCGTGCGCGCGCCTCCGTCGGGAACCTGGGAGCGGCCTCGTGCCGACCTCTACGCGACGGCGGAAAGCTGGCTCGGGACGTCCGAAGTGACAGAAGACGAGGGTCTGGAGCATCTCGTGCGTCGCTATCTGGGCGCGTTCGGCCCGGCGTCGCTAAGGGACACCGCGA
>JAIBJP010000053.1 GCA_020029625.1 Actinomycetota bacterium | reverse complement strand
ATCACGCCGTTCGGGAGCTTCGGCGGCACCGGTAACGACATCGTGCCGGTGATCGACTTCGCCGCTTTCTACGTGACCGGCTGGAACAGCGACCCCTGCCCCGGCGCCCATCCGGTGCCCAAGGGCTACATCGCCGGCCATTTCATCAAGTACGCCGCGCCCAACCCACACGGAGCCGGCGACACAGTTTGCAACCTCGATGCACTGACGCCCTGCGTCCCCGTAATGACCCGCTAGGAAGCGAAAGGGAGAGCCATGGAACTTGCAGCCAAACTCGTATCGACGCGAAGGGGAACGGTGCTCGCAGCGCTGCTGATCGCGGTGCTCGCCGGGGCGTCGATCCTCGTGTACCTGAACAGCTATCGCGAGAGCCTCCGGACCCAGGAAAGCCGTGTCGCGCTCGTCCAGGGGCGCCTCGAAGGCCGCTGAGCGAACGTGGCCGTCGAGGACACGTGGGTTTGCATGGTCGAGGATCGCAGCCTCGACGCGTCGTTTCATGAGCGCTTCGGGCTCTCGCATGAAGAACTGGTCGAGCGCGTCTTCGCTCGCGACGAGCACGGCGAGGCCCTTGGCACGGCGGCCCGCGCGTCCCCACTGCTGTCGCAGGCTGGCCACCGTGCCCGGAAAGCCGACGGAGATCGCGCAGTCGAGCAGCCCGATGTCGATGCCGAGCTCGAGAGCGTCCGTCGCGGTGACCCCCAGGAGCTCGCCTTCGACGAGGCGGCGCTCGATGTCGCGGCGCTGAGCCGGCGTGTAGCCGGCGCGGTAGGGGGAGAGTCGCCCTGCGAGCTCTGGCCCGACGCGCTCGGCGGCGAACCGATGAATGAGCTCGGCCGACTTGCGCGACTTGGCGAAGCAGATCGTGCGCAGGCCGAGCTGGACGAGGTCGGCCACTAGGCGTGAGCCCTCACCCAGCGCGCTCGCGCGGAGCTGCAGCTCCTCGTCGAGAACCGGCGGGTTCCAGAACGCGATCGTCCGGGCGGCGCGCGGAGCTGCGTCGTCGCCGATGACCGTCGGCTCCACTCCGACGAGGGAGCGGGCCAGCTCGCCGGGGTTTGCGATGGTCGCGGAGGCCAGCAGGAACTGTGGCTCGGCGCCGTAGATCGCCGCGGCGCGGCGCAAGCGCCGGAGGACGTTCGCCACATGGGAGCCGAAGACGCCTCGATACACGTGCGCTTCGTCAACGACGACGTAGCGAAGGTTCTGGAGGACGTCTCCCCAGCGGTCGTGGTGAGGGAGGACTCCGACGTGGAGCATGTCCGGGTTCGTGAGGATGACGTTCGCCCATTTGCGAATCTGCCAGCGGCGCTCGGTCTCCGTGTCTCCGTCGTAGATGGCCGGCCGGAGCCGGGGCACCCCGTAAGACGCCAGCGCCCTGGCTTGATCCTGTGCGAGCGCTTTGGTCGGGTAGAGGTAGAGGGCACGCAGCTTGGGCTCGGCGGCCAGGGCATCGAGGACCGGGAGGTTGAAAGCGAGCGTCTTGCCGCTCGCAGTGCCCGTCGCGACGACCAGGTGCTCGCCGCGGGAGGCCGACTCGAAGGCCTCCGCCTGGTGGCCGTAAACCGTGTCGATTCCTTGCGCGTGGAGCGCTTCCTGGACCCGAGGATTCAGACCTGCGGGAATCGGGACGAGGCCCGCCTCGCGCGCCGGCACTTCGGTGACGTAGGCGAGCTCCTCGCCGCTGAGGAGCTCGTCCCAGGCGGCGGCGACGGTAGCCACGGAGTCCGATGCTAGCCTCAACCACAGTTTGGTCCCCCGCTGTCTCACGATCGCCACGTCGGACTCCGGCGGCGGCGCCGGCATCCAGGCCGACCTGAAGGCCTTCGCCCACCTCGGCTGCCACGGCATGAGCACGATCGTCGCGCTCACCGCGCAGTCGACCACGGAGGTGCGCGCCGTCCACGAGGCTCCGCCCGAGTTCATCCGCGACCAGCTCGAAGTCCTGTTCGACGACATCGGCGTCGATGCCGCCAAGACGGGGATGCTCTTCAGCATTCCCATCATCGAGACGGTCGCTGGCTTCATAAGAGGCCATCCCGTGCCTCTCGTCGTCGATCCTGTGATGGTCGCTGCCTCGGGTGCGAAGCTACTCCAGGAAGACGCCGTCTCCGTGCTGGTCGAGCGGCTCTTTCCGCTCGCTACTGTCGTGACGCCGAACCTGCACGAGGCGTGTGTGCTCGCGGGCGTGCCCTACTCGGAGGAGGCGAACCGGGAGGAGCTTGCCGAGGCGATCCACGAGCTTGGCGCTTCTGCCGTGGTCGTCACGGGGGGTCACGGCAGCGAGGCGGTGGACTGGCTCTTCGACGGCGAACGCCACCTGCCGATTGCGGTCGAGCGCTACGACGACCAGGCAACGCACGGCGCGGGCTGCACCCACTCGGCCGCTCTAACCGCGTTCCTGGCCCATGGCGAGACGCTCGAGGAGGCCGTACGGGGTGCCGCGCGAATCGCCTCGGAAGCCGTTCGCTCCGGTCTGCAGGAGATCGGCTCCGGCTCCGGCCCGGTCGACGTCTTCGGGCTTAGAACATTTGAGGCGCCTGTCAGAGCTCGGTGAGTTCGGGCTCCTCGCGGAGCTCGAGCGCCGGGGCTTAGCCTCCGGTCAGGACGCCGAGGGCGCTGTTCTCGAGGGCGGCATCGTGGTCACGCAGGACGTGCTCGTCGAGGGCGTCCATTTCCGCTTCGAGTGGACTTCCTGCCGCGACCTCGGCTACAAGGCCGCCGCGGTCAACCTCAGCGATCTGGCCGCGATGGCCGCCGAGCCCGTCGGTTTGCTCATCGGGCTCGCAGTCCCACCCGAGACCGGGGACGCCGCGATTGTCGAGCTGTACGAGGGCATCGCCGAGGCTGGTGTGCCCGTCCTCGGCGGGGATACGACGGCAGCAAGGGCATTCAGCGTCAGCGTGACAGCCGTCGGGCGAAGCGAGCGCGTTCCGGGCAGGGCGGGGGCTCGGCCCGGGGACGCGCTCGTGGTGACGGGCCCGCTCGGCGGGGCGGCCGCGGGCCTCTACGCCCTAGAGCAAGGGCTGGAGGGCTTCGACGAGCTCGTGGAGCGTCACCGCCGGCCGCCGTTCCGCCTCGAGGAGGGCCGGCGGCTCGGCCCTGTCGCGCACGCGCTCATCGATCTTTCCGACGGGATTTTCTCGGACGCCGCGCGAATCGCAGCTCGCTCGAGCTGCAGGCTCACGATCGACGTCGAGAGCGTGCCGCGGGCGGCGCGGCTCGAGGAGGTCGCCGAACTGCTCTTCTGGACCATGGGCGAGGACTACGAGCTGCTCGCTGCCGTCGCCCCCGAAGACGCGACTGCGCTGGGCCTGCCCGTCGTGGGGCGTGTCGAGGACGGCGCGGGCGTCGAGCCGGATTTGCCCGCCCGCTGGGACGCGTTCCGGCGCTAGTCGACGAGCAGGGTTGTCGTCTGCTTGGTTTGCAGCCGCGACACGACTGCTCCGGTCGACATGTCGATCACGTCGAAGCGAGTGTTGTTGTCCATGCCGACGTAGAGATAGCGGCCGACGACCTGCGGGTCGAAGCCCTCGTCGCGGCAGAGCCGGAACCGCTGGTCGCCGCGGAGATCGTAAGCGACGAGGGCGAAGCTCTCCGGTGCGCTCGAGCATCCTGCTTCGTACGCGAAGAGCTGAGAACCCGCGAGGTGCACGCCGGAGACCTCTCCGTCGATCCTACGAACGCTCCAGTCATCGGTGTCGATGAGGGACAGCCCGGCGGGCTTGCCGGCCACGTCGGTTTGACCCGTCTTGAGCGGCGGATAGTCCGTCCCACTCACAGCAACCAGGCCGCTTGCGAGCCACAACGCCTGTCGGTCCTTTCCTTCGATCATCTTGGCCTCCGCGGCGGGGTCGAGCCAGTCGAGGAAGCGGTGGAAGAGCGAGACAGGCTCCGAGAGCGTGTGGTACGTCACCGTTAGATCGTCGAGGTCGACCTCGGCCACAGGGCCGCCGGGCGGCACGACGAGCGCCCGTCGGCCCCTCGGGTCAACGGCGAGTCCCGGCACTAGCTCGCGCGACCGAAACTCGGATTCGTCGTCACCTTGCTCCGTCTCCCAGCCGCCAACCATCCGGAGCGGGACGGTGGAGGTCCCCTCGGTGCCCCAGACAGCCAGCTTCAGGGGTCCGATTCGGTCGGCCGGCGCAACCAGACCCACCAATCCCGCCTCGATTGGCTCGGCCGCAAGCAACGTGCCCTCCACCTGCCTCATCTCGTGGACCTTTCGTCCTGCAGGGTCGATCACGACGACGAACTGCTGGCCGACGGCGGCGAAGAGCATCCCCGCCCGAGTCCAGTAGAGGCGGCTGATGTAGCCCGGGATTCCGAGATCGACCACGCCGAGGCGGCGAACCGCCGCCACGTCCACGAGCTCGACCTGCTGCTTTTCACCGTGACCAAGGGCGAGCGTCTTCCCCTCCGGCGAGAAGGCGATCAGAGTGGCTGCGCCCTGCTCGACCGGAAATCGACGCAACCCCGGAGCGAGGGTGCGAGGATCGAGCTCCGCCAGCTCGGCGCTGTTGCCCTTCCAGACGAGCCCGAGGAGCCGGTGAGTGGGCGGGCGGAAAGCCGCCTCCGGCGCCTTCTCCGGCGTCGCCTCTCTTCCGCTGCAGGACACGACGACGAGCAGCGCGAGGAGAGCCGTGAACGCTCCGATTCGCACAACCGCATTACACCCCGAATCGGGGCGCCGTTCCAGTCAGCAGCCGGTCAGGCTGCGGCCGAGAGCCAGCGCTGCCAGGCGGTCTCGTAGTGGCTCTTCGAGCGGGCGCCGATGACCGTGTCTTGCGGTTCGCCGCGCTCGAAGAGAATCACCGTCGGAATCGAGAGCACGTTGTAGCGCGAGGCCGTGGCCGGGTTGTCGTCCACGTTCAGCTTGAGGAACGAGACCCGGTCGCCGTGCTGTCCCGCGAGGTCGTCGATGATCGGGCTGACCACCCGGCACGGGCCGCACCACGGGGCCCAGAAGTCGACGACCACGGGGCGATCCGCCTGGAGAACATCCGCCTCGAAGGTCGCGTCGGTGACCTCGCTGACCACGGTCTCACTATAGCCCGGGCTAAAGACGACCCAGGAGAGCCCGCAGCCGAAGCGCGGGAACTTTGGCCACGGCCTCGAGGACGATGCCGCGGCTCATCTTCGACCTGCCGGCCTCGCGCTCGGAGAAGACGATCGGAATCTCGACGACGCGGGAGCCCACCCTGAGGGCGCGATACGTCGTTTCGATCTGGAAGGCATAGCCCTTCGTCGAGATCCGCTCCAGGCCGATTCCCTCCAGCACGGAGCGGCGAAAGCACTTGAACCCGCCCGTGAGGTCGCGGATCCCGACTCCCAGCAGAACCCGTGCGTACAAGGAGCCGAAGCGACTCACGGCCCGCCGGCCCAGGCCCCAGTTGCGGGTACCGCCGCCCTCGACGTAGCGGGAGCCGAGCGCGAGATCGGCGTTCTGGGTGGCAGCGATGAGCCGCGGAAGATCGTCCGGGTCGTGCGAGAAGTCGCAGTCCATCTCGACGATGCGATCGGCGTCGGTCGCGAGCGCCCAGACGAACCCGGCGAGGTACGCGGGGCCGAGTCCCTCCTTCCTCGGGCGGTGGAGGACCGAGAGGAAGCGGAGCTCGCCGGTCAGCCGGTCGGCGAGCTCGCCCGTCCCGTCGGGCGAGGAGTCGTCGATGACGAGAACGCGTGCATCGAGCTCGTGCCGGCGGACAACGTCGTCGAGGGCGCGCACCATCGGCTCGAGGTTGTCGCGCTCGTTATACGTCGGCAAGCAGACGACGACCCGCACCCGCGTATCATCGCCGCGTGGCGCGCGGCCTGCCCTCGAATGCCCAGCTCGCCGACCAGTTCGAGCTCCTCGCAGACATGCTCGAGCTGGACGGAGCCGATGCCTTTCGCCTGACGGCCTATCGCCGCGCGGCGACGCGCATCCGGGAGTCGGCCGTCCCCGTGGCGCAGCTCGCTCTCGACGGCAAGGCCACTCGTCTTTCGGGCATCGGGACGACGATTCAGAACAAGATCATCGAGTTCTCCGAGACGGGAGACCTGAGCGCGATCGCCAAGCTCCGGGACAAGTTGCCCGCCGGGCTGGTCGAGGTGATGCACGTGCCCGGGCTTGGCCCCAAGACTGCGCGGAAGCTCCACTCCGAGCTCGGCGTCCAGTCGGCCGCGGATCTGCGCTCCGCAGCCGAGAACGGCCTGCTCGCGGGCCTTCCGGGCCTGGGACCGAAAAGCGAGGAGAAGATTCTCAGGGCGCTCTCGAAGCCGAAGGCCGGTGTAACTGAACGCGGACGCGTTCTGCTGGGCCGCGTCCTTCCGGCGGTCGAGCGCGCCGTGGAGGAGCTGCGCGAGCATCCCGCAGCGGAGCGCGTCTCCGAGGCGGGAAGCGTCCGCCGCCGCTGCGAGACGGTACGCGACCTCGACATCATCGCCACGGCGAGCGATCCGTCCGCCCTCACCACCCATTTCGCGGCCCTGCCGTGGGTGGCCGAGGTCGTCGCTCAGGGCTCGACGAAGGCCACAGTCGTCTCCCACGACGGCCTTCGCTTCGACCTCCGCGTAGTGCCCCCGGAGAGCTACGGCAACCTCCTCCAGCACTTCACCGGATCGAAGGCGCACAACGTGGCTCTGCGCGAGGAGGCCGTGGGACGGAAGCTCTCTGTCTCCGAGTACGGCGTGAAGAACGCCGAGACCGGAGACGTCTTCCGTGCCGCTGACGAGGAGGAGCTGTACGCCTTCCTCGGCTACGAGTGGATACCACCCGAGCTGCGGGAGAACCGTGGAGAGCTCGCGGCCGCGCGTGACGGGTCGCTCCCGCGCCTCGTCGAGCTCGGGGACCTGAAAGGCGATCTCCACTCGCACACCGACTGGTCCGACGGGCGTGGAACGCTGGAGGAGATGGTCCTGGGAGCTCGAGCCCTGGGCAGGCGATACCTCGCCGTCTGCGACCATGCAAAGCGGTTGAAGGACGGGCGGTTGGAGCGGCAGGCGGAGGAGATCGCGGCTCTCAACGGGCGCGTCGACGGGATCGAGGTACTGTCGGGCGTCGAGGTCGACATCCGCGCGGACGGCTCCGTCGACGTGGCCGACGAGCCGCTAGCCGACAGGGCCTGGGTGATGGCCTCGGTTCATTCCGGTTTCGACAAGCCGCGCGCGGAGCTCACTCGGCGGATCGCAGCCGCGATGGAGAACCCGCACGTGGATTGCATCGGTCATCCGACGGGGCGGAAGATCAACCGCCGCGACTCCTACGACATCGATTTCGAAGCACTGCTCGAGAAGGCGGTCGAGACGGGAACCTTTCTGGAGATCAACTCGCAGCCCGACCGGCTCGATCTCATCGACACGCACGCGCGCGCGGCGGCGGAAGCGGGAGTGCGCATCGTCATCTCGACCGACGCCCACCGGGTGCACGAGCTGGACTACCTCGGTCTCGGGGTGGCGCAGGCAAGGCGCGGCTGGCTGACCGCCGACCGGATCGTGAACGCGCGCCCGTGGCAGGAGGTCAGGAAGCTGATGAAGGGGCCTTGAGAGTGAGATTGTGTTCCACGCGCACAAGCCTTTCCGATGTCCCAAAGAGCCGTGTTGGGATGGCCTGAATGAGCGCCGATAGGCCCAATGAAGACTTTGTGCCGGTGAAACACAAACCAGACTCGGACGTGGACCAGTTTCGCCAGGACGGTGAGGCGGCGGTCGCCTGGGTGGCGGACTACCTCGAGCGCGTGCGCGAGCTGCCCGTGCAGGCCCGCGTGAAGCCGGGCGAGATCCGCGGAACGCTTCCACCTTCCCCGCCGGATCGCGGTGAGCCGTTCGCAGCTGTCCTGACCGATCTGGACGAGCTCCTGCTCCCGGGGATCACGCACTGGAATCACCCGCGGTTCTTCGGCTACTTCGCCAACTCGGGTTCCGAGCCGGGCATCCTCGCCGAGCTCTTGATTGCCGCCCTCAACGTCAACGCCATGGTCTGGACGACGTCCCCGGCCGCCACCGAGCTGGAGGAGCTCGCGCTCGACTGGCTCCGCCAGCTGATCGGTCTCCCGGAAGGTCTACACGGACATATCGAGGACACGGCGTCGACCGCGACGATCGTCGCCCTCGCCGCTGCGCGCGACCTCCGCCCGGGCGGGGCGGTTCTCACCTCGGAGCAGGCGAACTTCTCGGTGGCGAAGGCTGCACGGCTGGTGGGGCTCGAGTGTCGATCCCTGCCCGTCGACTCCGAGTTCCGGCTCCGTCCCGATGCGCTCGCCGCGGAGATCGAGGGAGCCGCCGCAGTGGTCGCCACCGTGGGGACGACCTCGACGACCTCCGTCGACCCGGTTCCCGAGATCGCCGATCTCTGCGAGCAGTCCGGGGCGTGGCTCCACGTGGATGCGGCATACGCCGGCTCCGCGGCGGTCTGCGAAGAGTTTCGCTGGGCCCTCGCCGGCGCCGACCGAGCCGATTCGATCGTCGTCAACCCGCACAAGTGGCTCTTCACGCCCTTCGACTGCTCCGCGCTCTGGACACGCCGGCCCGACGCTCTCTTCAGAGCCTTCTCCGCCGATCCGGAGTACATCCCGGAGCGAGCCTCCGGGGTCATCGATCTCAAGGACTACGGCCCCGCGCTCGGCCGCCGCTTCCGGGCGCTCAAGCTCTGGGCGGTGCTGAGGGCCTACGGCCGCGAAGGCCTGCAGGACCTCATCCGGGAGCACGTCCGGCTCGCACGGCTCTTCGCCTCGTGGGTGGAGGCGGATCCGGACTGGGAGGTGGTCGCCCCGTATCCGTTCTCCGTCGTCTGCTTCCGCTGGCAAGGTGAGGACGAGGCGAACGAGGCGCTGCTGAGGAGGGTGAACGAGACGGGCGAGGCGTTCCTCTCGCATACACGCTTGAACGGGCGCTACGTGCTCAGGCTCGCAGTAGGCAATCTGCGGACCACCGAGGCGGACGTCGCGAGGGCCTGGGAGCTCCTGCGCGAAGCGGCGGCGGCCTAGATCGAGCCCGAGAAGGTGTCGCACGCCGCCGGGCGCCCTTGCTCATAGCCCCGCGAGAACCATCTCCGGCGCTGCTCGGAGGATCCATGCGTCCAGGTCTCGGGATTGACCTGGCCTTGCGCTTGCTCCTGGATGCGGTCGTCACCGATCGCCGCTGCGGCGTCGAGGCCGTTGTTGATGTCTGCCTGTGTCAGCTCGGCGATGATCAGGCCGGTCTCCACGGCATTGGCCGCCCAGACGCCGGCGTAGCAGTCCGCCTGGAGCTCGGAACGCACCGCGCGGCTCTCGGGGCCCTGGGTGTCGTTTCCGATCCGGTCGAGGACGCCGAGCTGGTTCTGGACGTGGTGCCCGTACTCGTGCGCGATCACATACGCCTCGACGAACGGCGTGTCTTTCGCCCCGAAGCGCGACGAGAGCTCGTCGAAGAAGCCCAGGTCGATGTAGACGGCCGGATCGCGCGGGCAGTAGAAGGGTCCGACCTGCGAGCTCGCCAAC
This sequence comes from Actinomycetota bacterium, assembly GCA_020029625.1. Taxonomy (GTDB): domain Bacteria; phylum Actinomycetota; class Thermoleophilia; order Gaiellales; family Gaiellaceae; genus JAIBJP01. The sequence goes on along the minus strand of JAIBJP010000053.1, from coordinate 1,130 downwards.
CCGCAGCCGGACTGCACCTGGTCGGTGAAGAAGACGGTGTCGACGTACTGATACGAGCGGTCGCTGCGTTCGAAGACTCCGTCCCAGAAGTTCTGCACGCTGTTGACGACGGCGACGATGCGGCAGTCCTGGCGTTGGTTCGCGTCCGCGCCGGTGCGGCACTCCTGCGAGACCTCGCTGGGCGTGTCGCCCTGGCCGACTCGCTGGTCCTCAAGCGGGCCCAGCTGACCGAGTCCCCCTCCTCCCGAAAGCAGGGAGATCACGAGGAAGATCAGGAGACCTGCCAAGCCGAGCCCGCCGCCGCCGACCGCGACCCCACCAGGGCTCATGCGGCGACCGCGGACGTCGGTTACCTGGCCCGGATCCAGCCGGGCACGACGCCGGAAGCGCACGAAGGCTGTCTACCTTCTCGCACCCGGCGCCAAACGCGGTCGGCCCTAGAGCTGGGCCAGGATCCCGGCGAGTCCTGATGTGCCTTCCACGACCAGATCCGCCGCCGCGGTGAGGCCCGGCGGGGCCTCCTCCGAGGAAACAGCCACGCGGACGACGTGCTCGAGGCTCGTGTCGGCAAGGGCAGCGAAGGCGTCCAGGTCGGTGGTGTCGTCCCCCGCGTAGAGCGCCCGCCGGGCGCCCGCCTCCCGGATGAGCACCTGCACCGCGGTGCCCTTGTCCGCCTGCACGGCCGGACGAATCTCGAGCACTTTGCGGCCCCAGCGCGGAGCGAGGCCTTCGGCAGCGGCGCGACGGGCGATCTCCTCGAGCTCGGCGCGTGCCTCCGCCTCGTGTGCCCCGCGAAAGTGGTAGGTGAGCGTCAGGCCCTTGTCCTCCACCTTGCGCTCCACGGTGTCCCGGAACGCCGCGAGCTGCGCTTGGAGCTCGTACGCCCCGGGATCGAGCTCGAGGCCGTGGTTGCCGACGTACCGAACCCCGCTGAGCCCAACAAGCCGCCTGGCCTCCTCGCCGCTTCGACCGCTGACGAAGGCGACGAGGAGATAACGGACCGCCAGCCGTTCGAGCTCCGCTTTCGTCGCCCGTGGCACCTCCGCGAGCTCGGGGCGGGCCACGATCGGAGCCAGCGTCCCGTCTACGTCGAAGATGAGCGCGCTTCGCTCGGGAGCTTCCCGGAGCGG
>JAIBJP010000102.1 GCA_020029625.1 Actinomycetota bacterium | reverse complement strand
GCGCTCTTCGTATTCTCCCAAGAAAACAAAAGACCTTCATTTGCAGGTCTTTCATGGAGCTAGCCGGACTCGAACCGGCGACCTCCTGGGTGCGATCCAGGCGCTCTCCCATCTGAGCTATAGCCCCGCGCGGGTCTCAGTGTAGCGACGGTCAGGCGGCCGGCTGGCCCGCGCCCTGCTTCTCGAAAAGCCTTCCGGCCGTGATCGTTTCGGCCATGTCCTTCGACTCCTCGCGGTACACCGACCCGTCCTCGAACTGGATCACGGGATACTTGGGTTGGCCGCTGAGCTGCTCGATCTCGTCCCGCTGACCGCGGCCAGGCCACGGCCCGGGAACGACCTCGTATTCGATCCCCTGTTCGTCGAGCGCCTTCTGCACGCGCCAGCAGGGATGACCCGACGCCTTGACCCAGAGGTTCTTGCAGCGATAGAGCTTCACCGCCATGGGGCTCCTTTCTCGACGTGCCTACGATAGTCAGGTGCGGGCCATTGTTCACTTCACGCCGTGAGGGCGCTCCTCTTCTACGGGCCGGGAGACGTACGGCTCGAGGACGTGCCGCGGCCGGCGCCGGAGCCTGGCGACGTGCTCGTCCAGGTCGAGGTCGCGCTCACGGACGGCACGGACGCCCCGCTTCCGTTCGGCGAGTTCCCTAGCCCCTTCGGACACGACTTCTGCGGCGTGGCCGTGGGCTCGGGGGAGCGGATTGTGGCGGCCGGCTCCGGTCTGAACGGCGCGTTCGCGGAGTACCTGCTCGTCCCCGCGCACATCGCCGAGCACAGTCTCCTCCACGTCCCGGCCGGTCTGGCCTCCGAGGTGGCCGCGCTGGCCGAGCCGCTCGCCTGCTGCCTGCACGAGGTGGAGCGCGCCGGGATCGGGGCCAGCCAGACCGTCGCGGTGGTGGGCCTCGGCCCCACCGGCCTCATGCTCTGCGCGGCAGCGAAGGACGCTGGGGCCAAAATCGTCGCAGTCGACGACCGTCCAGAGCGGCGTGAGCTGGCGGCGGATTTCGGCGCCGCGCCAGGCGATGGCCGCGGCGCCGACGTCGTCCTCGAGGAGGCGGCACTTCGGGGCTCGTTCGACCACACGCCCAGAACCGCCCTTGCCGCCCTGGCCTTCCTCGCCAGCGGCGCCCATCCGTGGGAGCGCCTGGTAACGCACCAGGTCGGGCTCGAGGAAGTCGCGGGGCTGATCGAGGATCCTCCCCGCGACCTCCTCAAGGCCGCGGTGATTCCCTAAGCGCCGGCCATCGTCCGCAGGTACTCGTCGAGCCGTTCGAAGCTAATGGACGCACCCTTCTTCATCCCCGTCGCGAGCGCCGCGTCGCGGGCCTCCTTCGACGGGTAGAGAACCGTTTGCGCCATCGCGGTCTTCCCGTCTTCCTCGGAGAGAATCAGCGTGTTGAGCGTCTCGGGCCAATCCCCTCCCCAGGACTCGGTGTGAACAAGCCGCTCGGGCGGCTCGACCTCGCGATACTCGCCGCGCATCTCCATCTCCGTGCCGTCGGAGCGGCGCCAGACGAAGTGCCAGGCCCCGCCCGGGCGGAGGTCGATCTCGCAGACGGGCATGGTCCACCCTTCCGGGCCGAGCAACCAGTGGGGCAGGTGCTCGGGGCTGGTCCACGCCGCCCAGACGAGCTCGCGCGGCGCGTCGAAGACCCGCATCCCGAGGATCTCCCGATCGGAGGGCGTCGTGTAGGTCGTTTCGGCGCTCTTACTTGCCGTTGTCATGCGTCCTCTCCTTTTCCTTGAGGTCTTGTAGGTAGTCGTCCAGTCGTTCGTAGCTCGCGTCCCAGAAGCGGCGATAGTTCTCCGCCCACTCGGCCACTTCCTCGAGCGGAGCGGCCTCCAGCCGGCAGGGACGCCATTGGGCATCGCGGCCCCGCGTGATGAGACCCGCGCGCTCGAGCACCCGCAGGTGCTTGGAGACGGCGGGCCCGCTCATGGCGAAGGGCGCCGAGAGCTCCTTGACCGTGGCCTCGCCGGCGGTGAGGCGTGCGAGGATCGCGCGCCGCGTGGGGTCGGCGAGGGCGGAGAAGGTGGTGCTCAGCTGATCCATTGCCATCGACATATAACCTCTAGGTTAGCTAACCAGATGGTTATATACACCTCGTCGAAGCGCCTGTCAAGCAGCCGCGGCCGCAGCGGCCCTCTACGCGCGGCGAATCAGCGTGACGCCGTCGCGCACCGTCAGCATCACGCTGACGACGCGCTCGTCGCCGCGAACGTGCTCGTTGAAGGCGCGGATTGCGAGCGTTCCCTCGGAGTCGTCCGACCCGTCGAGGACGCGCCCGCTCCAGAGCGTGTTGTCGGCGGCGATCAGGCCGCGCTCGGTCAGCCGCGGCAGCACGGCCTCGTAGTAATTGACGTAGTTCTCCTTGTCCGCGTCGATGAAAACGAAGTCGAATTCGCCTTCGAGGCGCGCGAGCGTCTCCAGCGCCGGTCCCAGGTGAATCGTGATGCGGTCGGAGAGGCCTGCCTCTTCGATGTAGCGGCTCGCGACCTCCGCATGCTGCTCATCCACCTCGCAGGTGTCGATGCGCCCTTCCGCCGGCAGCGCAGCCGCCATCGAGATCGCCGAGTAGCCGCTGTACGTCCCCAGCTCCAGAACGCGTCTCGCCCCCGTCGCGTAGACCAGGAACTCGAGGAAGCGACCCTCGATCGTCCCCGTGAGCATCTGCGGCGAGCGAAGCGTGGCCCGAGTCTCCTCGGCCAAGCGCCGGGGCAACTCCGAGGGCGGCGTCGTGTGCGCCTGCGCGTAGCCCTCGATCTCCTCCGGGACGATCGCCATCAGCGCCGCTCCACGCGTGAGCCGCCGACGATGGCGTCGCGCCCGTCACGGAAGCGAACCCAGGCCTTGCCACCGCCGTCGTAGTCCGGCGACCAGACGACGAGCGTCGCCTCCTCCCCGGCTACGTGGCAGCGCTCCTCGCCCTCCGGATCGACTCCCCGCCACACGCGCACGAACGGATTCTCCTCCCACTCGCGCCCGATCGTCGTCTCGTCCGTGTGGCCGGGATAGACGCGCAGCTCGTGCGGGAGGCCCATGAGGACGTCCATGACCGAGCGGCGCACGTCGTCGAAGTGGTCCCGCGTGCCGCCGACGGAGTCCTTGAAGAGCGTGTCGCCGGTGAAGCAGGCCTCGCCGTTCACGACGAAGGAGAGGCCGCCGGGACTGTGGCCGGGCGTGCGCAGCGTCTCGACATGCAGGTCGCCCGTCTCGACGACGTTCCCATGGGAGAGCGGCTCCGCGCCGTCGACGGCCTCGGCCTGATCCGCCAGCACCGTGGCGCCGAAGCGCCGCTCGATCTCGCCGTGATTCGCGATGTGGTCCGAGTGGCCGTGCGTCGTCAGAAGGTGCGTGACTTGCACGTCGAGCCGCTCGGCAGCCTCGATCAAGGGCGCCAGGGGAGCTCCGCTGTCCACGAAGAAGCCCGACCCGCCCGCCTTGTCCGCGACGAGGTAGGCGTTCGAGAGCCACGAGGGATCCATGCTGCGTTCGACGATCACGCCGAGGGTAGGATGCCAACGCGACCGATTCCAGGAGGAACTGATGGGTCTGATGAGCCGCACCTCGAACGTCATCCGCGCGTGGTTCTCGAAGCTGCTCGACCGCGCCGAGGATCCTTCCGTCACGCTCGACTACTCGTACGAGCGCCAGCGCGAGATGCTCCAGAAGGTCAAGAAGGGGATCGCCGACGTCGTCACGGCGAAGAAGCGGCTCCAGCTGCAGACGCAGAAGCTCGAGATCGAGATGCCGAAGCTCGACGAGCAGGCCCGCCAGGCCCTCTCCGCCGGTCGCGAGGATCTGGCCCGCGCCGCCCTCGAGCGGAAGGCCTTCGCGCAGCAGCAGCTCCAGGGGCTCGACGGCCAGATCGCCGACCTCGAGCAGCAGCAGGACAAGCTCTCGGAGAGCGAGAAGCGCCTCGCCGCCAAGGTCGAGTCCTTCCGGACGCAGAAGGAGACGATCAAGGCGCAGTACTCGGCCGCCGAGGCGCAGGTGAAGATCGGCGAGGCCGCCACCGGAATCGGCGACGAGATGGCCGACACGGGTCTCGCCATCGAGCGGGCCCAGGACAAGACCGAGGAGATGCAGGCTCGCGCCGCCGCCGTGGACGAGCTGGTCGAATCCGGCACGCTCGAGGACTACACCAGCACCGGCAGCAACCTCGACCGCGAGCTGGCGAAGGTCTCGGCCGACCAACAGGTCGACCAGGAGCTCGAGCGGCTGAAGGGCGAGCTCGAGGCCGGCGGGGCCAAGAAAGAGCTCGAAGAAGAGAAGCGCTAGATAGCGCGAAGTGTTGCAATCTCGATCGGGGGTTAGAGGCCACCACCCCGCTGCCGAAGTAAGCTGCTCAGGTTCCCGCGCTCCTGCGTGGCGGAACCCTCGGTATGCGCTTCGGACGCCCCCTCCTCGCGCTGGTCCTGCTGTCTTGCGCGCTTCCGGCTACCGCAGCAGCCGAGCCTGCGCGACTCAGCTCGACCGAGGCGGAGGAGCTCCCCACACCCCTGGTCGAGCACACGCTCTTGACCGAAGCGACGGAGGACGTCGAGCCCAAGCCGCTGGGGCGCCCGCGCGTCGTCGCCATCGCGCTCCGCTACCTGGGCACCCCGTATCGCTGGGCGGGCTCCAGCCCGAGCGGCTTCGACTGCTCCGGGTTCGTCATGTACGTC
>JAIBJP010000052.1 GCA_020029625.1 Actinomycetota bacterium | reverse complement strand
ATGCGAAACCGCTTCCTCGTCGCCGCCCTGTTCGCGATCCCGATCGCGCTCTGGTCGCCGCTCGGGGAGTTTCTCTTCGGATCGACGCCGCCGGCCCCGTTCGGGATGCGCGACGACCTCTGGCAGTTCTTCCTCAGCCTGCCGGTCGTCTTCTACTCCTCCTGGATCTTCTTCCGGGGGGCCTGGTACGCGCTCAAGGCCAGGACGCTCGACATGATGGTGCTCGTCGCCGTCGCGATCGGCACGGGCTGGGTCTACTCGGTCGCCGCCACCTTCTGGATCGAGGGCGACGTGTTCTACGAGGCGGCCGCCTTCCTGGCTGCGTTCGTGCTCCTCGGCCACTGGTTCGAGATGCGGGCACGCGGCGGCGCCAACGACGCCATTCGCGCCCTGCTCGACCTCGCGCCCCCGAAGGCGGTGGTGCTCCGCGACGGCCAGGAGTTCGAAGTGCCGACCGCGGAAGTGCAGGTCGGCGACCTCCTCCTCATTCGCCCGGGCGCGAAGGTGCCCGTCGACGCCGAGGTCGTGGAGGGGACGAGCTCGGTCGACGAATCGACGGTGACCGGGGAGAGCCTGCCGGTCGAGAAGGAGCCCGGCGATCAGCTCGTAGGGGCGACCATCAACAAGGACGGCGTTCTTCGTGCCCGTGCGACCGCTGTGGGCTCCGATACCGCGCTGGCCCAGATCGTCAAGCTCGTCCAGGAGGCGCAGAACTCAAAGGCGCCGGCGCAGCGACTCGCCGACCGGGCCGCCTTCTGGCTCGTCCTGGTCGCGCTGATCGGCGGCCTCGCGACCTTCTTCTTCTGGTTCGGCATCGTCGATCGCCGGGTCGTGGATGCGCTCCTCTTCGCGATCACTGTGGTCGTCATCACGTGCCCGGACGCGCTGGGGTTGGCGACGCCGACAGCGATCATGGTCGGCACCGGGCTCGGCGCTCGGCGAGGCATCCTCTTCAAGAGCGCGATAGCGATCGAGCAGGCGGCCTCCCTCGACACGGTCGTCCTCGACAAGACGGGCACGCTCACCCGTGGCGAGCCCGAGGTCGTGTCGATCGACGTCGACCCCGCCATGAACGAGGAAACCGTGCTGCGCCTCGCCGCCGCCGCCGAGCGCGAGAGCGAGCACCCGCTCGCCGAGGCGGTCGTGCGGGCGGCGGAGAGTCGCGGGCTCGAGCCGCTCAGGGCCCAAGCCTTCGAAGCGGTGCCGGGACACGGCGCCCTGGCCACCGTGGACGGTAGGCGTCTCGTCATCGGAACCGCACGCCTGCTGGAGCGCGAGCGAGTCGAGCTCGACGGCCTCGCGCCGCGGGCAGCCGAGCTCGCCGCCGAAGGCCGCACCGTCGTGCACGTCGCGGTCGACGGCCGCGCCGTCGCCATGCTCGCGATCGCCGACGCGCCGCGCGAGACCGCGACGGAAGCGATCGCGGCACTACTGGAGCTCGGCATCCGCCCGGTCATGCTCACAGGGGACAACCGCGTGACCGCTGAGCGAGTCGCAGCCGAGATCGGAGTCGACGAGGTGATCGCCGAGGTCCTGCCGGGTGACAAGGCGGCGAAGGTGGCCGAGCTCCAGCGAGAGGGCCGGAAGGTGGCCATGGTCGGAGACGGCGTCAACGACGCTCCGGCCCTCGCCCAAGCCGACGTCGGCATCGCCATCGGCGCCGGCACCGATGTGGCGATCGAGACCGCTGACGTCGTACTGATGCGCTCCGACCCGCTCGACGTCGCCACCGCAGTCTCGATCGGCCGCGGCACCGTGCGCAAGATGCGTCAGAACCTCGGCTGGGCGATCGGATACAACTCGCTCGCCATCCCGATCGCCGCCGGCGTCTTCGAGCCCTTCGGCCTGACGCTCAGGCCGGAAATCGCCGCCATCTCCATGTCTGGCTCGAGCGTGCTCGTCGCCGTAAACGCGGTTTCGCTGAAGCGCCTCCGGCTCCCGACCGCGCGCGGCTGAATTCGTGACCGCGTTGCGTCCTGCCGGAAGGGCGGGTCTCGAGCGGTGATAGGCTCGCCGCCTATGGCCGTCAGCACAGAAACCATGCAGGTTTTCGAGCCGGCGACCGAGCAAGTCCTGGCCGAGCTGACGCGCGCCTCGAGAGAGGACGCCGACGCGGCGATCGCCCGGGCCAAGGAGGCTTTCCCGGCCTGGCGGGCCGTCAAGCCCGGTGACAGGGCCAAGCTCCTGCGCAGCCTCGCTCGGGAGATCGAGGGCTCACTGGAGGAGCTCGCCACGCTCGAGACCCGCAACGTCGGCAAGCCGATCTCGGACGCCCGCGGTGAGGTCGGAATGGTCGTCGATGTCTTCGATTACTACGCCGGCGCGCCCGAGCGGTTGCTCGGTGACACGATCCCCGTCGCCGGAGGCATCGACATGACCTTCCGCGAGCCGCTCGGGGTCGTCGGGCTCATCACTCCGTGGAATTTCCCGCTTTCCATTGCAAGCTGGAAGGTGGCGCCGGCGCTCGCAGCCGGGAACACCATAGTCCTGAAGCCCGCCGAGCTGACCCCCTTGACGGCGATCGAGCTCGAGAAGCTCGCGCTCGAGGCCGGAATCCCCGAAGGCGTTCTCAACGTCGTCAACGGCCCGGGAAGCGTCGTCGGGGAGAGGATCGTCGAGCATCCCGACGTTGCCAAGGTCGCCTTCACGGGCTCGACCGCAGTGGGTCGCAGAGTCGGCGAGCTCGCGTCCCGGTCGATCAAGCGGGTGACGCTCGAGCTCGGCGGCAAGTCGGCCAACATCGTCTTTGCCGACGCGGATCTCGAACAGGCGGCCGGGGCTGCCCCTCTGGCCGTCTTCGGCAACGCGGGGCAGGACTGTTGCGCCAGGTCGCGGATTCTCGTCGAGCGCAGCTCGCTGGAGGCGTTCCTCGAAGCGCTGGAGCGGTCGGTGACCGCGCTCCGGGTGGGCGACCCGCTCGACGAGGAGACCCAGATGGGGCCCCTGATCTCCGCCGATCAGCGCGAGAAGGTGGCCTCGTTTGTCGAGGATGGCGCGCCCGTCGCCTTCCGGGGGTCCGCGCCCGACGGCCCGGGCTACTGGTTCCCACCCACGGTTCTCTCGCCGGTCTCGAATGACGACCGCGTCGCCCGGGAAGAGATCTTCGGCCCCGTGGCGGCAGTGATCCCGTTCGAGGACGAGGCAGAGGCGGTGAGGATCGCGAACGACACGATCTACGGGCTCTCGGGCTCGATCTGGACACGCGACGGCGCGAAGGCGCTTCGGGTCGCGCGCGGGCTCGAAACGGGCACGATCTCGATCAACTCGAACAACTCCGTCCGCGTCACGACACCGTTCGGCGGCTTCAAGCAATCCGGCATGGGACGAGAGCTCGGCCCGCACGCGCTCGACTACTACACCGAGCTCAAGAACGTCTTCATGGCTACCTGAGCGGCGTGGAGAAGACCGAGGCAGCTTCGTTCCAGGAGCTGATGGAGCGCTCGAAGCTCTATCGCCTCCGCCGGATCATGAGGCTGATTCCTCGTCCTCCCCGCTGCAAGCTCTGCAACGTTCCCTTCGCGGGTCCGGGCCGGATCTTCAGGCTGGTCGGCTACGGCCGGTCGCGCAAGAACCCGAACATGTGCACGACGTGCTTCGAGCGCGCTCCGGTGGGTGGCGCGGAGCTCGACGTGGGCGTCCTGTTCGCGGACCTGCGGGGCTATACGTCGCTCGTCGAGAGCGCCTCGCCCGAGGAGACGGCTGCGCTGCTCGCACCCTTCTACCGCGCGGCCCGTGACGTGCTGATGCGCAACGAGGCCGTGATCGACAAGTTGGTGGGGGACGAGGTGATGGCCCTGTTCATCCCTGTGTTCATGGGTGAAGACCCGATCGAGAAGATGGTCGACGCCGGAATCGAGCTGCTCGAGCAGACAGGCGCCGCAGGTCTCGACGTCGGCGCCGGCGCCGACTGGGGGCTCGCGTTCGTCGGAAACGTCGGCGAGGAGGAGGTCAAGGACTTCACGGCTCTCGGCGACGTCGTCAACACTGCCGCACGCCTGCAGTCGCAGGCGAACCCCGGCCAGCTGATCGTCTCGGAGAGCGTCTACCAAGGGGTTCGCGACCGCTTTCCGGAGGCGGGGCGGGTGGAGTTCGACCTCAAGGGCAAGTCTGCGCCGGTCGCGGCCCACGTGCTGGAAGTCGTTGCACGAGAGCCGGCTACGGCGACAGGCTGACGCTTTCGAGACGAGCTCCCGCCCGCGGCGCCGAGACCAGGAGCGAATGCCAGCCTGACTCTCCAAGGGTGGCGGCGCTCGAGCGTCCGTCGACGAGGAGGCGCACGTTCGCGTTGCCCGAGAAGCGCACCGACACCGACCCGCTGCCGTAGAGCCAGATGGTGGCCTGCTGTCCCAACATCGTTCGACCACGCCAGCCGGTGCAAAGAACGGGCCGGAACCGCGGCGGTTCGGCTACGGGCGGCGTCGTCGCACCCGCGTTAGGGGCGAAGAGCGTCACGCCGCCATCCGCGGCGACCGGGCCGAAACCGGCGTCCTGCAGCCCGCGCCAGGCAAACCACGCCCCACGCCGGTGAGCCTGTGCGTACAGCCCTCGATGGAGCAGCACGCGGGTGATGCCGAGGCTCTCGAGGTCAGCGCCGTCCCCTGGAAGCCAGACGCCGCAGGAGAGCCGGTTGTGCGTGAAAGAGAAATCGAAAGCCGCCTTCGGAGCGATCGTGGAATAGCCCGCGGGCTGCTCGCGCGGCTCCTGCAGCTGGTAGTAGTCGTAAACACTCCCGTAATGCTCGCCGGGCTCGAAGAGCGGGAGCTCCAGGACACGGCCGGGAGGCGAAGAGGATAGGGCGGTGTAAGCGCGGTTGTCCGGATCGGCCGCCGTGGCCGAGAGCGGCTGCACGGCCAGATCCAGCACGACGAGCACGATCAGCGCGCCCGCTACGGCGATCGAGCGGCTGCCGGCGCGCCTGACCAGGCCCGCGCATGCGAAGGCGAGCAGTCCCGCGAGAGCGAGATCCGCGATCGGCAGCAGGCGGCCGGGAACGCGCGTGAAGTGAAGTGGCGCAAAGTGGCGCCACACAAGCTCGTAGCCAGGGAGGTTCACCCCCAGAGCGAGCAGCACCGGCAGGAGCGCGGCGATTCCAAGCAGGACGGCGAGGCCACGCCTCCTCCGCGCGAGGAAGACCAGCCCTGCGAGCGCCAGGACCGGTGTCAGCCATCCGAGATAGACGAACTCCTCGCTTCGCGGCGCGTGCCAGCGATTGACGAAGTCCACGGGCTCCGCGGAGTAGCGGCGCAGCTCGTCCACCGAGCGCCCGCTCCCCTCCGGCGACCCTGCGATCAGCGTGTATCGGATCGCCACTCCGATCGCCACGGCGACGAGCGAGCCCACCAGCGCCCAGGCGAAGGAGGCCCGGCTGAGACGGAGGGCGGCGTAGGCGAGGACGAGCGGCACCGCGCCGAGGGCGAGGTGCAGTTGCCCGGAGAGCGGGATCGAAGCGACGGCAAGAGTCGCGGTCGCGCCCCAGGCATGCGTCCGCGCGGGTGTGGGCGCGACGCGGGCGCGTTCGACGGCGAGGAGAGCGAGTGGGAGGAGGAGCGCCACCCAGCCGAGGAGATGGCCCGCGCTCTGCTCCAGCCGGTACGGGGCGAGGGCGAAGGCGAGCCCGCCGAGCGCGGCTCCGAAGCGTCCGAGCTCGAGGCAGCGGAGCCAGCCGTAGGTGAGGAGGCCGGCGCCCACGATCGTCCCCAGAAGGAGGAGATTCCACCCAACGACCGGCCCGAACGCGGCGTCGAGAGGCCAAAAGCCGAAGCCGAACGGCCAGCCTCCCAGCACGGTCTGGGGCTCGACGATGGGCTGGAAGCTGTACGGGTCCTTCCAGGGTGCTTCAACGTGCTCGAGTTGGTGGCCGACGAGCCAGAAGCGGTAGACCGACTGGAGATGGTCGCCCGCCGGCGGTTCGCCGGCACCGAGCCGGTCGTTGGCCATGAAGTGGCTGCCGAAGGAGCCAACCGCCGGCCACGTGGCGGCGACTGCGGCCGCGGTGTAGAGAGCGGTTAGGAGAGCGAGCGGGCGGCCGAGACGAGCTCGTCGAAGTCCGGCAACTCTCCGTGCTCGTACCGCCATGCTCGGCGGATGATGCCGTCTCCGTCGACGAGGAAGGCGCTTCGCTCGGCGACGCCGCGCATGCCGCGGTAGTCCTGCTCCACGCCGAAGCCTTGTGTCGCCTCGCCGTTCCAGTCGGAGAGGAGCGGTGTGTCGCCGAGGTCGAGCACCTGCGCCCAGGCGACGTGCGACCAGGGACTGTCTCGCGAAATGCCATAGGTCTTTACGCCTGCCGCTTCGAATTCCGCCTTCCTGTCACGCAGGAGGGTCAGCTCGTCCGTTCAGGTGCTCGACCAGTCGAAGAGGTAGAAGAGGAGCAGGTACGGCCCCTGCTCACCGAGCTCGCTCAGCCGCGCGTCCTCGTTCGGCGTCAGCCAGATGCGGGCATCCGCCGCCTGCTCGCCGACCGCGATCACGCCGTCGCGACCAGCGCAGCCTCGGTCGCGTCCGCGATCTGCGAGACCACCTCGACGATGTCTCGGTTCGCGTTGAAGACGCGCAGCTGGCGGTCGGCGCCGTTGCCTCGCGCCAGGATGTCTCGGATGCCCTCGAGCTCCCGCTCGGAGCCGAGCTCGCGCGCGTGCGGCTCGATCTCACGGAGCGCCCGGCGGACGAGCTGGGCGACCGGGACGCGGTTGCGCCGGCCGGTGAGGAGATCCATCACCGGCGCCTCGAGCCCATAACGGGCGGCGAGCCACTTGTTCTCGGTGGTCAGGATCCGGTGGTAGGAGGGCAGCTCGCGACCCGCGTCGTAGGCGTCCGAGTAGTGCTTCACGAGCCCCTGGACATACGCGGCCAGGGCGGTCGTGTCCTCCACTCGGCTGATCGCGTCCATCACGCGCACCTCGATCGTCCCGAACCTGGGATGAAGTCGGATGTCCCACCAGATGTGGGTGTAATCCGCGATACAGCCGGTCTTCTCCAGTTGGCCGACGACCTCGGCGTAGTCCGCGTAGTCGCGGAAGCGCGGCGGCGGCCCCGAGCGCGGGAAGGCGGCGAACACCATCTGGCGGCTCGACGCCAGGCCGGTCGTCTCTCCGCGCCAGAACGGGGAGTTGGCCGAGAGAGCGAGCAGCTCCGCCAGGTGGAGGAGGAGGGCGCTCGTGACCTTGATCGCCTTCTCCGGGTCGTCGACCGCGACGTGGATGTGCAGCCCGAAGATCAGTTCGCGTCGGGCGATGTACTGGAGCTGGTCGACGAGGTTGTGATAACGGTCGCGGGCGGTGATCCGCTGGCGCTCGAAGAGGCTGAACGGGTGAGTCCCGGCCGATCCGACCCGCAAGTCCTTGCTGCCGGCGATCTCGGTGACGTAGGAGCGCAGGCGGCGGAGCTCGGAGTCGACGTCGCCAGCGGTGCGGCACACCGGGGTCGAGATCTCCACGACGGACTGCATCAGCTCGGGGCCTATCCGCTCCGTGAACTCCCCGCCCTGGACGGCCGTGAGGACCGTGTCCACGTGCTGGACGAGATCGAAGCTCTCCGGGTCGAGGAGCATGTACTCCTCCTCCACTCCGAGGGTGAACGGAGGCGACTCGCCGAACTTGTGCTCGAGCACGCTCCCGCCCTGGGCGAAGCCCTTGCCGGTTATCGAAGCGGGATAGATCTGCTTCATCGGGCCCGACAACTCTATCCCCGTCCGGACGGAAGAAGAACGTCCGTCCCGAGGGAAGAAGAACGTCCGCTTCCCCGTCTGGTTGGGCATCGGCAGAGGGGTCGAGCGAAGGGAGCAGGAAGATGCGCAAGTGGAAGCGGAACTGGATGATCAAGCGGATGGTGCTGGGCTTCGCAGTCGTGGCGCTGGTCGTCCCGGCCGTCGCGCAGGCGCGCGTCGACTCGGGGATTGGAATGCCGAACCCGGCGAACCAGGTCACGGGCGACACATTCGTGCCGTTCGTAACCGACTTTCCCAGGTACGAGTGGACTTCGAACGTCTCGAGCGTCAACACGGCTACCCCGATCGGGTTGCCGAACGCTGGCCTCAACGACTACTTGAAGGCGCGCGACGGTATCGAGGTCGCCCGTCTGCAGCCGCGGAACGAGGTCCGGTCCGGCGATCTGATCGAGAACGTGCGGCTCGCGCCGCGCAGCGTCTCGACGCCGCAGGTCGTGTCCTCGCCCGGCGGCGACTGGAGCGACGCCCGCATCGGTGCCGGACTCGCCCTGATTCTCGTCCTGGCAGGCGGAGCGGCGCTCATCGCCACCCGCCATATGGGCCGCACGCAGACCGCGTAGCCCAGTCGTTCAGGGTCTCTCGTGAGCGGGCCTCCGGGCCCGCTCACGCTTGTGCGATCACAGCCTCGGCCTCGATCTCGATCAACCAGCGCGGATCGATGAGCGCTGCGACGACGACTGTCGTGTTCGCCGGCCGGATCACGCCGAAGGCCTCTCCGTGCGCGCGGCCGAAGGCCTCGAAGTCGGCGGCCGGCGTCAGGTAGACCCGTGTCCGCACGACGTCGGCGAGCGAGCCGCCGGCGTCCTCCAGAGCACTCCCAATTCTCTCGATGCAGCGCTTCGCTTGCCCGTACGAGTCCGAGGGCGGGTCGGCGCCGTCCGGCATGATCGCCGCGCACCCCGCTACGAACACCCGGTCCCCGACGCGGACGGCCCGTGAGTACCCGACCACGGTCTCGTAAAGCGAACCGGACGAGATGAGTCGGCGCTGCAACGCATCCGCGTTCGGTGTCACCCGGGCGATACTAGCTTGCTGATGCTGCAAGAGATCGACGGCTGGCCGGCGGAAATCGCCACCGCCGGCGTCGTCTCCGGCGAGCGGAGATGGGTGCGCGGCCCAACGGGACGCGAGTTCGGCTGGGCTTCCGTGACGAAGCTCTTCACCGCGACGGCCACGCTCATCGCCGCGGAGGAGGGAATCGTCGACCTCGACGAGCCCGCAGGGCCCGAGGGCTCTACCGTCCGGCACCTGCTCGCCCACGCCTCGGGCCTGCCGTTCGAGGGCGGACAGCCGATCGCGCGTCCGGGCCAGCGGCGGATCTACTCGAACACCGGGTTCGAGGTTCTCGGCGAGCTGGTGGCGGAGCGAGCCGAGATGGAGTTCGAGGAGTATCTGCGCGCCGCGGTGCTCGACCCGCTCGGCCTCGGCGCCACACGACTCGAGGGCTCGCCGGCGGCCGGCTTGCGCGGCCCGCTCGATGACCTCCTCGCGTTTGCGCGGGAGCTGCTCGATCCGCGGCTTGTCGCGCCTGAGACCCTCGCGGAGGCAACCTCGGTCGCGTTCCCGGGCCTCGCCGGCGTCATTCCGGAGCTCGGCCGCTTCGAGCCGAACGACTGGGGCCTCGGCTTCGAGCTCCGGAACTCGAAGTCGCCTCACTGGACCGGGACTCGGAACTCCGAGCGCACCTTCGGGCATTTCGGTGGTTCGGGCTCCTTCCTCTGGGTCGATCCCGACGTGGGCGCCGCCTGTGCCTCCCTCAGCGACCTCGATTTCGGAGACTGGGCCAAGGAGGCCTGGCCGCGACTCTCCGACGCCGTGCTCGCGGAGCTAGGATGACAGCGACGTGTGGAGCTGGATCGTCATCGTCGCCGGGTACGCCTTCTCAATCTTCTTCTTCCGCCTGGTGGGCGGCATCAACTCGGCCGCAGAAGCCATCCAGAGCTGGGGGCGCGTCTCGTCCGTGAGACGCCTGCGGAAGAGCGGCCACTCGCCGGGCTCGTTCGCCCGGGCGCGGCTCAAGCGCTAGCCCACGAAAGACTCGTAGAGAGTCCGCTCGCAGCTCGCGACGGTCGCGGGCGTCAAGGCGGTCACGCTCTCCGCGAAGGTATCGCCGGGACGGAGGAGCCCCGCCTGGCCACGCACCATTCCGGCCAGGACGACGCCAAAACGCCCGCTCGCGTCCAGCGCTTCGCCGGGCGCGAGTTCGCGGCGCTCCATCTGCTCGCCCAGACGCGCGAGCGTCTCGCCCGGGAGACCCGCGAGCTCGGCGATCCGCGCTAGCTCATGCGCGGTCGCGCTCTGGTGCCTCACGCGTGCCCTCGGGGGTTGGCTCCGGCTGGTCGGTGGACATACTTGCGATGGTATGGGAGAGAGTCCGCTCCTCGCCGGCTGGAAGACCTGCCCGCGCTGTCGGCATGAACTCGAGCGCGACGAGCGCTCTGTGCGCTGCTCCAACTGCGGGCTGACGGTCTACGCGAACCCGGCGCCGACAGCGAGCGCTCTCGTCCTGGACGGTGAGGGGCGCGTGCTCCTCGCCCGCCGCGCGGCCGACCCGGGCGCAGGTCTCTGGGATCTTCTCGGCGGCTTCATCGAGGAGGGAGAGGAGCCGGTCGCGGCCCTTCGGCGTGAGATCGAGGAGGAAACCGCGCTCCGGATCGAACCGGGCGAGTTCCTCGGCGGCTACCCGGACCGGTACGGCGACGGGGGGATCTACACACTCAATCTCTACTGGACGGCGCAGATCACCGGCGGGGAGCTCGAGCTCGACGAGGAGCTCGCCGAGGTCGCCTGGTTTGACCCGGAGGAGCTCCCGGAGTCAGCCGAATTCGCGTTCAGGAACACCCGGGAGGCCCTTCGCGACTGGAAGGCCCAGCTTGGGTCAAAGCCGA
>JAIBJP010000051.1 GCA_020029625.1 Actinomycetota bacterium | reverse complement strand
CCCGGAAACCGTGGACGCGGAGGTCGTCCGCAAGCGACTCCGCGTCCGCGCGGTGCATATCCGCGACCGGCAGCACGCGCACCTGCTCCGGCGCGAGTACGAGCGGCAGGTCGCCGCCCGTGTGCTCGAGGTAGATGCCGATGAAGCGTTCGAGCGACCCGAGCAGCGCACGGTGGATCATCGCCGGCGTGTGCTCGGCGTTGTCGTCTCCCTGGTAGGTGAGGCCGAAGCGCATCGGCATCTGCAGGTCGAGCTGCACCGTTCCCAGCTGCCAGCTGCGACCGAGGGAATCGTCCATGTGGAGGTCGATCTTCGGCCCGTAGAAGGAGCCCTCGCCCTCGCTCGTCTTGTACTCCAGACCGGCCGTCGCCAGCGCCTTGCGGAGCTCTTCCTCGGCGAAGTCCCATTCCTCGTCGTGGCCCAGCTTGTCGTCGGGCCGAAGCGAGAGCTCGACCCGCATGTCGAGCTGGAAGAGCTCATAGAGGTAATAGGCGTAGTCGAGGCAGGCGAGGATCTCGTCCTGGATCTGCTCGACGGTGCAGTAGATATGAGCGTCGTCCTGCACGAAGTGGCGGACGCGCAGGAGCCCGTGCAAAACGCCGGAGAGCTCGTTCCGGTGCAGGTTCCCGGCCTCGGCCAACCGAAGCGGGAGCTCGCGGTAGCTGTGCGGCGTCAGCGAGTACAGGAGGCAGTGGCCCGGACAGTTCATGGGCTTCAGGCCGAAGTCGCGCTCCTCGATCTGTACGCGGAACATGTGCTCCTGATACTTGTCCCAGTGCCCCGAAGTTCGCCAGAGATCGGAGTCGTAGAGCTGCGGCGTGCGGATCTCGTGGTAGCCGCGCTTGGCGTTCTCGCGTCGGCGGAGATCCTCGAGCACGTTCCAGATCACCATGCCGCGCGGATGCCAGAAGGGCATCCCGGGCGCGAGCTCGGAGAAGTCGACGAGGGCGAGATCCTTGGCGAGCCGCCGGTGATCGCGCCGCTTCGCCTCCTCCAGGCGATGCAGGTGCTCCTCGAGGTCCTTGGGTTCGTAGAAAGCCGTGCCGTAGACCCGCGTCAGCTGCGGCTTGGTCTCGTCGCCGCGCCAGTAGGCGCCCGCGAGCGAGAGGAGCTTGACCGCCTGGATCGGCTTCGAGTCCTGGAGGTGCGGCCCGCGGCAGAGATCGACGAACTCTCCCTGCTCGTAAATGGAGAGGTCTCCCTCGGCCGTGTCGACGAGCTCGACCTTGTATGGCTCGCCCTGCTCCTCGAAGTAGCGGCGTGCTTCATCCCGGTCGACCTCGCGCCGTTCCCATTGCCGGCCTTCCTCGATCTCCCGCTTGATCTCCTCCTCGAGGCGTTGCAGATCGTCGTCGGAGATGGGCTCCGGGAACTCGAAGTCGTAGTAGAAGCCGTTCTCGATCGGCGGCCCGATCGCCACCTTCGTCCCCGGATAGAGCCGCTGAGCGGCTTCGGCCAGCAGGTGGGCAGCGGAATGGCGCAGGACGTAGAGCGCGTCGGGATCCTGCTTGTCGCGCGTCGTCAGGATCTGGATCCGCTGACCGTCCTCAAGCGGCAGACGCAGGTCCCGGGCATGGCCGTTCGACCGCACGAGCACCGCCTGCTCGGCGAGCTTGGGGCCGATCGCCCGCGCCGCGTCGAGGCCGGTTGCTCCATCCGGAAGTTCGAGCTCCGAGTTGTCGGGAAGAACCACCTTCACGATGGAAGAAGAGAATACTCAGGGCCAGAACGGCCAAGATCCCGATGCCACGGAGGAGGGCTCGCCCGTGCCCGATCCCGAGCGAGAGAACGGCGGCGACGCCGAGGACGTCCCGGAGGCGGACTAACTGCTGTAAGGGAAGACGGGCCGCTAGCCGATAGCGCTTGCATGCGCTGGGGTCTCGTCCCGCTGCTCGCCGCCCTCTTCCTCCTCACCGGCTGCCTCGAGCTCTGGGGCGGCGCGTCTTCGTCGCAGTCGTCCGCGACGGTCACGTACAGCTCGGCTGGTGACGCGTCGGTCGCCCTGGCCAACCTGCGGGCGTCGATTCCGGCGGTCGAGGCCTGGTATGCGGATCACGGCACGTACGCCGGGCTGACGCTCGAACGTCTTCAGCAGCGGTACGACCCGGAGATCGAGGACGTCCGCTTCGTCGGCACGCTGAACCGGAAGACCTACTGCGTGGAGAGCACCGTGGGCGAGATCGCCTACCACAAGCAGGGGCCGGCTTCGGACATTCTTCTCGGGCGTTGCGGCCGGAAGGGGAATCCGGTGACGCCACCTCCTCCGCCCTCCTACGATCCGAAGACGACCCTTCGCACGGCGATCCCGGCAATCGAGGCCTGGTATGCGGATCACGGTACGTACGCGGGCATGGCGGTGGACAAGCTCCGCACGCAATACGACTATGGAATTGCGCTCGACTTGAAGATCGTGCGGGCGACGAAGAAGGCCTACTGCGTCGAGAGCACCGTCGCCGGCGAGACTTGGTCATACGTGGGTCCGGCTCGCGGCCTTGCTCCGGGTCGCTGCTAGCGATCTTCAGGGCTATTCTTCGACCCATGGCCGTCGGTGTGTTCACCCTCCTGATCCTTATCGTGCTGGCGTGCGTCTTTGCTGTCTTGAGCGGCTGGCTCGCGGATCGCAAGGGCTACAGCTTCCCGCTCTTTGCTTTCCTTGGTTTCTTCCTCGGCCCCATCACCGTTCTCATCGCGGCGGTCATGCCGAGCAAGAAGCTCGATCCGGCCGAGACGTAAGCTCAACTAAGCGTCGAGCGCGCGCGCAAGCGCCTCCCGCGCACCTCTCAGCACGGGCTCTCCGTGAGAGACGAGCACCATCTCGACTTGCAGGTTGAGGAGCGGTTGCAGCACCTTGCGGAGCTGAGCCTGGCTCATCTTGCTCGGGAGGTAGCGAAGCCACGACTCCGGGCAAAGCCGCAGACCGCCGCGGTCTCCTCCCAGCAACCGGTCGCCGGGAATGAGCGCGCGGGGCTCTTGCAGCCACACCATCGTCTCGCCCGCCCGGCGGATCTGAATCGTCTCGACTCCGTCCGGCAACGATTTCTTCGCGCGGGAGGTCGAGGCCCCGTAGCGGGCGACCAGTTCTTCGCGGCTCCGGCGGTGGAACTGGAGGGTCGTGAGGATGACGACCGGCTTGCCGTGACGGCGTACGAGCTCATCGAGCTCCTCCAGCAGGTCGGATCGATCCGCAGGCGCGAGCGGGTCGACGAGGACGAGCGCGTCGCGCGCGGCGTACGCCACCGACCCGACGTCCGGGCCCCAGTCCGCCGGGCTGCCGGGCTGCGGATCGTCCTCGGCATCGGGATGGCGGGCCGTCCACCGATAGAGACTCGGCCGGAGCTCGCGGAGCGCGCTCACTCGCCTTCGACCGCGGCGCGGAGCTGCGGCGGGCACTTGAGCCAGTAGCTCTCCCGCAGCCACTCGAAGGCGCAATCCAGCGCCTCCTCGTCTGCGATCTCGGCTGTGACCCAGCCGTAGCGGCCGACATAGCGCGCGGTGCTCACGAACGGGAAGAGATGAGCGACCTCGCGCTCCTCGGCGGTCAGTTTCACCGTCAGCAAGACGCAGTCCTCACCCACGGACATCGACGCGAACATCTTGTTCTCCGCCACCTTGAAGACCGGGTGGCCCCACGGCTCGTCCTCGTAGGTCTCGGGGAAGGAAAGCGCGAGCTCGCGCAGCTGCTCGGCGAGATCGGCCGGCTCGGACACTTCGCCCGAGCCTACCGCACTGACCCCGCGCCCGCAGTACCGCTGCGAATACCTCGACCCAGGCGTTTCGAGCCTCGGCGTGGAGGGAGACTGACCTGTCTACCACCAACGAAAGGGGTCTTGTGGCAACTCGTGAAATGACGGAGAAAACGGTCGGACAAAGGGCCGAGTCGGCGGGGACACGCCTGACCGGTCGTCGAGATGAAACCAAGTGGGCACCGCTCACCACTGAGTTTTGGGCGATGATCGGCGTGATCGGGGCGACCCTGATTGCTTCCGCAGTCGCCGACAACTTCGACGCTCCGCGAGCCTGGCTCATCGTCGGCGTGGTGGCGACGGGCTACATCGTCAGCCGCGGCGTGGCGAAGGCTGGTAGCTCCCATCGCGACGAGAGCGCTCGGGACTTCTAACGCTCGAGCCCGGACCGCGGTGCCCGTCGCGGCGGCATCGCGGTCCTCTCTCCTGCCGCGTCACAACGGAAAGGATCACCCATGAAGGTCGCACTCCTACTGAAGAAGCTCGGCATCAACAGCACGCTGCTACACAGTTTTGGACTGGCGTCGATCGGCGGGGCGCTTTCGCTCTGGGGCCGGTCCGCTGCCCAGTCGGATAAGGAGGCCAGACAACGGGCGGAAAGGCTCGCCATCTTCGTGGGACTCTGGCCGCCGACGTTCTTCCTGCTCGGAAAGGTCTTGCAGGACCTCGAAGCAACGCCGGACGAGCAGGTCGAGCAAGCGCGTATGAAGGTCGCCGCTTAGGGACGGCCTCGGTGGCGATACGCCGGCCTACCGCTACAGGGAGATCTCCGGGTCGAGCACGACCTCACCGGCCGCGATTCGGCGGACCGCGTCGGCAAAGCCGGTGAGGTCGGAGACTCGGTCCTTGAGCAGGTAGCCGACCCTCTCGGGACTGTCGGCGATCAGCTCCCGGGCGTACGCCGGCTCGGCGTATTGCGAGAGGAGGAGGACACCGGTCCCCGGATGGCGTTGCCGGATCGTCTCGGCAGCCCGGAGACCGTCGTCGCCGTGGCCGGGCGGCATGCGGATGTCGACGACGGCCACGTCAGGGAGGGTCTCGTCCACCTTCCGCAGGAGATCGTCGGCGTCGTCGGACTGGCCCACGATCTCGAACCCGGCCTGTTCGAGTAGCAGAGCGATTCCTTCCCGGAGCAGGACCGAGTCGTCGGCGAGGACGACGCGCAGGGCGGGCGGGCGATCGACGTCGTGGTCGACGAAGCGCAAAGCTGGAAAATCGTCCCCCAGGCCCGGCGCCAAGAGCTGGTAGATCTGTTCCGGGCCGGGAATCCCTCGCAGCCGGTAGGAGCCCAGGTCCCGCCGCTCGAGGTCGTCGGGCAGGAGCGTCTGCGTCGCCTCCGACATCAGGATCTGTCCCCCATGCCCGGCGAAGCAGATGCGGGCGGCACGGTGGACGTCGATGCCCAGATAGTCCTGGTCGGCGAAGATCGCCTGCCCGGTATGCATCCCCATACGAACGCGAAGCTCCGTGTCTGCGGGCCAGGGGTGCTCGGCCATCGAGCGCTGGGCGACCACCGCCGCTTCGGCCGCTGCGCACGCATCGTCGAAGGCGACGAAGAACTCGTCGCCCCTGCAGTCGATCTCCGATCCGTTGGCGTCGTTGACCGCCGCACGGACGAGATGCCGGTGCTCCACCAGGACGCCGTGCCACTCGTCTTCGAGCCGGTGCGCCAGCTCTGTCGAACCCTCCAGGTCCGTGAAGAGGAAGGTGACCGTCCCGGTCGGCAGCTCGGCCATCAGGCGCGGGCGGCGAGAGTCGAGATCGCCTGCAGCTTGTTCATGGCGTCGAGCGCGGCGACCTTGTAGGACTCGGCGAGCGTCGGGTAGTTGAAGACAGCGTCGACGAGGTAGTCGACGGTGCCGCCGTTCCCCATCACCGCTTGACCGATGTGGACGAGCTCGGTCGCGTTCGTTCCGAGGACGTGGACGCCGAGGAGCGTGCGGTCCTCGAGCGAGACGAGCAGCTTCAGCATCCCGTAGGAGTCGCCGAGGATCTGCCCGCGGGCGAGCTCCCGGTAGCGGGAGATGCCGACCTCGTACGGACAGGCCGCCTCCGTCAGCTCCTCCTCGTTGCGGCCCACGTAGCTGATCTCCGGGATCGTGTAGATGCCGAAGGGCAGCAGCTCGCTCATGGAGTGCGTCGGCTGGTCGAGCGCGTGAGCGGCGGCGAGGCGACCCTGCTCCATGGAGGTCGCGGCGAGACTCGGCCAGCCGATGACGTCGCCGGCCGCATAGATGTGGTCGACGGCCGTGCGGAAGTCGGGCCCCACTTCGATATAGCCGCGCTCGTTCGCGTCGAGGCCGGCGCTCTGCAGATCGAGCTCGCCGGTCTCTCCCTGCCTGCCGGCCGCGTAGAGGACGACTTCGGCAGGAATTCGCTTTCCGCTCTCGAGCAGGGTCACGGTCGCGCCGTCATGGCGCTCGACGGCCGTCACCGCCTCGCCGAAGCGAAACACCACCCCGAGGTCGCGAAGGTGGTACTGGAGGCCTTCGGCGATCTGCGAATCGACAAAGTCGAGCAGGCGGTGGCGCTTCTCGACCACCGTCACCTTCGTCCCGAGCGCCGCGAACATCGACGCGTACTCGATACCGATGATCCCCGCGCCGACCACGACGATCGACGCCGGGAGGCGTTCGAGCAGGAGCAGGCCGTCCGAGTCGAGGATCGTCTTGTTGTCGAACTCCACGGTCTTCGGCCGGTGCGGCCGTGTACCCGTGGCGATCACGATCTTCTCGGCCGAGATGCGCCGCTCCTCGCCGCCCGAGACGGCCAGCGTGTGCGGGTCGACGAAACGCGCGATTCCGTTGATGACATGGACGTGATTCCGCGCGAGCTGGTTGCGGACGATGTCGACCTCGCGCTCAACCACCTGGCGGGTCCTGAGCCCGAGATCCTCGACGGTGATGTCTTCCTTGAGCCGGTAGCTGTCTCCGTAGACGGCTCGCTGGCTGATGCCGGTCAGGTAGATGACCGCCTCGCGGAGGGTCTTCGACGGAATCGTCCCACGGTTGACGGAGACGCCGCCGATCGTCCGCCGCTCGACGATCGCGGCGCGCCGGCCGAGCTTCGCGGCCTGGATGGCCGCCTTCTGTCCGGCAGGGCCCGAGCCGATGGCGAGGAGGTCGTATTCGTAGCCGTCTTCCACACCTCAAACCGTACTATGCGGCCGCTGGTTTTACGCCGCGCGGAGCGGTGTGAACGCCCAGCGGACGCCGTCGACCGTCCAGCCCGCCAGGGCGAAGAGGAGGACGCCGAGCGCGAGGGTGCCGATGAACATGCGCTTCTTCATGCCGACAGCCTCCCAGGTCGCGGCCCGGCCGCTAATGAGGCCAGCAGGCGTCTCGCGGTGCGGCCAGCCGTACTATCCGCGGAGATACGCCAGGACAGCCAGGACCCGCCGGTGGTCGGCGGTGGCCGGGGGCAAGCGCAGCTTCGAGAAGATGCTCGTCACGTGCTTCTCGACCGCCCTTTCCGTGACGACGAGCCGCTCGGCGATGCCCTGGTTCGAACGGCCTTCCGCCATGAGCCCGAGCACCTCCCGCTCGCGGGCCGTGAGCTCGTCGAGCGGGGCGTCCCGGCGGCGGCGCCCGACGAGCTGGGAGACGATCGTCGGATCGAGCGCCGAGCCGCCGTCTCCCACCCTCCGCACCGCGTCCGCGAACTCGTCCATGTCGGAGATCCGGTCCTTCAGCAGGTAGCCGACTCCCTCTGCGCTCTCCGCGAGTAGCTCCATCGCGTACGCCGGCTCGATGTACTGCGACAGCACGAGCACGCCGACCCCGGGATGCTTCTCCCGGATCTCCTGCGCGGCTCGCAGGCCCTCATCGGTATGCGTCGGCGGCATGCGGATATCCACGATCGCGACGTCCGGAGAGTAGCTCCGCACTTTGAGCATGAGCTCATCGCCGGTTCCGGCCTGTCCGACGACGTCGAAGCCCGCCTCGGCGAGGATCCGAACGACTCCCTCGCGCAGGAGGACCGAGTCCTCGGCGATGACTACTCGCACGGGATCTCGGCCCGGATGCGCGTCCCGGCTCCCGGCTCGCTCTCGACCTGCAGGACTCCGTCGAGCGCCTCCACGCGGTCGACCAGCCCGCTCAGGCCCGATCCTCGGGTCGGGTCCGCCCCACCGACGCCGTCGTCCGCCACCTCGACGACCGCGCGGCCGTTCTGGCGGGTGACCCTGATCTCGACGGCAGAGGCCTCCGCGTACTTGGCCACGTTCGCCAGGGCCTCGGAGATGACGTAGTAGGCGGCGGCCTCCACGGCCGGCGGTAGCCGGTCCGGGGGCACCGTTACCCCGACGGGCACGCGCGCCCGCCCCGCCAGCGCCTCCAGAGCGGCGGAGAGGCCGCGCTCCGAGAGAACGGCCGGGTGGATTCCGCGCGCGAGCTCCCGCAGTTCCTCGAGAGCCTGCGCGAGCTCCTCGGAGGCGCCGGCGAGCAGCCGTTCGGCCTCCTCGGGGGAATCTCGCAACCTCGCGTGGGCGAGCCTCAGGGCCAGCGACAGTGAGACCAGGCGCTGCTGAGCTCCGTCGTGGAGATTCCGCTCCAGCCGGCGCCGGGCCTCGTCCCCGGCTCGCACCAGGCGAACGCGAGAGCTGCGGAGCTCGCCTTCCTGTCGTTTTCGCTCGCTGATGTCGCGCACGATCAGGACGGCCTCGTCGCCGTCCCTGACGATTCGCGCCTCGAACGTCCGCCGGACATCGTTGAGCGTCAGCTCGTAGTCGCCCGTCGCAACCTCGCCCGTGTCGAGCGCCTGGGCGATGCCCGTGAGGAGCCGGTCGGCAACGTCCGCGGGGAGAATGTCCCGTGCATTCGAGCCGATCAGCGTTTCGGGCGGTACGGCAAGATCGGCCCGGTCGCCCTTGAAGTCGAGGTAAGTCCCGTCGCGGCTCATGCGGAACATGAGGTCGGGGATCGCATTCAGCAGGGCGCGGTAACGGCTCTCGCTCTGCCGGACGACCTGGATGCTCTGCTCGCGGGCGAGCGACAGACTCGCGGCCGCGCTCACTGCCCCGGCGAGCTCGGCGTCGAGAGACGAGTCGTGGATGAAGGCCGCGACGACTTCGCCGTCGTGCTCGACGAGCGTCGTCCGGCGGCCCTGGCTCTCGGCTTCGACGTCGAGCTCCCAGCCCGACACGTCCACCCAGCGCGACCGGTCGGAGAGCCAGTACGCGAGCCTGAGCGACGGGTCGCCGAGCGCCTTCCGGAGAGCGTCCTGTGTCGACTCGGGGTCACGGGCTTCCCCCAGCTCGAGCACGAGGCCGGCAACCGAAGCGCGCGCCAGGCGGGTCCGCAGCAGGCCCACGAGGAAGGCAGTCGGAACCGAGGCGACCGCAAAGAGGAGCAGCCACCAGAGCACGCTCGACGCTGTCTCCGAGACAGCCGACACGAAGGCGGCAAGCAGAAAGACGACGATGGCAATGGCCGAGGTGACGAAGACCGGGGTGAGAATGCGCCGCAGCGGCGCCGAGGCCACGCGCCAGCGACGAACGAGCACCCAGATGGTGGCGCCGCAGACGAAGAGCCCGACCGCGATGAAGCTGATTCCGGTGAGATCGATTGCCAACTGGGATTTTGTTACGACGAACTCGTTCGGTGGGCAGTCTTCGCAGCCCGTGTTCTCACCGAAGACCGAGAAGAGAAGCGGCCCGATAGAAACAAGCCCATAGGTGGCGGCAACGGTTGCGAAGACGAGCTTGGTCTCGAGGTAACCGCGCGGAAAGGTGAGGAGTGCGTGGATGAAGAAGGCCAGCGGAATGCCCCACAGGAGGTTCCCCACCGAGAAGACGTACGAGTTGTTCGACTCGGTGAGCGCGCTCAGGAACCAGGTCAGGCCGACGGCGCTCATCAGCAGGCCGAAGTGCGCATCCGAGACTCGGGAAACCGCCACGACGCCGCAGGCGATGAACGACCAGGCGACGATGAGGTTCGCCGCCGCCGTGAAGGCAGGCGTGCTCTCGTGATCGCTCGTGAAGACGAGCGCCAGCGCGATCGCGGTGAACGCGACCGCTGTGAGGATAATCGCCCACCGGGCGCGGAGCATTGGTTTATCCAAGCACAGCTTTGAGCGCAGCGCCCGACAGCTCGCCCTTGGCGATGAAGCCCTTGGCACCGCTCTGAG
Source organism: Actinomycetota bacterium (assembly GCA_020029625.1). GTDB lineage: Bacteria > Actinomycetota > Thermoleophilia > Gaiellales > Gaiellaceae > JAIBJP01. The sequence continues at coordinate 803 of JAIBJP010000051.1, read as the reverse complement.
CCACGAGCGGGCCGAAGTCCGAGCCGTCACGGCTCGAGGTGAGCACCACGGCCGGCTGAGCCCCGTTCTGGCTCGTCAGCCTCGTCGCGACCTCGAACCCGTCGAAGTCCGGCAATTGGACGTCGAGGAGCACCACGTCCGGGTGGAGCTCCCTCGCTTGCTGGAGGGCTCCGACCCCGTTTTCTGCCTCGCCGACGACCTCGAAACCTTCGGCCTGGAGAAGGGCGCGGGCCGTCGCTCGGAAGCTGGGGTGATCGTCGACGATCAGGACGCGCGTCAATGTGTTCATATGGTGACAAGCACCGCAGTCAGCCGCCATACGGCTAGCCGCACTCTTTTCCAAGCCCTCCTAGACGCCGCGGGGCGACGAGTCGGCCAGCGCGACGCGCATCAGGTCGCGGATCGAGATGATCCCGGCGACGCGACCCTGGTCGACGACGGGAAGGTGGCGGAAGCCGCCGTGGATCATGAGCGAGGCGGCATGGTCGGTCGCGTCCGATGCCTCGACGGTCTCGGGCTGCCGTGTCATCCAGTCGCGGACTCGGGCGTCGTCGCTATAGCCCATCGCGACGGCGCGCATGAGGTCGCGCTCCGTGAGGATGCCCTCGAGCCGCTCGCCTTCCATCACGAGAACGGCGCCGACACCGCGCGCGACCATGCGCTTCGCCGCCTCGCCGAGCCGATCCCCCGCGGATACGGTCAGGAGATCCTGCGACATGTGCTCCGAAACAACGGACACGGTCGAGCGATCCTAAAGCTCAGCCAGCAGCGCGTCGACCCGGCGGGCAATCTCGTCCCTGAGC
>JAIBJP010000101.1 GCA_020029625.1 Actinomycetota bacterium | reverse complement strand
GAAGCGTGGTTCCTCGAAGACGAGGGCTACGAGCTCGCCGTCTTCCACTCCCACCTCTCCAGCCCGCCGCGCCCGTCACGCACCGACGTGGAGAACATCGGCCTCTGGGAAGGGCGCCCCTACGTGATCCTCTCGCTGCATTCGGGCGAGCTCGCCGCGTGGCGCATCGGGGCTGGACATATCGAGCCTTTGGAGCTGGCAGGGAACCTCTAGGGCACACAGGCCGTCAGAAGGGCATGAGAGTCCTGCTCCTCGCCCTCCTCACGGTCTCCTTCGCCGCCTGCGGCTCGGGCCCCGACTCCGGCGCCCCGGGAAACTCCGCGATCACCGTCAAGCAGGCGCTCACCGCCAACCCCGACGAGCCCGTCCTCGTTAGGGGCGCCCTCATCGCCTCTGGAGGAACCACGCGCCTGTGCTACGCGATCCTCGAGTCCTATCCCCCGCAGTGCGGCGGCCCGTCGCTCGTCGTTCGGGGGCTCGACCTCGACACCGTCGGGGAGCTGACGAGCGCGAACGATGTCACATGGTCGGATCGGGAGATCAGGCTCCGTGGCACCGTCGCCGACGGCACCTTGACCGTGAGCTAGCTACGAGACGTTGAAGTGCTTGACCATCGTGAGCGGATGCCGGTCGCACACGATCGTGTACCTGCCGATCCTCAGGAGGACCGGCGACCAGGTCCGCCTGCCCACGAAGGCGACTCCCGTGCGACGGTTGACGCCGCCGGGGCCGTACAGGTGGAAGTTGTGGGACGCCGAGCGGTCGCGGATCACGAAGGTCTTGTTGCCACGGCTGGCGTTCCTCACCACGGTCCCGCTCGCGCGCTTGAGCACGATCAGACTCGGAGCGTTCACCGTCCCGTAGAAGGTCGTGTACGCCTGAGCCGCAGGAGCAGCCAGCAGGCCAGCGAGAACCGCGACCAGGAGCGCTCGAAAACGCATGTTCAGGAACTCCCTACGGAGCCCGCCCTTGGTCGGATTGCCCCGGGGGTCTCTAGCGGTACTGCTCGATGAGCAGGCGCCCCATCTTCTGGGCGCGCTTCGCAGCCTCGGTGTCGCCCTCTGACGCCGCGACGATGGAGCCCTTCATCAGGATGTGCCAGGAATGCGCGAAGGCCTCGGTCTCGCGGAGGCCGGCTTCGTCCGCGAGCGACTGCACGAACGCGCGGATGTTGGCCAGGTACCTGACGCTCGCATTCCCGGCGGGATGGCCGTTGCCCATCTCGAGAAGGACGTTGATGAACGAGCAGGCCTCGAAGCCGTCCTGGCGGAACCAGTCGTCGAATGCGTCGAAGATCGCGAGGAGCTGTTCTTCCGGGGTTGCGCCGCGCAGCCGGGCCTCGGCCGCGACCCAGCCGTAGGTCCAGCGTTCCTCACGCTGCTCCAGGAAGGCGAGCGTCAGGGCGTTCTTCGAGGGAAAGTGGCGGTAGAGAGTCGCCTTCGCAACTCCGGCGCGCTGGATCACCTCGTCGACGCCCACGTCGCGGATACCGCGGGTCGAGAAGAGCTCGTAGGCGCTCTCGAGGATCCGCTCTCTGACGGGCAGAGGGGTAGTAGCCAGCTCGACCACTGCGCGCTGACAATAACAGACAGAAGAGTCTGTCTAGCCTACTTTGGCCTAGCGCGCGAGCTCGTCGCTCCGCCGGGCCATGGCGACGTCCCGCTCGGTGATCGCTCGCTTCGTGTGCGTCCACCAGCGGACGGTGACGGCGTTCCATGAGATCGCGATGTCCGGGTGGTGGTCCGCCTCCTCGGCAGCCTCCGCGAGTCGGTTGACGAACGCCATCGCCTCGGCGAAGTCCTTGAAGCGGTAGCCCCGCTGGAGGGCGCCCCGCACCTCATTCCAGCCCTCGGGATAGCTCGGTTCGTCTGCCATCACTCGAAAGGATGCCGGTTCGCTCACCGCGCGGCGCCGGCCGCCCGATAAGGACAAGGTGCGCCCCGCTCGCATCGCTTTCCTCCTGATCGTTCCACTCGCCCTCGCCACGCCCGCGGCGGCACGCCCACTCCCCCAGGCCCCCGATTGCCCGATCTTTCCGGCAACGAGCGTCTGGAACAAGTCCGTCTACAGGCTCCCGGTCCGCAAGGACTCGCGCACGATCGTGAACTCGATCGGGGCCAGCCTGCGCCTCCATGCCGATTTTGGGTCGGGGCTCTGGGACGGTGGCCCGATCGGCATTCCCATCACCGTCGTGGACTCGACGACGCCGCTCTCGTCGGTCGATTTCGAGTACGCGGACGAGAGCGACGCAGGCCCGTATCCGATTCCGGACGACGTCCTGATCGAGGGTGGCCCGGCTGCCGACGGGGACCGCCACGCCGTGATCGTCGACTCCCAGGCCTGCGCGCTCTACGAGCTCTTCTCTCTCTACCCATCCTGGTCGGCCGGCTCGGGCGCGATCTGGGATCTCAACTCCAACCGTCTCAGGCCGCGAGGCTGGACGTCGGCGGACGCGGCGGGCCTGCCGATCCTCCCCGGGCTCGCCCGCTACGACGAGGTCGCCGCCGGCTCGATCGACCATGCGTTGCGCTTCACGGTTCGCCGCTCGCGGCGTGCCTACATCTATCCCGCGCGCCACTTCGCGAGCCCGTACACCAGTCGCAGCCTGCCGCCCATGGGCCTCCGCCTGCGCCTGCGGAGGGACTACCCGGTCGCGAGCTTCCCGCCCCAGGCGCGCATCGTGCTCCGCGCGCTGAAACGCTACGGGATGATCGTCGCCGACAACGGGTCGAGCTGGTACGTGTCCGGCGCCCCCGATCCCGGCTGGGACAACGACGACCTCCACACTTTGGGCCGCATCAAGGGCTCGGATTTCCGGGTCGTGGACACTTCCACGCTGCGCCCCTAGCTCAGGACTGCGAAATCCTCATCCGACAACTCCACGTGTCGGGCGGCGACATTTTCGTCCAGGTGCTCGAGTGAGGAGGTGCCGGGTATGGACACCATCACCGGGGAACGGTGCAGAAGCCAGGCGAGCGCAACCTGCGCGCGCGTAGCCCCGATTCTTTCCGCCACCTGGTCGACCGGGCCGCCCTGGCGGGCAAGTGAACCGTTGGCGAGCGGGAACCAGGGGAAAAAGGCGAGGCCTTCGCGCTCGCAGGCCTCGAGCACGTCTTCCGACGAGCGCTCCGCCAGGCTGTAGCGGTTCTGGACGGAGACGATGGGCACGACGCGGCGGGCACGTTCGAGCTCGCCGACCGAGACGTTCGAGAGCCCGACGTGACGAATCTTGCCCTCCTCACGCAGCCGGGCGAGCTCGCCGACGGACTCCTCGATCGGCACCTTCGGGTCCGGGGCGTGCAACTGGTAAAGGTCGAGCCGATCCAGCCGAAGGCGCGCAAGGCTTCCCTCGCAGGCTTCGCGCAGTTTCTCCGGACGGCCGTCCTCAGGCCAGCCGCCGGACCGCGTCCGCCGCAGGCCCCCCTTCGTCGCGATGACGAGCCCTTCACGATAGGGGTGCAACGCCTCCGCGATCTGGTGCTCGTTGATCTCTGGCCCGTAGGCATTCGACGTGTCGATGAGGTTGACCTCGAGCTCAACCGCGTGTCGAAGCACGGCGAGCGCATTCTCGCGGTCGCGTGGCCACCCAAGGATGCGCGGGCCGCAGAGTCGCATCGCTCCGAAGCCGAGGCGGTTGACCTCCAGGTCGCCGCCGAGCAGGAATGTGTCGGCCATTCGGCGATCCTAGCCGTGGGTCGCGAGAATGCGGCCATGCGCGTTTCCGCCAAGGCCGACTACGCCCTCCGCGCCGTGCTGGAGCTCGCCGCCGCGGGCGAAGGCCCGGTCAAGGGCGAGCGGATCGCGCAGGCCCAGAACATCCCGCTCAAGTTCCTCGAGAACATCCTGCTCGAGCTCCGCCACGACGGCCTCGTCGCCAGCCAGCGCGGCGCCGAGGGCGGCTACTGGCTCGCGCGGGCGCCCGAGGAGATCACACTCGCCGAGGTGATCCGGGCAGTGGACGGTCCGCTCGCGAACGTGCGCGGCGCGCGGCCCGAGACCCTCGAGTACAGCGGGCCGGCCGAGCGCCTCAAGGACGTCTGGATCGCGGTGCGGGCGAACCTGCGCGCCGTGCTCGAGTCGGTGACGCTGGCCGACCTCGCGGCCGGCAATCTCCCGGAGGAGATCGACGCGATTACGAGCGATCCGGAGGCGTGGCAACCGCACTGAAGACGTGCGTGCGGCTGGGCCGGACGAAGACGATCTGGCCCTCGTGCAGCTCCAGCTCGTCGGCCTCGTTCCGGGTCACCTGAGCCGAGACCCTCCTCCCGTCTTCGAGGACGAGCTCGGCCCGGATCTCGAAGCCGAGGTGGACAACGCGCTCGACCATGGCCTCTGTCGACGTCCCGTTCGGCTCCTGGCGCATTTCGAGGTCGTGCGGGCGGATCCAGGCCTCGCCCAGCCGGTGCGCCGGCCCCACGAAGCTCATGACGAACTCGTTCGCCGGGTGCTCGTAGAGATCCCGTGGCTTCCCGGTCTGCTCCACGCGGCCCTCGTTCATGACCGCCACGCGGTCGGCGACGTCCATGGCCTCCTCCTGGTCGTGCGTGACGAGCACGGTCGTGACCGGCACTTCGTCATGAAGGCGCCGCAGCCAGGCTCGAAGCTCCTTGCGCACGCGGGCGTCGAGCGCTCCGAACGGCTCGTCGAGAAGGAGGACGCGCGGCTCGGCTGCCAGCGCGCGGGCCAGCGCCATCCGCTGGCGCTGACCGCCGGAAAGCTGGGACGGATAGCGGTTGGCGAGACCTTCGAGCTGGACGAGGCGCAGCAGCTCCCCCACCCGGTCGCGGATCTCGTCCCG
>JAIBJP010000050.1 GCA_020029625.1 Actinomycetota bacterium | reverse complement strand
CTCACGCCCGCGTACTGCAAGGCGGTCGCCAGCTTCTACGACATGTACCACCTCGAGCCGGTCGGCCGGCGGCTGGTCGAGGTTTGCACCAACGTGTCCTGCGCGCTCGTCGGAGCGCAGCAGGTGCTCGAGTCCTTCGAGGAACAGCTCGGCATCCACGCCGGCGAGACGACGGAGGACGGCGAGGTGACCCTGCGGACGATTGAGTGCGCCGGCGGCTGCGGGTGGGGGACGGTCGTCATCGTCGACAACCGCTATCGCGAGCCGGTGCGGCCTGAGGACGTCCCCGCGATCGTCGAGGAGGTGCGCGGTGGCGCGCAGTAAGGCCAAGCACAAGCTCCTCCTCGAGCATGCCGACGGGCGCGATCTCACCAGGCTGGCCGAGTACGAGCGGGTCGGCGGCTACTCCTCGCTCAAGAAGGCGATCAAGATGGACCGCCAGGCGGTCATCGACGAGCTGCTCACCGCGGACGTGCGTGGCCGCGGCGGCGCAGGCTTTCCCATGGGGCGCAAGGCGAGCTTTCTGCCGAAGCCCGAGGCGAGCGCGAAGCCGATCTACCTCGTGGCAAACGCGGACGAGTCGGAACCGGGAACTTTCAAGGACCGCGAGATCATGGTGCGGATCCCCCACATGTTCGTCGAGGGAATCGTGATCGCCTCCCACGCGATCGGGGCGAGCGCGGCCTTCATCTACATCCGCGGTGAATATCTGGCGGAGTTCGAGATCCTGCGCGACGCGCTCGAGGAGGCCAGGCGCGCCGGCCTCGTCGGCGGAAACGTGCTCGGCACCGGCTGGAGCCTGCCGATCGTCCTCCACCGGGGAGCGGGCGCCTACATCTGCGGCGAGGAGACCGGGATGCTCGAGTCGCTCGAGGGAAAGCGCGGGCAACCACGGACGAAGCCGCCGTTCCCGGCGATCTCGGGCGTCTACGCCTCGCCGACACTGATCAACAACGTCGAGACGCTCGCGACCGTCCCCAAGATCCTGGAGCTGGGAGGCGCCGCATATGCCAAGCTCGGCGTCGAAAACTCGACGGGGACGCGCGTCTTCTCCCTCTCGGGAAACGTCGTCCGCGGCGGCAACTACGAGCTGGAGCTCGGGACGAGCCTGCGGGAGCTCATCTACGACATCGGCGGCGGGATCGCCGATGGGCGTGAGCTGAAGGCGGTCATCCCGGGCGGTTCCTCGATGCCCGTCCTCACGGCGGACCAGGTCGACACGAAGCTCGACGCCGACTCGATGGTAGAGGCCGGGACGATGCTCGGCTCGGGAGGCGTGATCGTCTTGGACGACCGCTGTTGCATGGTGCAGCTCGGCCTGCGGGTGGCGCAGTTCTACCAGCACGAGTCGTGCGGGAAGTGCACGCCCTGCCGGGAGGGGACGCGCTGGATGGTCGACCTCCTGCGCAAGATCGAGGCCGGCGAGGCGACCCAGAGCGAGCTCGACCTCCTTCTCGACGTCTGCGACCGCATCCTCGGCAACTGCCTTTGCCCGCTCGGCGACGCGGCTGCGATGCCGGTGGCGAGCTACGTGGCCAGGTTCCGCGACGAGTTCCAGCGGCACCTGGACGAGGGCGGGTGCCCCTTCGGCGGAGAATCCACGCTCGACCACGTGATGGCGCCAGTCGACCAGCACCATGCGCGGCGGCTGGCTGAGATCGAGGTCCCTGCATGACCCGGCCTTTGTGGACAAGGCCCTCGGGGCCACCGCGAGCCTCCCTCCGCATCAAGCGTAACGCGGAAAACGACGCGCGGGGCGCGCGGACCCGAACGGAAATGCGCCCATGAGCGCCGAACTCGTCACCGTCACGATCGACGACCGCGAGCTCCAGGTGCCCAAGGGCACCGGAATGGTCGAGGCTGCGCTCTCTGCGGGAATCGAGATCCCCGTCTTCTGCTACGAGCCCCGGCTCGGCGCTGCCGTCGGCGCCTGTCGCATGTGCCTCTGCGAGGTCGAGGGGATGCCAAAGCTCCAGGCCGCCTGCACGATGACCGCGCAGGATGGCCTCATCCTGCGCACGGCCCAGACGAGCAAGGAGGCGGCGGCGGGCCAGGACGCCGTCCTTGAGTTCATCCTCCTGAACCATCCCCTCGACTGCCCCGACTGCGACAAAGGCGGCGAGTGCCCCCTGCAAGACCTGACCTTCCGCTGGGGCCCGGGGAACACGCGTATGCGTTTCCCGAAGCGCACGTTCGACAAGCCGATCCCGATCTCGCCTCTCATCGGGCTCGACCGCGAGCGCTGCATCCTCTGCTACCGCTGCACTCGCTTTTCCGAGCTCGTCGCCGAGGACGGGCAGCTCGTGGCGGTCAACCGCGGCGCCCAGTCCCTCATCGCCACGTTCGAGGACGAGCCGTACCGGGCTCCCTTCTCGGGCAACGTGATCGAGCTCTGTCCGGTGGGGGCGCTGACCTCCACCACGTACCGCTTCCGCGCGCGTCCGTGGGAGATCCAGAACGTGCCGACGGTCTGCGGCCTCTGCCCCGTCGGCTGCAACGTGTGGGCGACGACGCGTGAGGGGAAGGTCGCACGTGTCCTGTCTCGCAACCACGCCGAGGTCGACGCCGGCTGGATCTGCGACAAAGGCCGCTTCGCCTACGAGCACCTGCGGGCCGACGACCGCATCCGCCGGCCCCTCAAGCGCATTCGCCGCCGTGGGTTCGAGCCGGTCTCGTGGGACGAGGCTCTCGACGAAGCGGAGCGCGGTCTCCGCGAGGCCGGGGGATCGGTGGTCGTTGCCCTCTCGGGTTCGGAGACCGTGGAACAGGCGACGGCGATCGCGCGCCTCGTCCAGGAGGGCCTCGGGTCGCGGACAGCGTTCCTGCCCGAGTCCTTCCACCCGGCACTCGGAAGCTTCCGGGCGCCTCTGTCGGCGATCCGCGATGCCGACGTCTGCCTCGTCGTCGGCGACCACCCGGTCGTCGAGCGCGCCCCGATCGTCGACCTCTGGCTCCGCCAAGCACGGCGCGACGGCGCTGAGGTCATCACGATCCACCCCGCCGGATCCGTGCCGGTAGCCCCCGGCAGCGCGGCCTCCATCTGCGCAGCGCTCCCGGCGGCCAACCCTCCGAGGGAGCTTCGCTCCTCGGCGCGGAGCCTCAAGCGTGCCGAAAGGGTGGCTCTCATCTGGTCGCAGGACGATTCGGCGGGCGGCGCGCACATCGCTGCCCTGGCGGAAGGGCTCGGCGGGAAGGCCGCCGTGTACTTCCTGCCGCGGACGCCCAACGGTCGGGGTGTCTCGGTCGCCTGGGGCGAGGCGGCAGAACCGCCCGAGGGTGAGATCGGCGCACTGATCGTCTCCGGGGACGAGGTCGGATCCGACCCGCGCGTCCGGGAGCTCGCCGAGCGGGCCCGCTTCGTGCTCACGACGGCCATGTTCGAAAGCGAGCTCACGCTTTGGGCGCATCTCGTCGTCCCCGGAACGAGCTATCTGGAGCGCGACGGCACGTTCGTCAATCTCGAGGGAAGGCCCCAGAGGCTGCGCCGCTCGGTGGCGCCTCCGGCGGAGGACGACGAGCTGGTCTTCTTCGCCGGCCTGGCCGGCAGGTTCGGCGTCGAGGTCGACCCGTGGCCAGTCCACTTGCCCGAGGAGCACGCCCCCTTGCCTCCGGCAGAAACAGAGCGCGCCGCGGCGCCCACCCGGGCGGTCCGCGCTCGTAAGCGTGAGGGGCGTGGCCTCGAGCTCGTGCGCTACCGCGGGCTCTTCAGCGGCCCGGCGGTGGAGCGGGTACCCGAGCTGCAGTTCCAGCGCGCGTTCGCCGAGGTCGAGATCTCGGCAGCCGACGCACGCGAGCGGGGCATCGCGGGCGGGGACTCGGTACGGGTGAGCTCGAACGGGACGTCGAAGACGCTGACCGCGCGCCTCAACCGCCGCCTCCTGGCAGGAGTGGTTCGCATCGAGGACGAGCACGCGGAGGGACTTGCCTCCCGGGTCGAGGTCACGCGTGCCTGAGCCCCTGAATCAGCCCTGGTGGATCGACCTGATCAAGGCATTCCTGATCATCAACCTCGTCCTGGGAGCCTTCGCGTACCTGACGTGGGTGGAACGCAAACTCCTCGGGCGGATGCAGAACCGCTACGGGCCCAACCGGGCAGGCCCGTTCGGCCTCCTCCAGCCGATTGCGGACCTCGTCAAGCTCCTGCGCAAGGAGAGCTTCTTCCCGGCGAGCGCCGTGGACGTTCTCTACATCACCGCCCCGGCGGTTGCCGCCTTCACGGCGCTGGCGGCTTTCAGTGTCATCCCGTTCGGCCCCGTCTGGCACATCGGGCCCTACGACGTCACCGGCTGGGTGGTGAACGTGTCCATCGGGCTCGTGCTGCTCTTCTCGCTCGGCGCGATCGGCATCTACGCCTTCCTCGTCGGCGGGTGGGCGAGCGAGTCGAAGTACTCGCTGCTGGGCTCCATGCGCACGGCGGCGCAACTCGTCTCCTACGAGGTCTCGCTCGCGCTCTCGGTGCTCGGCGTCGTGATCATGGCCGGCTCGCTTTCGCTCGTCGAGATCGCCGTCAAGCAGCAGGAGACGATCTGGTACGCGGGGCCCCAGTTCGTAGGCCTCGTCGTCTTCTTCATCGCCGGGATCGCCGAGACGAACCGTCCACCGTTCGACCTACCGGAAGCGGACACCGAGCTCGTGGCCGGCTACCAAACGGAGTACGGGGGCATGCGCTTCGGCCTCTTCTCGATGGCCGAGTACATCAACATGATCACTCTCTCCGGGCTGGCGGTAACCCTCTTCCTCGGGGCCTGGGGCGGCCCCGTGCTGCCCGGCCCGATCTGGTTCCTGATCAAGCTGGCCGGCTTCATCTTTGTGTTCATGTGGCTTCGCGCCACTCTCCCGCGCCTCCGCTACGACCAGCTGATGCGCTTCGGGTGGAAGGTGCTCCTCCCGGTCGCGACGATCAACGCGGTCGTCACGGCGGTCCTGGTGGTCGCGTTGTGAGCCCGCAGCCGCTCGAGTCTCTGAAGGGCTTCGCCGTCACCTTCCGGCAGATCTTCAAGAAGCCGATCACGCAGCAGTACCCCGAGTTCAAGCGGCCGGTCTACCCGCGCTTCCGCGGCCGCCATCGGCTGTGGCGTCACCAGAACGGGCTCGAGAAATGCGTCGGCTGCTCACTCTGCGCAGCCGCCTGTCCGGCCGACTGCATCCGCGTCGTCGCGGCCGAGAACACCCCCGACAACAGGGTCTCCCCGGGGGAGCGGTACGCGCGGATCTACGAGATCAACCTCTCGCGCTGCATCTTCTGCGGGTACTGCGAGCTCGCCTGCCCATTCGATGCGATCACGCTCGAGGCGGAGTACGAGATCTCGGAGTACTCGCGCGACGACCTCATCTACACGAAGGACATGCTGCTCGCCGAGCCGGTCAAGCGGGTACCCGTCGCGGACCGCGACCTCTACGACACGCCCATCCCCGTCTGGAAGGCGGAAAGCTAGTGGCGACCGGCCGCTGATGGAAGACTTTCTCGTCTGGGTCGTCTGGGTGCTCGCGGCAGCGGCACTGCTCTCGTCGGGCATCGCGGTCGTCCTCTTCTCCAACCCGTTCTTCAGTGCGCTCGCGCTGATCGTCAACCTCGCCTCACTGGCGGTGCTGTACCTGATCCTCGCGGCCGAGTTCGTCGCGGCCGCTCAGGTGCTCGTGTACGCCGGCGCGATCGTCGTCATGTTTCTCTTCGTCATCGCCTACCTCGGCGGGCGGGCGGACGCGCCGTGGGCGGGCGGCCCGACGCTCCAGTCCGTGGCCGCAATCGTCGCCGCGGGAGCGATCGCGGTCGAGGTCGTCGTCGTCGTGGCGCTGAAGGCGGGCGACCGGCTCGCGAACGCGGCCGAGATTCCGGCGACGTTCGGCTCGCCGAGCGAGATCGGCCGGCTCTTCCTCGGCCCGCACCTGCTCGCGTTCGAGGTCACGTCGATCGTGCTGCTCGTGGCCGCGGTGGGCGGGGTCATCCTCGGGACAGCCGTCCCGCGGGAGCGCCGAGGCTGATGACAGGCCCTAGCGTCGCCGCCTACCTCGTCGTCTCGGTGCTCCTCTTCGCCACGGGGGCTTTCGGCGTGCTCATCAGGCGAAGTCCGCTCATCATCCTGCTGGCTCTCGAGATCATGCTGAACGCGGGGAACCTGGCGCTCCTCGCCTTCTCCCGCCACGCGGGCAACGGCGACGGGCAGATCTTCGCGCTCACCGTCATGGTCGTAGCCGCGGCGGAGGCGGTCGTGGGGCTCGGTCTGATCGTGGCGGTCTCGCGCCAGCGGGTTGAGCTGGACGTCGACAGGCTGACATCGCTTAGAGGATGACCCACCCGGCAACGTCCTCCGGCTTCTGGGCGGCTGCAAAGCGTCGCCAGGCGACGTCCTCGGTCGCCCACGTGCGCATCCGCGTTCAGAATGACGCGGGCTCTGCGTGTAACTCAACGCGGACGCGTAGTGCCTTTCGCGCGCCAGAAGCTCGGCAACGTCACCGGACGGATCATCGCGGATGATCCCCGCCGCCTGGATCGCGCTCTTCGCGCCCTTGGGCGGAGTCCTCCTCATTGCCCTCCTGGGCCAGCGGATCAGCCGCTTCCACGCCGGGCTCATCGCCTCGGGCTCGACGCTCGTGTCCTTCGTCTGCTCGCTGATCGCGTTCTTGGCGTTGCTCGGGGAGAGCCCCGACGAGCGGGCCCACTATTCGACGCTCTGGACCTGGCTCTCGGCGGGCAACTTCGAGTTCGGCGCCGAGATCCTCGTCGACCCGCTCTCGGTTTTCATGATGCTCGTCGTCTCGGGGGTGGGATTCCTGATCCTCTCCTACGCCGTCGGCTACATGCACGGCGATCCGGAGGAGCGGCGCTACCACGCTTACAAGGCGCTCTTCGTCTTCTCGATGCTCCTCCTCGTCCAGTCGGGCAACCTGCTGCTGCTGCTCGCGGGCTGGGGATTGGTCGGGCTGTCCTCGTACCTTCTGATCAACTTCTGGCACGTCCGCTCTACCGCGGTGGCGGCCGGCAAGAAGGCCTTCGTCATGAACGCGATCGGCGACGCCACCTTCGCGCTCGCGCTCTTCCCGCTCATCCAGCGAGCGGGATCCCTCGACTTCCGCGTGGTCTTCCAGGACGGGATCGCCGAGAAGTCATCCCCCGTCGCGGTGCTGATCGCCCTCGGCCTGCTCGGCGGCGCAGTCGCCAAGTCGGCCCAGATACCGCTCCACACCTGGCTTCCGGACGCAATGGAGGGTCCGACGCCGGTCTCCGCCCTCATCCATGCCGCAACGATGGTCACCGCAGGCGTCTACCTGATCGCCCGCACGCACGTCCTGTTCGAGCTGGCGCCCGACATCCAGCACCTGGCCGGCATCCTCGGCGCGATCACGATCCTGGTGGCGGGCCTCATCGCGCTCGTGCAGACGGACATCAAGCGCGTCATCGCCTACTCGACCATGAGCCAGATCGGCTACATGTTCGTCGCCGTCGGACTGGGCGCCTACGGGGCCGGCCTCTTCCACTTGATGACGCACGCCTTCTTCAAGGCGCTCCTCTTCATGGCAGCCGGCATCGTGATCCACGCCCTCTCCGACGAGCAGGACATCCGCCGCATGGGCGGCCTGGCACGCCGGCTCCCGTTCACCTACCGCGCCTTCCTCGTCGGCGCGCTCGCGCTCGCCGCCGTGCCGCCGTTCGCCGGCTTCTTCTCCAAGGACTCGATCCTCGGCAGCGCCGCGAACGCGGGCACGCTCGGCTGGGCGCTCTGGGGCGTCGCCGCCTTCGGCGCCTTCCTCACCGCGCTCTACACATTCCGGCTCCTCTTTATCGTCTTCCGGGGCGAGCTCAGCGCCTTTGCGCGCGAGCACCTGCACGTACCGGGCTTCGAATGCGGGCTGGCGATGGCCTGGCCGGTGGGCCTCCTGACGGTCCTTGCAGTGGTCGGCGGGTTCCTCCAGGTTCCGTGGGGCTGGACACTCGTCGACGACTGGCTGCACCCGGTCGCCGAGTCCGCGGAGGAAGCGACGGGTGTCACCTTCACGTTCTCCGTCGTCGCGACGACCGCGCTCGCGCTGGCCGGGATCGCTCTCGCCTGGAGGATCTGGGCGCGCGCGGATCCGCTGCCCGAGCGGCTGCGCCGCCGCTACCCGTGGGCGGCTCGCACGCTCGAGGAGAAGTTCTACTTCGACGCTGCTTACGACCGCGCGTTCTACGAGCCCTCCGCGCGGAGCGCAGCGCTCGCGCTCCAGTACGTCGAGGAGCCGGTCTTCCTGCGCTCGCTGGGAGAGCTGGGACGCGGCGTCCGCTCGCTCTCCGGGCGCCTCTCTGCGGTCCAGACGGGCTCCGTCCGCTCGTACGCGCTCGCGCTGGGTGCCGGCGCGGCTGTGATCGCACTCGTCTTCCTGATCGTGAGCTAGATGACTAAATGACCACCGCACTCATCCTCGTTCCGGTCGGCGGCGCTCTCTGGGTCTGGATCACACCGTGGAAGAACACGCGCGGGCCGGGGGGCCTCGCTCTCCTGATCGCCCTCGTGGAGCTCGCCCTCTGGGTCGGCACGGCGGCCAACTTCGACTTCGGCCGCAGCGGGCTCCAGTTCCAGACGGACACGGTCTGGTTCGAGGATCTGGGCGTCTCCTACCACGTCGGGCTACAGGACTTCACGCTCTGGCTCGTCGGTCTCACCGTGCTCGTCTCGGCCGCCGCGATCGGCTACGGGTTCTGGGTGGGGAGAGAGCGGCCGGGCGCTTATCTCGGACTACTGCTCTTCCTCGAAGGAGCTGTGATCGGAGTCTTCACCGCCCAGGACCTGCTCGTCTTCTACGTGTTCTGGGAGGCGATGCTGATCCCGCTGTACGTGCTGATCGGCGTCTGGGGCGGGCCGGGTCGGCTCGGCGCCACCTTCAAGTTCGTCGCCTACACGATGGCCGGGTCGCTCCTGATGCTCGTCGCGATCATCGCGGCCGGCCTTTCAGCAGGATCCTTCGACCTCGCCGAGGCCGGTCGTCACCAGAGCGTCTGGATCTTCCTCGGCTTCGCCGCGGCTTTTGCGATCAAGGCGCCGCTCTGGCCTTTCCATGGCTGGCTTCCCGACGCCTACCGTGAGTCGACACCGGAGGTTGCGGGGATGCTCTCGGGCGTCGTCTCGAAGGCAGCCGCCTACGGGTTCCTCGCCATTGCGATCCCTCAGTTTCCGGGCGCGGTCTCCGACTGGCGCGTGCCGATCCTCGTCCTCGCCTCGATCGGCCTCGTCTACGGCTCACTCCTCGCTTTCCGGGCACCGGATCTCCGCGGCGTCATCGCCTACTCCAGCCTGGCACAGATGAACCTGATCGTGATCGGGCTCTTCGCCACCAATGCCTCGGGGAACGACGGCGCTCTGCTGCAGATGGTCAACCACGGACTGATCTCGGCCGCGCTGTTCCTGCTCGCGGGCGCAGTGGAGCGGCGCACGGCCACGGGCCAGCTCGGGCTCCTCGGCGGCATGGCTCGCGGGCGGCCCGTGCTCGCAACCGTCCTCATCACGACAGGGGTGATCGCGCTCGCCGTACCGGGATCGACCGCCTTCGCGGGCGAATTCCTGATCCTGAACGGGATCTTCGCCCAGGGCTGGGGCTGGGCGGTCGTCGGAGCCGTGGCGATCGTCCTGGCCGCGATGTACATGCTGCGCCTGATTTCCGCCGTCCTGCATGAGGACGTCGGCAGCGCCGTGCCCGTCGAGGCCCTCGACCTTCGCCCGGCCGAGATCGGGGTGATCGTCCCGCTCGTAGCCGTCCTGCTCTTCCTCTCCTTCTGGCCGGCCGTCATCACCGACCACGCGCTGCAGCTCTTCGGCGGACTTCCGTGACCCGGTTCGAGCAGCCGACGATCGACTGGGCCGCTCTCTCGCCGGAGCTCGTCTTGCTCGGCGGGGCGTCTCTCTGCCTCGTGGTCACCCTGTTTCTGCCGTGGAGCTGGCGGCGCCCGTTCTGCGCGGCCGTCGCAGCTCTCTGCTTCATCGGCGCGGGCATCGCGGCAGGAATCCTTTTCGCCGTCGACGACAGCGCCAGGAGTGTCGTCGCCGACGCCATCCAACGCGATCGCCTCGCGGAGCTCGCGCAGATCCTCATTGCCGGGTCGGGCTTGCTGGCGGTGGGAGCGAGCGTCGGCTGGGAGCGCCAGGAGCGCAGTCGCGTGGGCGAGTACTACGCGCTGCTCCTCTCCGCCGCCGCAGGAATGGCGTTTTTCGTGGCGGCCTCGAACCTGATGACGGTGTTCCTGGGGCTGGAGTGGTTCTCGATCTCGCTCTACGTCCTCACCGCGATTGCCGTCGAATCACTGCCCTCGCTCGAGGCCGGCCTCAAGTACCTGATCGTCGGCAGTTTCGGGTCGGCCATCCTCCTCTTCGGCAGCGCCTTCGTCTACGGCGCCACAGGTGCAATCGGCTTCGGCGACATCGCCGAGGCCGCGGGTGAATCCGACCGTCTGCTCCTCGTGATTGGGCTGGCGCTGATCCTCGTGGGGCTGGCATTCAAGATGTCGGCGGCTCCCTTTCACATGTGGACGCCCGACGTCTACCAAGGCGCGCCGACAACCGTGACCGCGTTCATGTCGGCGGCGACGAAGGTGGCCGCTCTCGTCGTGACGATGCGCCTCCTCGTGACCGCCTTTCCGACCGAAGCACGGCTCTGGACGGTGGCGCTGGCGGTTATCGCCTGCATCTCGCTGGCGTGGGGGAACCTCGCCGCCCTCGTCCAGACCGACATCAAGCGCCTCCTGGCCTACTCGAGCATCTCGCATGCCGGCTTCCTGCTCATCCCCGTCGCGGTCGGGACGCCGCTCGGCGGCCGCGCGCTCCTCTTCTACCTGGTCTCGTATGCGGCGATGAAC
>JAIBJP010000049.1 GCA_020029625.1 Actinomycetota bacterium | reverse complement strand
TCCGTGTCCTCGTCGAGGAGGAAGATCGACGATGCTCCCGCCCTGAAGATCGCCCGGGCGACGTCGACGACCGACTGGAGGAGCGCCACGTGCCCCTCCTCCGAGCCGAGGACGCCGGCCGCGACAGCTGCGCGGAGGTCGTTTTCGGTCATGCGCCTGGGGCGACGTTCGTCGCCGTGAGGTGGAGGACGCTCTTCAGCTGGAACGGCGTCAGCTCGGGATGCTTGCCGAGAATCAGCGCGCAGATACCGGCCATGTGGGGCGTGGCGAAGCTGTTGCCCGACGCGCGAATCGTCGCTCCGCCGAGCCACGCGATCTCCACGTCGAGCCCGCGGGCGAAGAACTCGACCGGAGGCGAAGGGTTGTAGAAGAACTCGAGCGGATCGGCGCCTTCGTGGCTCCCGACCGAGATGACGGACGAGAAGCGCCACGGGTAGCTGTCAACGGGCATGTTGTGAGCGGACGCGACGAGCACCGAGCGCCGAAAGTACGCACTGTCGGCGAGCTCGTGCAGGAGGCCGGCCAGCTCCTGTTTCGTCGTCGACAGGCTCATGTTGACGACGTCGAAACCCTGCTCCACCGCCCAGCGGAGACCGGCGAGGAGGACGCGGCCGCTGCCGGTGTAGCCGGCGCCCAGGACACGAGCGCTGAAGAGACGGCAGTCGGGGGCCAAGGCGCGGACGATGCCGGCGCAGGCCGTACCGTGTCCGCAGAGGTCTCCCTCCGAGTCCTCCTCGACGATGGCATTGCCGTCCTCACCGATCGACACCGCAACCGCGCCTTCCAGGCCGCCGACGAGTGGGTGGCCGCCCTCGATCCCGCTGTCGAGTATGCACACCCGGACGTTCGCGCCTGTCGAACCGCCCCAGGCCCACTCCCGGTCGACCCGCTCCGGCCAGTCGGCCGAGAGCGAGATACCTTCGACCGCCTCAGCGGGCAGGCTCCAGGCGGGGAGCTCCTCGTGCGCGTCCACGAGCGCCATTGAAGTCCGGCGAGGCGCCGGTTGCAAGGTTGAGATGCTCGCCGACCGCCCGCCCTCCTGGCCGTTAGCCGACGACGTCGCGCAGGCGCAGAGCGAGTCCCAGGTCGCCTTCCACCTTGACCTTCCCGGTCATGTAGGCGCTCATGGGGCTCTGCTCGCCGCGAACGATGCGGAGGAAGGTGTTCTCGTCCGTCCGGATGACGCAGTCGGCGGGCGCGTCGCTCTCGGTGACGACGGCCTTCTCGCCGTCCGCCTGCAGCCACCAGCTCCCCGCGCCCTCGATGTCGAAGCGGTACGAGGCGTCGAGAGCGCCCGCCCGTTCAGGGTCGAATCGACCGGGAAGGCCCTCGAAGAACTCGCGTGCGCTTTCCACGTTCACAGCGTCGCAGGCACCGGCTCGACGCGTCGCCGGACCGGCGCAGGCGGAAGGAGGAGGCTGACGGCGAGCGCGAGGGCGGGCCCGACCGCAGTGCCCAGGAGGGCCGCCCGCAGGTCGATGGCGTCGGCCACGGCGCCGAGGGTGACCGCCGCGACACCCCCCAGCCCGATCGCGAGGCCGATCGAGAGGCCGGACGCCATGCCGACCCGCGCCGGCATGTACTCCTGGCTCATGACGAGGCTGACTCCGAACGTCCCGATGACCGCGGCACCTGCGAGCACGACCGCGACGAGGCCGACCACACCGCCCGCCAGGACGTAGACGAGGATGAGCGGCGTCGCGGCGACGAAGCTCCAGCGCAGCACCGGGCGGCGTCCGAACCGGTCCGCGAGGGGTCCGCCGCAGAGTGTTCCGATCGCTCCCGCGATGAGGAAGCCGCCCAGCACGAACGTCCCATAGGTGGCGCTGCGTCCCTGGGATTTCTCCCACAGCGGGATGAACGTGAAGAGGCCCATGTGAGCGACGCTGCGAAGGCCGACCACGACGAGCAAGAGCGTAAGCCCGCGACGCTCGGCCTGCTGGAGGTCGGCGACTGCCGCACGGTCCTTCCGGCTCGGAGCAAACTCGGCGAGGTAGCGACGGACGCGCACGAGCCCTCCCGCGACCAGCAGCCCGGGGGCGGCGAGGAGCGTGGCTCCGCGCAGCCCGAAGGCGTGGATGAAGGCAGCCGCGAGGATGGGCCCGAGCGCGAAGCCGACGTTGCCTCCCACCGAGAAGAACGCCATGCCGCTCGCGCGGCGGGAACCGCTGACGTAGCTCGCGAACTTCGAGCCCTCCGGGTGATAGGCGGCGACCCCCAGGCCCGCGACGAGCACGCAGACGACGGCGACCCAGTAGGCGGGAGCGATCGCCGTGGCCGCCATGCCGATCCCGGAGAGCGCCACTCCTGCCGGAAGCAGCCAGAGAGCCCCGCGGGCATCCGACCAGACGCCGAACGCCGGCTGGACGAGGGACGAGGAGATCGTCGCCGCGAGGACGAGGGCGGCGGCCATCGTGTAGGAGAGGTCGAACTTGTCGACCAGGTAGGGCAACAGCGCGGGCAGGGAGCCCTGGGCGAGGTCAGTGGCGAGGTGGCCCGAGGAGAGGGCGCCCATCGCTTTCGTGTCCACCCCCGCCACGGGGCTAGGCGGGCTTGGCGGAGCGTCGCTCGTCGCCGGGACGCGATGGTCGTTCCGGGGCGAGAACGCAGGGAGCCCTCGTATCGATTTCAGATACGGGGGCGACCGAGGACGCAGCCTCGGGGCGAGCAGCGCGCCACCGGGGGCACAGATGATGCTTCGTCAAGCCCGCCTTAGGTTAGCCGTAGCGTTCGGAGAGCGCGTACGAGAGCTCCCACTGCGTGCGGACGATCTCGCAGCGGTTTCGCTCGAGCGCGCGCTTGGCGCCCGAGGAGCGAAGAAGCTCCCTTTCGCGCAGAAGCCCCCCGAGGATTTCCTGGAGGGCTTCTACTGGGAGAGGGTTTCTTCGCCCGCGAGGGGATGGTGCGGGCTGAGAGGGTAGAGCTGCGCTCATCGCGCAACCCTCTCATCGGCCTTGAGGGCTACTGTCGTATCCCCCATTCGAGCACACCGTAGAAGGGGCTTCGGATAGCATCCGCCCTCGCCCAGATGGAGATCGACGCCGTCGACACAGCGCCGGGGAAGGTCGACGCCGACTTGCTCGCCTTCGCGGTTCCCGACCCGGTAGACCTACCCCCGATAGCCCAGGAAATCGACGGGCTGCTCGAGGGCGAGCTGCGCCACCTCATCGAGGACGGCGAGCTCAAGGGCAAGCTCGGGAAGACCACTTTGGCCCACACCGAAGGCCGGCTCGCAGCTCACCGCGTTGCGGCAGCGGGAGTCGGTTCGCCCGGGGACCTCGACGCCGACTCCCTGCGCACGGCCGCAGCCGCGGTCGCTATTCGCGCAGGCGAGGTGGGCGGAAGGTCGGTTGCCTGGATCCTGGACGGCGAGAGCTCCACGCTCTCCGCCGCGGAACAGGCACGGGCGATCGTCGACGGGACCGTTCTCGGGCCCTACGACGCGGGCCGCTGGAAGACGGGCGAGAACGACAGGAGACACGCGATCGAACGGCTGGTCTTCTGCGGGCCCGGCGCCTCCGCGCTCGCGGAGGACGCGGAGCGGGCCAACGTCGTCGTCTCGTGGACGAACCGCTGCCGCGACTTCGTCAACGCACCGCCGAACGAATGCACGCCGGCCCGCCTCGCGGAGTGGGCCGAGGAGACCGCCGGACGCTTCGACTCGCTCAGCTTCGAGGCCCTCGGCCCCGACGAGATCCGCTCGGCCGGCATGGGCGCGCTCGCCGCGGTCAGCCAGGGAAGCGACAATCCACCCCGCTTGATCAAGCTCTCGTACGAGCCGCTGGGCGCCAAGGGAGACCTCGTCCTCGGGCTCGTGGGTAAGGCGATCACCTTCGACGCCGGCGGCCTCTCGCTCAAGCCGGCCGAGCGCATGGAGGAGATGAAATCGGACATGGGGGGCGGGGCCGCCGTCCTCGCCGCGGTCGGAGCCATCGCGGAGCTCGGGCTGCCGATCCGCCTTCTGGCCGTCGTGCCGTCCTGCGAGAACATGCCCGGCGGGCACGCCTATCGCCCCGGCGACATCATCACGGCGCTCAACGGCAAGACGATCGAGGTGACCAACACCGACGCGGAGGGCCGTCTCATCCTCGCCGACGCCCTCTGGCACGTTCGCCAGTCGGGCGCGACGCACATCATCGACCTGGCCACGCTGACGGGCGCGATGGTGGTCGCGATGGGCGACTACTACGCGGGCCTGTTCGGAAACGACGAGGACTGGCTGCACACGATTCGGGAAGCCGCCGAGGCAAGCGGCGACCACGCCTGGATCTGGCCGCTGCACGAGACCTACCGCCGCTACATCGACTCGAGCTTCGCGGACATGAAGAATTCCTCCGAGTACCGGCAGGGCTCCCCCATCCTCGCTGCCCGCTTTCTCGAGGAGTTCGTCGGCGAAGGCCCGTGGGCTCATATGGACATCGCCGGCACCGCGTATCTCGAACGCGGCCGCGGCGACTACTACGACTGTGGCGGCGCCACCGGCTACGGCGTGCGGCTGCTCTCGGAGCTCGCGCGGCGCCTCTCGGCGACCTAGTGCTCGACCCGTGAACTTCGACCTCTCCGAGGAGCACGAGCTGCTGCGGCGCACCGTGCGCGATTTCGCCGAGGAGCGGATCGCGCCCGTGGCCGAAGAGCTCGACCGCGAGCACCGCTTTCCCTACGAGATCGTCGCCGAGCTCGCCGAGCTCGGTCTCATGGGGATTCCCATCCCCGAGGAGTACGGCGGCGGAGGCGGGGACACCCTCTCGTACACGCTTGCGATCGAGGAGCTCACGCGCATCGACTCGTCCGTCGCGATCACGGTCGCGGCGCACACCTCGCTCGGGACGATGCCGATCTTCCTGTTCGGAAACGAGGAGCAGAAGCGCGAATGGCTCCCCGAGCTCGCCTCCGGCCAGAAGCTCGCGGCGTTCGGCCTCACCGAGCCCGACGCTGGCTCGGACGCCGGCGCGACGCGCACGACGGCCGAGCTCCGCGATGGAAAGTGGGTGGTGAACGGCTCCAAGATCTTCATCACGAACGCCGGCACGGACATCTCCGCCTGCGTGACGATCACCGCGAAGACCGGCGACGAGGAGATCTCGAACCTGATCGTGCCGAACGGAACCGAGGGGTACGAGATCTCGACGCCGATGCGCAAGATGGGCTGGAACGCGGCGGACACGCGCGAGCTCTCCTTCCGCGACTGCGCGGTTCCGGAGGGCAACCTCCTCGGCGAGCGCGGGGCCGGCTACCGCCAGTTCCTCGAGATCCTCGACGGCGGGCGCATCTCGATCGGCGCCATGGGACTAGGGCTCGCGCAAGGCGCCTACGAGCTCGCCGCGTCCTATGCCCGCGAGCGGCAGCAATTCGGCCAGCCGATCTCGAAGTTCCAGGCAGTCCAGTTCAAGCTTGCCGACATGGCGACGGAGATCGAGGCCGGGCGGGGACTGGTCTACAAGGCCGCGTGGCTGAAGGACCAGGGGCGGCCGTTTGCGCAGGCCGCGGCGATGGCGAAGCTCTACACCGGCGAGCTCGCGCATCGGGTCGCGAACCAGTCGCTGCAGATCCACGGGGGCTACGGCTACATGGACGAGTACCCGATCTCGCGCCTCTACCGCGACCAGAAGGTGCTCGAGATCGGCGAGGGGACGAACGAGGTGCAGCGACTCGTGATCGCACGGCACTTGGGCTTCTAGCCGCCCCGCGTTAGGATCGGGCCGTCGAACGACAGAGAGGAACAGGGATGCCGCTGTACATGGACGTGCACAACATCGAGGGTGGCGTGTCGGCCTCGGACGTAGCCGACGCGCACATGAAGGACTTGCAGGAGCAAGCGAAGCACGGCGTCAACTACAAGAGCTACTGGGTCGCCGAGCAGGAGGGCAAGATCTTCTGCCTCGTCGAGGCACCGAACCCCGAGGCCGCCAACATCGTCCACCGCGATGCACACGGCCTCGTCGCGGACGAGGTCTACGAGGTTCAGGAAGGCTCGTAGCAGGGACGCTCTACGCCGGGTCGTCCGGGTTCTCGTACCCGAGCTGGAAGGGGGGCTTCTACCCCGTTGAGTCACGGCCGGAGGAGTTCCTCCGCCTCTACTCGGCGCGTCTGCCCTCCGTCGAGCTGAACACGACCTTCTACCGGCTGCCTGCCGAAGGCCAGTTCAAGCGCTGGGCCGAGCAGACGCCCGAGACCTTCCGCTTCGCGTTGACGATGACGAGAGGGGCGACGTCGTTCGGCCGCGTCCAAGGCGTAGACGCCTTCGCGCAGACCGCCGGCGTCCTCGGCGAGCGGCTCGGCCCCGTACGGATCAAGGTGCCGCAGGCGCGGGACAACGGTTTCCTCCGCCTGCTGCTCGATTCGCTCTCCCCCACGCTTCGCTGGGCCCTCGACTTCCGCCACGAATCGTGGTCGGAGCCTGACGTCCAGCCCCTCCTCGACGAGCGGGGCATCGCGCGGGTGGGCTCCCTCGACGGTGCGCCGTTCTCGTACCTGCGTCTCCGCGACCCGCCCTACGACGAGGAGAGCCTCGCCGCCCTCGCGGCGGACGTACGGCCCGCGCTGGAGCAAGGACGGGACGTGTACTGCTATTTCCGCCACGAGGACGAGCCGACCGCTCCGCTCTACGCCGAGCGCTTGCTCGAGCTCGCCGGGCGGTCAGAGAGCCGGTAGACGAAGCGCAGAGCCTGCCAGGTCTCGTCGATCGAGCAGCTCTTGTTGTCCACGAGGCCTGCGTCGAGGCCGACCTGCTGTACGGCCTCGAACGACAGGTCCGTCTTGACCTTGGCCGACTTCTTGGGCCAGGCCACCCAGAGACCGCCGTCCGGCTCGAGCCGCCGTGCTAGCGCGAGAAAATGGCGGATGAGCTCTCCCTGGCGGGTCGCGAACACGACGACGACGTCGAGCTCTCCCCTCGTCCGCCGCGAGACGCCGATTGCCTCGGCGAAGCCCTGAGGCGCGCCCTGGAGCGCGACGCGCGAGTCCTCCTTGATGCCGAGCTTCTTCGGCAGCGGTGTCTGCGAGTAGTCCTGATGCATCCTCAGGAAGATTGTCACGCCCCCTTCCGTCTGGTGAGCATGTACTACAGCCCCCATACCCACCTGGCAATCGCCCACGAGCGTCACGAGGACATGCTTCGCGAGGCGCGCAAGCGCCAACTCGCGCGGCTCGTCCCGGACGACCGGCCCAGCCTGCTGAGCCGCATCCGCAGCCTCATCGGTGAGCGGAGCGTCAGGCAGCCCGTCGCCCGGCCCGTCTAGCCGACGGCCCGTCTAGCTGACGCGCTCAGTCGCATAGCCCCACTCGGCCAGGCGCTCGAGCAGCTCGTCGCAGTGCTCTTCGTCTCGCGTGGCGAGAGTGAGCTCCACCTCCGTCCCGATCACGGGCAGGTCGATTCCCTCCCGGTGGTGCTCGACGGAGAGGACGTTCACCCGCTCGTCGGCGATCAGGCCGAGCAGGCGCGCGAGCGCGCCGGGCCGGTCGTCGATCTTCGCCCGGATGACGAGGAACCTGCCCGCCTGGGTGAGACCGTGGCGAGCGATCTCGATCAGGAGCGTCGCGTCGATGTTGCCCCCCGAGAGGAGGACGCAGGCAGGCCCGTTGCCTTGCACCTTGCCGCCAAGGACAGCCGCGACCGAAGCGGCTCCCGCGCCCTCGACCACGAGCTTGACGCGCTCGAGGAGCAGCACGATCGCTTGCGCGATCTCGCGATCACTCACGGTCACGACCTCGTCGAGCCGGTCGGCGAGGATCGACTTGGTGAGCTCGCCGGGCTTTTTGACCGCGATGCCGTCCGCGATCGTGTGCCCGGGCTCGCCGCCGCCTGCAAACGGCGCGCAGGTCTCCGCCTGGACGCCGACGATCTTGACCTCCGGGCGTAGCTCGTTGAGGGCGAGCGCGATTCCCGACGCGAGCCCTCCTCCACCGATGGGCACGACGAGTGTCTCGAGCTCGCCGACCTGCTCTGCGATCTCGAGCCCGAGCGTCCCCTGCCCCGCGATCACGACCTCGTCCTCGAATGCGTGGACCAGCGTCGCGCCGGCTTCCACGCGCTCCTGGGCCGCCACGTCGGCCTCGTCGAACCCGTCGCCGACCAGGACGACCTCGGCCCCATAGCTGCGGGTCGCGTCCACCTTTGCCATCGGAGCGTCCTGGGGCATGAAGACGGTCGCGGCCACACCCGCCTCGCGCGCCGCGAGAGCCACCGCCTGGCCGTGGTTCCCGGCGCTCGCCGTGACGACGCCCGCGGCACGCTCCTCGTCGGTCAGCGTCGCGATCTTGTTGACCGCGCCGCGAATCTTGAACGAGCCGGTTCGCTGCAGGTTCTCCGCCTTGACCATGACGGGCCGGCCGCTTCGCCGAGAGAGCGTCTCTGACGAGAAGACCGGCGTAACGCGCGCCAGCGCTCCGATCCGCTCTCGCGCGGCTTCGATCTCAGCGAGCGTCGGGCCTGTTCGGATCGCCATGAGAGCTCATTTTGAACACCTTCTGGAGGATCTCGCGGACCGCTGTCAGCGGATCGAGCTCGCGGCGCTGGACCTCGCCCAGGAGACGCTGGAGCTCTGGATTGTCCGTCACGGCTTGTTCCAGGTGGCTCTTCGCCCTTGCACTGGCGACCGCAAAGACCTCGCCGGCGAGATGCTGCGCGCGGCGCTCGGCCAGCAGCTCGTTCTCCTCCAGATAACGGCGGTGCTGCTCGACCTTGTCCCAGAGCTCCTCGATCCCCTCACCCTGCAGCGCCTCGGTGAGGACGATCGGCGGCCGCCAGCCCTCGTCCGTGTCCAGGGCGAGAATCGAACGCACCTCGTTCACCATCGTCTTGGCCGCGGGATGGTCGCGCTTGTTGACGGCGATCACGTCCGGAATCTCCATGATTCCCGCCTTCAGCGCCTGGATGGAGTCGCCCGAGCCGGGCATGAGGACCAGCAGGACGGTGTCCGCGATCGTGATGATCTCGACCTCGCTCTGGCCGGCCCCGACGGTCTCGAGGAAGACGAGATCCTTGCCGGCCGCGTCGAGAAGCAGCGCTGCCTGGAGTGTCGCCTCCGCGAGCCCGCCGAGGTGACCCCGCGTCCCCATCGAGCGGATGAAGACCTCGGGGTCGAGGAAATGGTCGGCCAGGCGAATGCGGTCGCCGAGGAGAGCTCCTCGCGTGAACGGGCTCGACGGGTCGACGGAGATCACGCCCACGCTGCGGTCCTGTGCGCGAACGTGGCGGACGAGGGCGCTGATGAGGCTCGACTTCCCCACGCCGGGCGGGCCGGTGACGCCCACCGCGTAAGCCCGCCCGGTCTCGGGATAGAGCTGCTTGATCAGCTCATAGGAGCGCTCGTCCGAGCTCTCGATCAGCGTGATCGCACGCGCGAGCGCCCGGCGGTCACCGCTGCGGACGCCTTCGACCAGCCGCTCGACGGTCCAGCCGCGAGTCAATCGCTCGCCGGCAGGGCGTCGCCTGGCCTCATCTCCGGCGTCACGCCGCGCACGAGCACGAGCCCGACCAGGGCGCCGAGGGCCGTGAGGCCCGCCGAGATCCCCCACACCGCCCGCGCGCCGATGGCGTTCGTCAGCGGCCCGGCGACGACCATTCCCAGACCGAGGACGGCGTAGCCGACGCTCATGACCACGGTGAACGCACGCCCACGCAGCCGATCGGGCGCTCCGCGCTGCACGAGCAGCGCGTTGGTGACCACTGCCACTCCGTTTCCTGCGCCGGCGGCGATGACGACGAGCGCCGCGACCCAGACGTTCGGCGCGACCGCCGCCGCTCCGAAGCCCAGCGCCATCAGCGCGATCGAGACCGCGTACGGGACGGCCAGGCCACGTTGGGAGACCCAACTGCCGCCGAAAAGACTGCCGGCGACGAGACCCAGACCCGTGGCGCCGACAAGGAGTCCGTAGCCGAAGTCGCCTCCCTTGAAGACCTCCGTGGCGAGGAAGTACTCCGAGACGTTCACCCCCGCGTTGGCGAGCATGACGATGCTCCAGGCGACGAGGACGGTGAGGAGCGCGCGAGAACGAACCGCGAGGGCGAGCCCTTCGGTGAGGTCCTTCCATCCTCCGCGGCTGGGCGCGCGGTCGGCCTCCTCGAAGCGCTGCCGGATCCGCAGGATGAGGACGGCCGAGACGGCGAAGCTCACCCCGTTGACGATGTAGGCGACGTCAGGGCTGGTCGCCGCGACGAGCGCGCCGCCGACCACCGACCCGATCGTCCAGGTGAGGTTGTCGGCGGTCTGGAGGATGCCGTTCGCCTCCGGCAGGTCCCGGTCGGAGACGAGGTTCGGGAGCCCTGCGTACACCGCCGGCCGGAAGAGGCTCGTGGCGATGCCTGCGGCAAATGCGAGCGTGATGATCTGGAGCGCGCTGGTCGTGAACGGGAGCGCGAAGAAGACGCCTGCGCGCACCGCGTCCGAGACCACGAGGATCCAGCGCCGCGAGACGCGATCGATGAGACGACCGGCGAAGAAGCCGATGACGATGATGGGGAGAAACTCGACGATCAGCAGCGCGCTGACCCAGTTCGCGTCGTCCGTCCGCCCGCCGACGTCGATGACCAGAGCGACGAAGGCGAGCCACGTCCCGATGCTCGAAGCGAGCGTCGCGAGGAACAGCAGGCGGAAGGCCGGAGCATCCTTCAGCAGCCCGAGGCGAGCCCCCCTGATCCCCCGCATCACGGTCCGCACCGTACCACCGAGCCGTGACGCCAGAAGCCCCTCAAAGGGCGGTTTTCGCGCTTTCGAGGACGCGCTCGAGCGCAGCCGCGAAGAGGTCGTTCTCCTCGCGCGTCCCGACCGTCACCCGAATTGCGCCGGGGGCGCCGAAGGGGCCGAGCGGCCGCACGATCACGCCTTCGCGGAGCAGCGCCTCGAAGACCGG
>JAIBJP010000013.1 GCA_020029625.1 Actinomycetota bacterium | reverse complement strand
AGGAGCATTAGAACCCCGGCACGCTAATGGGTCACAAGGACGCCTGCAAGGAGCTCGCGCGAAGTGTCGCAACACTTTCCGTTGCGTTACAATGACGCCCATGCCCGTCGAGCCCGCAGTGAAGGTGGAAGCGCTCAGCCGCGACTTCCGCTCCCAGCGGCGCCTCGCCGACGCGCTCGGGGTGAGCCCGGCGCAGGTCAGCCGGTGGAAGAGGGGACAGGGGATCGACCCCGACAACGCCGAGCGCCTCGACCTGCTCGAGCTCGTCATGTCGGCGCTGCTCCGCCTGTACGAGCCCTCGACGGCGGAGAAGTGGCTCTTCGGCCTGAACCCCTTCCTGCGCCAGCGGCGTCCGATCGACGTCATCCGGCAGGGGAGGGTGGAGGAGCTCCTCGCCGCCATCCGCCAGGAGCAGGCCGGCTCCTTCGCGTGATTCTCTTCCGCTGCTTCGCCTGGGACGAGTCAGTCTCGGAGCGAGCCCGCGGTGGAGCACTCTGGTTTCCCCGCATGCTCCAGGGTGAGGGGAGGCACGACGCTCCGACCCTCTATGGGTGCCTGTACGCGTCCCTCGAACCCGTGTCGGCGCTCGTCGAGCAGCTTGCCGGACTGACGGGGACGTCGATCGAGTCGCCGGACCTCTTTCGCCACGGCAAGCCGCTCGCGCTCGGCGCGCTCGAGCTCGGCGATGGCGCGGGGCTCATCGACCTCGACGATCCGGAAGTGCTCCTGCGCGAGGAGCTGCGGCCGTCGCTGGTGGCCACGAACGAGCGTTCGACGACGCAGAGGCAGGCCGTCGAGCTCTTCGAACGTCACGCGGGGGCAGTAGGGCTCCGGTGGTGGTCGACCTTCGAGTCTCTCTGGGCGAACGTCACGCTTTTCGACCGGGCCGAGGACGCGCTCGGGGTCGTGGACGTCCAACCGCTGGACGCGGGGGACGACGTGGTGCAGGAGGCAGCCGACTTCCTCGGCTTGCCCGTCAACTTGACATAACGCCCGTTATCGAGCGCTGGTTGCTGTCCTGGTGTGGTCTCCAAGTGAAATCGACCTGGCGTAGAGTGATTCATCAACAGTGGCAGGCTGGCTACAGGACCTGACGCGGGTCTTTCAGGACATGGGAGGAGAGCTCGACAAGGCGGGCAACCTGCCGTTTCCTTTCCGCAACGGTCTCACCGAGAGCATTGGACAGGAGGCAGACTTCGATCTCATTCACCCTGTGGGTGAGGGGACTGACTTTCTCTTCATTCGAGGCGACAGCGCCCACATCGTTCGATTCGATCCATCGAAACGCAAAACCGAAGTGACGTTCTTAGGCAAGCTCAAGGGCGGAAGGTACACCGAGCGGATCCAGGTCGAAGAGAAATCACTCCAAATCGAGATGCAGTACGAGCACCGAGCGCTTGGGCCCGACAAGGTCCTTCATTGGAGCTTTACCAAGCCGACTACTCCAGTCGCCCATTGGAGCACCGAGACAGAGCGCACGGTGGCTCGAGGAAGGCGGCTCCGTGAGACCTTGCGTCGCTGGAGCGGCACGAACTGAGTTGGCGGATTCGCTCTCTTAGCTCTATGACGGCGTCTTCGGGAAACCCGCGAAAAGTTCTTCTCTAGAGCGGCGCATTGTCGCGGTCGCGGTCCTTCAGGTTGGCGAGGTCGTCTAGCCACCACCCCGCTCACGGTGAGAACCCCCGTGGATCAGGGGCGCTGAACGGCCGCGAGAGGCTCGTGCACCGCTTCCCTCGCGCGTCCGAGGGCGTCCTCGGCCCGGCGCAGGAACATGGCGGCGTCGTCCTCACTTCGCAGCTCGACGAGGCCGGCGTGGAGCCGGACGCCGTCGCTGTCGTCGACGCGGCCGCCGAGGGCGAACTGCAGGCGGCGATGGAGGCGCTCGGCGTCCGCGTGCCCCGCTTCCGGCATGATCACCGCGAAGCGACCGTCTCCGAGGTGAGAGGCGATGTCGGTGCTGCGGACGGCGCCCTGGATCCGCTCACCGGCGGAGAAGAGGTCGTCCAGGCCTCCCTCGGTCTCGAAGAGCAGGAGCCCCAGGCCGCGGCCGTAGCGCCGAGCGCGGGCGCATTCGCGGCGCAGCCGCTCCGTGAAATAGCGGCGATTGCGGAGGTTCGTGAGCGGATCGGTGTCGGCCAGCCTTCGCGCCTCCGAGTAGAGGCGTGCGTTCTCGAGTGCGGGCCCGAAGGTGGCCGCCAACTCCTCGAAGCGCCCGAGCTGGTCGTCCGTAAGGGCCCGATCCGCGCGGCGCCAGAAGACCGCGAGCGTTCCGATGCGTTCCCCGTGCGCGCCGGCCAGCGGCACGGCGACCCCGCCCGAGAGCCGAAACTCGTCGTTGGCCGCTTCCTCGGCCGTGTAGAGGTACCCGAGCTTGACCGCACGGGCCTTTCCTGCCTCGGGAGGGACGCCGAGCAGATCGCGGGCCGACTCTTCGGCCGTCAGCCCGTACGCGGCTGTGATCGCCTCGCCCTCCTCCTGCCGGAGGACGATCATCGCCGAGTCGGCGTCGACCAACTGGCTCACGACCTCGAGCGCCCGCTCGAGCGCAGCGTCGAGGTCGAGCGTCGTACCGAGCTCGCCGAGCGCTTCCAGGCGACCCCGTTCGTCCCTGGCGTCGCCGAGCGCGCGCGAGAGCTCCGTGAGCAGCTTCTCCGTGCGCTCGCCCGTCGCCTGGATCTGGGCGACTTCCCGTTCGGCTACGCGCCGCCAACGCGCGAACAGGACGATTCCGAGCGCCAGCAGGAACGCCGACAGCGCCAGGGCGCCGACACCAGTCCACGTCGCTTCTTGGTCAAGCAGAATCAACCCGTCCCCTCTCCCCATTGGCCGCAACAAGAGCGGGCTCTACTCGGAGAATAGGCCGGATTTTGCGAAATACCACTCCGCGAGTCGGGAGTGGGTGTTTACTTTCCTGCCCCGATTGGTAGGGTAGCCCCGGTACCGCCCGGGGTCCGTGCGTGCGTCGATTAGCCCGGGCGGCGCGTGCTTTAAATGGCAGACGAGACGACCGCCCTCACCAACGAGGAGATCCAGCATCTGTTCGAGCGCGGCGAGGCGGCCGGGTTTCTCGACGCTACCGAGTTGACCGAGGCTCTCGACGCGCTCGAGGTGGAGCCAGCGGATGTGGAGGCTTTCTATCGCGAGCTCGAGGAGCGCAACATCGAGGTCGTCGAGGCGCCGAAGGAGCCCGCACGCGAGCCGACCGCCCCCCCACGCGCGACCGAGGTGCTCGAGACGACCACGGACGCGCTGCAGCTCTTCCTCCGCGAGATCGGACGCCACCCGCTGCTCACGGCCGCCGACGAGGTGGAGCTCTCGAAGCGAATCGAGCGCGGCGACATGGAAGCCAAGCGCCGCATGATCGAATGCAACCTTCGGCTCGTCGTCTCGATCGCGAAGAACTACCGCAACCAGGGCCTCCCCTTCCTCGACCTGATCCAGGAGGGAATGTTCGGCCTCATCCGCGCCGTCGAGAAGTTCGAGTGGCAGCGGGGTCTGAAGTTCTCGACGTACGCCACCTGGTGGATCCGCCAGGCGGTCGCCCGCGCGATCGCGGACAAGGCGCGGACGATCCGCGTTCCCGTCCACGTCGTCGAGCGCATGCAGAAGATGCATCGCGCCGAAAGGCATCTCTGGACGCAGCTCGCGCGTGAGCCTTCGCTCGAGGAGATCGCGCATGAGGCCGGTCTTCCGTTGCAGCAGGCGATCGAAGTGCGGGCGGCGGCTCGGGCCTCCACGAGCCTCGACCAGCCGATCGGCGAGCAGGAGGATGCGGTCTTCGGGGATCTCGTCGCCGGCGAGGACCCGCTGCCCGAAGAGGAGACGGAGCGCCGGCTCCAGAAGGAGGCCCTCGACCGGGCTCTGGAGTCTCTCCCCGAGCGCGACCGGCGTGTCCTCGAGCTCCGCTACGGGCTGCGCGGCGAGGAGCCGCACACGCTCGAGCACATCGGGCGCCGGCTCGGCATCACGCGCGAGCGCGTGCGCCAGATCGAGATCGAATCGCTCTCCCGGCTAGCGTCGCTCCGCGAGATCGACGCGGTCGCCAGCCGGTAGAGCCCGGCCGTCGAAGAGAGCGTTAGCCCCCTCCCCCAGTCTCGCCTGGACGGCCCGGAAGGCCTCGTTGAGGTGCGGCGGCCGCGCGCGGCGGTGTCCGTCGGAGGCCACGAGGCCGGCGAGGCCGTCGTCGACGAGCCGCCAGGCGCTCGCTTCGATCTCGGCTCCGTGGTAGCCGACGATGCTCGTGGCGTTGACCTGCAGGAGCCAGCCCCGCTCGGCCATTCCTGCGGCGAGGCCTTGATCGTCCAGGACGGCCTGAGAACGCTCTGGATGTGCGATCACAGGGACTAGGCCCACTGCCTCGATGTGCTCTGCGAGGCGCTCAGCGAGGTCGAGAGAGCCGTGGAAGGGCACTTCCATGAGGACGGCCGGGAGGTCGCCGAGTCGGAAGCGGTTGGGGTCCTCCTCCAGCAGCGCCGTGGTCGGCGTCAGCTCGAAGCCGAGCCGAAGGTCCAGCCCGAAGGCGGCTGCAGCGCGGGCCAGCTCGGCGTGGCTCGCGCGGATGGTCTCCTCCCGCTCCGGCGGCAGGGGAAGCATCGGCCAGACGTGAGGGGTGGCGTAGAGAACCGTCGTCCCGTTCTGCGCCGCGCTCCGGCAGAGCTCGAGCCCTTCCTCGTTGCTCTGGGCCCCGTCGTCGCCCGAGGGAACGACGTGCGAGTGGACGTCGACGAACACTGGGTCCACCCTACCCACCTGCAAAGCCGCCTCCGAGAGAGCGGGTTTGTGTTTCACACGCACAAAGTCGCCCCTCCGCGCTTGCGGCCGTCGCTCACCCGTCGAAATCGTCCCCTTGGGCCAGTCAATCCGCCTGTGCGCGTGAAACACAAGCGGGGTCGCGGCCTCTATTCGGTGCGGAGATAGAGGCGCAGGTCCGGCGCTGCCGCTTGGAGCTCGCGGAGGGCTCGGGACTCGAGCTGGCGCACGCGCTCGCGGGTCACGCCGAGCTCGGCGCCGACCTCCTCGAGCGTCTTCGGAACGGCCCCGGTCAGCCCGAAGCGAAGCTCCAGCACGTGGCGCATGCGCTCGGAGAGCTGGGCCAGCGCGATCTGCAGCTCCGCGCCGCGAAGCATGACGGCGAGCGTGGCTTCCGGCTGCTCGGAGTTGACGTCCTCGATCATGTCGGCGTACATGGAGTCGCCGTCACCGACGGGCGTCTCGAGGCTGACGGGGTCCTCCACGAGATCGAGTAGCTCGTTGACGCGCTTGACGTCGAAGCCGCTCTCCTTGGCGATCTCGTCCGGGAGCGGATCGCGGTTGAGCTTCTGCGTGAGGATCCGGCGCGCGCGCATCACGCGCCGCACCTGGTCGACGACGTGGACGGGAAGGCGGATCGTGCGGCCCTGGTCGGCGATCGCGCGTGTCACCGCCTGGCGGATCCACCAGGTGGCGTAGGTCGAAAGCTTGTAGCCCATCTTGTAGTCGAACTTCTCCACGGCCCGGATGAGGCCGAGGTTTCCCTCCTGGATCAGGTCGAGTAGGGGAACGCCCGAGTTCACGTAGTTGCGGGTGATCGACATCACGAGCCGCAGGTTCGACTCGATCAGGCGGCGCTTGGCGGCCTCGTCGCCCTCGTCCTTCAGCCTCGCGAGCTCGCGCTCCTCTGCAGGCGTCAGGAGGGGCCCGTCACCGATCTGGCGGACGTAGAGCTTGAGCGGATCCTGGGTCGGGCCGGCCGCCAGACGCTCTTTGCGGTCCTCCTCGTCCTCTTCCTCGGCGTCAACCGGGGCGTCCAGAGCCGCCTCGGGCACGAGCTCGAGCTTTGTCTCCTCGCCGTCCTCCCCGGGAGTCGGATCGGGTTCGGGCGAAGGCAGTCTGCGGACAGGCCGTCCCACGCATGCCCTATCGGCCTCTCACGAAGCGGCCTTGAGGAGCCACCACCGTGTTGAGGGATGGCGAGTCGGGTCAGCTGAGACGATTGTTAGAGTGGAACTTCGCCTTGTGTGGGATCGCCGGATATAGCCTGAACCGCGAAAGCGCTGTTGACCCGACCCTCGCTGCACAAACGCTGATGGCTGCGATCTCCGAGCGGGGGTCGGATGCGGCCGGATACTGCTACCGCGGCCCAGGGCTCGAGCTCGAGGTGCACAAGCGCCAAGCCGGGGCCAGCGAGCTCCTCGACGAGATCTCCGTTCCGGCGACCGCGACTCAGGTGCTCGTCCACGTACGCGACTACACCAAGGGCCATCCGTCCCTGAACGCGAACAACCACCCCGTCCGTCACGGCTCCGTCGTCGGGATCCACAACGGGATCATCAAGAACGACGAGGAGATCTTCGCCCAGTACGGCTTCGAGCGGGCCGAAGAGGACATGACCGTCGACTCCGAGGCCATCTTCGCCCTGGCCGAGCTGGAGCGAAGCAGGGCCGGTGCGTTGGAGGAGCTGTACGGGTCGATGGCAACCGCGTGGATGGACGAGCGCGACCCTGACGTCCTCTTCCTCGCGCGCGGGATCGGCCGACCGCTCTGGATCGGCGAAGGTGGGCAAGAGTTCTTCTTCGCCTCGACGAAGGAGGCTCTCGAGCTCGTGGAGCGCTACGCGGGTGTGCGTCTGCGTAAGCGCGACGTGCCCGAAGGGACGCTTGCTGCGGCCGTCAACGGCCGTCTGGTGCGGAGCGAGGCTTTCCAGCCGGACACCAGCTTCACGGAAGCGCCGCTCCCCTCCGTGCGCGCCCCCGAGGAGCAGCAGTTCTGTCTCGCCCGGCTGGCCGCGCTCGCGACGGCCGCCGCGGGACGCTGACCCGCCCGTCCGCGCCGACTTCGGCGCCATCCTCCACCAGACGGCTTCGCACGAGGTACTGGAACGTGGTCCAGGCGCCCCGGCGACCTCCCGCGAGCCGGTAGACCTGCCACTCGCTGGGGAGCCCCTGGTTGCGCTTGCGCTCGGCCGCCCAGTCCGTGAAACGCGGCAGGCGCCTGAGCCGGCGTGCGAGGGCCGCGCCGTCCTCGACCGCCCGTTCCAGCCGTTCCTCGCCGAGCGGAACGTCGAAACCGGCTTCCCGGAGGGCGTTGCGGAGAGATCCGAAGGTGTGCCAGTAGAGGGACTTGGACGGCATCGTCGCGCGCCGGCGCTGGAGGTCTCCGCCCGTGGGTGGGCGGCCGAGCTCCTCGCCCAGCATCCGGAGCTCGGCGAGGAGCTCCTCACGCGTCGCAAATCGGCGCGGGCGCAGTCCGGCCAAACGCTTGGCGGTGTTCCACGTTCCGAACCGGTCGATGACCGTCTGGGGGTGGATCCGAGTGCCCCGATCGCGCTCGAACTCACGCATCGTCGGGGAGCGGCCGAGGCGGGTCGCAGAGCCTTTCAGCTCGGCGAGGATCTCGTCGTCCGAATAGCGGCGGCGCATCCCCGCCTGGAATGCAGCCAGGTCGGCGGAATCGATCTGCACGGCGGCCTCAGTCCAAGGATAGAGCAGATTAGTCCGAGCGCAAGCGGAGGCTAGGAGGGTTTGGCGGAACGTTGCTCCGTCGCCGGGACGCGCTGGTCGTTCCGAGGCAAGGACGCAGGGAGCCCTCGTATCGACTTCAGATACGGGGGCGACCCGTGATTCTGAACGCGGATGCGTTGGGGCGAGCGGCGCGCCTCCGGCGGCACAGACGATGTTTCGTCAAGCCCTCCTTAAGAAGCCGTCGCCAGCAGGGCTCCCGCCGGCTGCTGCGGGTCTCGGGCATCGGTCTGCAGGAGCCGCTCGAGCGCCGAGACGCAGCGCGGACAGAACTGGGTTGTCGACCCTCGCCGGAGCTCCTCGAGAGCCTCGTCCGCGGGACGAGCAGCGCGGTAGATGCGCGTCGTCAGCATCGAATCGAGGGCGTCGGCAACGTGAATGATGCGCGCGCCGAGCGGGATGTCCTCGCCGGAGAGGCCGTCCGGGTAGCCGGTGCCGTCGAACCGCTCGTGATGGTGGCGGATGGCCGGCACGGCGTCGTTCAGGAAGCCCAGGCGGTCGATGATGCGGGCGCCCTCGTCCGCGTGACGCTGCATGAGCGCCCACTCGTCGACTGTCAGACTGGCCGGCTTGAGCAGGACCGCGTCGGGGATGGCGAGCTTGCCGATGTCGTGGAAGAGAGCCGCATGCCCCAGCAGATCCAGCTCGGCCTGGGACAAGCCGAGCTCGCGGCCGATGGCGAGCGCGAGCTGCTGCACGCGCCGCGAGTGGCCGGCCGTGTACGCGTCGCGCGCGTCCACCGTGGCCGAGAGGCTCTCCATGGCGGCGGTGGAGCGCTCCTTCAGGAGCCGGTTCGCCTGTTCGAGGGAGACGTTCTGCGAGCGGATGGTCTCGGCCGCCTTGCGCAGCTTCTTCGTCGACTTCTCGGTGTGCCCGAGGTAGGCGGCCATCGTCTTGCGCATGAGCAGGAGCGGCAGGACGAAGACGGCGAGCCCGTAGAGGCCAATGGCGCCGTAGGCG
The DNA here is from genome assembly GCA_020029625.1 of Actinomycetota bacterium. Classification (GTDB taxonomy): domain Bacteria; phylum Actinomycetota; class Thermoleophilia; order Gaiellales; family Gaiellaceae; genus JAIBJP01. The sequence goes on along the minus strand of JAIBJP010000013.1, from coordinate 30,950 downwards.
AGAGCGATCGCGCTGCCGACCGCTCCGAAGGCGACGTAGTGCGGGAGGAGCCAGGAGAAGCGCTCCTTCCAGACGGAACGCCAGCGGTCGTGTCCCTCGAGGGCCATGGCAAGCGAGATGAGCGCCGTGTTGACGGCGAAGTAGGCGGCGCCGGCCGCGAGGCCGGCTCCGGCGGTCACGAGCTCGCCGGCACGGCTGTCGACCCAGCCGACGCTGAACACCGCTGCCGCGGCGAGCGACGCGAGGCTCAAGGCTCCGATGTTGAAGAGGGCGTAGTACCAGTCGTCGCGCCGAGCACTCCACTCGACGGCAACGATGGCGACGGCGAGCGGCAGGGCGGCGCGCGGTCCAAAGAGGCCCGCGCCGGCGAGCGCCCCGACGGCGCTCACCGAGATCGAGCCCGCTTCGAGCTCGAGGGAGAGCGCCTGGCCGCCGCCCACGAGGACGACGATGGCGATCAGCCCGATGACATCGCTGGTCGTACCGAAGAGGAGTCCCGCGATGCCCGCAGCGATACCGGCGATCGCGACCAGCCCGACGAGGGCTGCAAGAGGAGCCGAAAGGGCGAGGAAGTGCGGCCTGCCGGGGGTGTGCGGCCGCTGCTGCTGAGCTTCGCGGAGCTCGCTCGCACGCTGCTCAGGGAGGACGCGCGAGGCGGTGGCGACGTACTCCCCCTCCTCCGGCACGGCGGCGAGGCGAGGGCTCCTCTCCCCGGGCATGAGCAGCGGCTCGGAGCTCGCGCCGAGGACGCGGTTGCGGCCCTGGAGCTTCGCTCGGTAGACGGCGAGGTCTGCCTGGTGGATCAGCTCGTTCGGGTCGGAGCCGTCCTTCGGGTAGCCCGCGACGCCCAGGGAGATGGTGGCGCGGATGGGCTCACTCGAGGTCTCCACCTCGAAGAGGTGCTCGGCGACGGCGCGCCGGATGCGCTCGGCGATCTCGAGCGCAGTCTCGGGCGCCGTCTCCGGCAGGAGGATGGCGAACTCCTCTCCGCCGAATCGGGCCGGGACGTCGTATGGCCTCAGCTGCTTTCGGAAGACGTCAGCGATGCCGTTGAGAACCGCGTCGCCGGCAAGATGACCGTACGAGTTGTTGATGTCCCGGAGCAGGTCGAGGTCGGCCATGATCACGGACATCGGCCGATCGAAGCGGTTGGCGCGCGCCAGCTCCTCGCGCAGCTCCGCGGCGAAATGACGGGCGTTGAAGAGGCCGGTCTTCGCATCCACGCGCGCTTCTTCCTGGAGCGCGGGAACGCTGAGGGACCGATGAATCAGGAGCAGTGGCGCGACAGCGGTGGGCAGGAGGTAGGGATTCCACCGCCACAGGCTGGCGAAGGCGACGCCGAGGGCGGCGAGGACAAGGTCGGTGGCGAGGCTGTCGCCCGAGAAGAGCCCGGTTTCCCGCAGCGTGTGCCCGCGTGCGAAATGGAGCATGGTGGCGAGAAGCACATGGTTCGTCGCGACGAAGACGACACACGCGGCGAGTCCGGCGAGCGCCATCGTCGGCTGACTGGAGAGGCCGAGGTCGCGGACGAGCCACACCGCCCCCCAGGCCGCCAGGCCGTTCAGCGTGTAGTTGCAGATGTTGAAGCACTGGATGTACCAGGGGTAGCGAACCTTCAGCCATTCAGGGATGTGCTGCACGATGCCCACCAGCGCGACGAGCTCCGGCGGCAGGAGCAGCGCCGCCGGGATCAGGAAGACGATCGAGGTGTGGTAGGACTGGTCGCGCGGGGTGCGGACGACGAAGAGCTGCGCGATCGCGGCGCAGGAAGCGATCACGAAAAAGGTCGGCCACCCTCTCGTTTGCGGGGACAGGTGCGAGAGCGGCACGAACGCCGCTACGACGGTGGCAATGCCGACGGCGGCCAGGTAGACCTTGGCGCCCCTCGAAAGAGTGGGCTCGCCCTGCTCCGATGCCGGCCTCGGCTCGGCGCCTCGATACTCCCTGGGTACTGCGCTCATCTCGCCCAGCTCAAAGCCTCGCTGCCATGGGTCATCGCAGCTCCGTTTGCTTCCACGCGCAAGCGCGGGGGCCGCAGAGCCATAGTGGGACCGTACGCCCGGGCTAGCGGGGCGGCGTCCCCCATTCGAGGGACGACCCCAAGTTCACCCGAAAGGGTGAACCCCGAGCCGGGTGGGCGGCCCGGGGCTCGCGGTGGCTCGACCGGTTAGGGGAGCACAGTCGTGCTGGCAGCGGCTGCGGGGTCGGCGAGCCCGAGCTCGGCGGCCGCCTCTTCGAGCTCGGCCGGGTCGAGCCAGTAGCCGCCGGTGACGCTCGCATCGCCCTCCGCGTTATCCGCCCAGGAGGCGCTCGCCCAGGACGCGTTCGACCAGGAGGCATCGGCCCAGGAGGCGCTGGCGTTGGCGGTGGCCGCCCACGAGGCAGATGCCCACGAGGCAGATGCCCACGAGGCAGATGCCCACGAAGCGGACGACCAGGAAGCCGAGGCCCACGAGGCGTCCGCCCAACTGGCGTTTGCCCAGGAGGCGCTCGCCTGGGCAGCGTTCGCCCAGCTGGCCGCGTCGAAGATGCGTCCGGATCCGCCCGTCGGATCGGATACGAGGAAGCTGTTGAGAGCCCGGTTGGGGTTGGGCGGATTCGCGACGAGGACTGCCGCCGCCACGCTCACTTCACCGACGCCTGCCGAGAGCGGGGCTGCGTTCGGAAGCGCCTTCGCGGTGAGCATGAGCGCGCCTTTGACCTGGTCCGGTGTCCAGTCGGGGTGCAGCGCGAGCAGGTACGCGGCCGCGCCCGAGACAACCGGCGCGGCGAACGACGTTCCCGAGAGCTGCATGTAACCGGGTGCGACCACGTTCGTCGGCCGCTCCTGCGGGAGCGTCGAGGCGGCGGGCACCGGACCCACCATGTAGCGCCCTGGGGCCGCGAGCTCGGGCTTCGTGAAGCCGTCGAGCGTGTAGCCGTAGGCCGACCACGGCGCGTTCGAGTCGTCCCACGCCTTCACCGAGCCGTCGATGTCGAGCGCGCCGACCGTGATGACGAACGGATCGTTGCCAGGGGCGAACGGGACGCCGCTCGGCTGCCCGTTGACCCCATAGTTGCCCGCCGCGACCACAACGGTCACGCCGGTGAACCAGAGCCTCTCGACCGCCCTGTCGAGCGGGTCGAACATGAAGCTGTTCGGCACAGCCGAGTGGAGCGAGAAGTTGGCGACGCGGATGTTGTACGCGGCCCTGTTCTGGAGGATCCAGTCGGCCCCAGCAATGACGTCGCGGGTCATCGCCATACCGCTGTCGTCCATGACATCGATCGAAACGAGTTTGGCCCGCGGGTCGGCGCCGGCGTACCCGTCCCCGCCGCCGGCGGCAATGCCTGCGACGAAGGTGCCGTGGCCGCGCCCGTCTCCCGGGGAGTTCGGCTGGATGGACGTGAGGTTGACCTCGGCCAGCACACGGCCCGCGAAATCGGGGCGGGAGGCTTCGATTCCCGAATCCACGACTGCGATCGTCGGCGTCTGGGCTACGACATTGGTCGCACTGTCCCACCACGATTTCACGACGCCTGACGCGTAAGGCCACTGCTGGGAGGTGGAGAAAGAGGCGAGCCGCACCGGAGCGTCCTCGGTGATCGCGCGAATCCGAGATTTGCGCGCGAGGATGAGAATCTGCTTGCCGGTCAGGGTGGCGGCGACTCCGTTGATGACGCTGTAGCGGCGCTTGACCTTCGCCTTGGAGCTGTTGAAGTCGGCGATCTGCTTGGCGACCCAGCCGGTGCTCCTGTCGCCCTCGACGATGACCTGGAAGGTCGCATTCGGGTTCGCCTGGGCGGCGCCGAGCAAGCCCGGGGTGGTGAACGCCGTGTACTCGCTTCCGCCCCCGGACGCGAGCGCGGCGGGCGCGCTCAACGCGAGAGCGACGACGAGCGTCGCAAGGAACCCGCGTCCGCCCTTGCCCCAGAGAGCGCTGGAGCGCGTCTCGCCCTTCGAGGGCTTGCCCCAGAGGGCGCTCCACCGAAGGTCTCCGCTCGAACCGCGATCGTGCCGCATCAGATCTCGCCGCATCAGGTCTCTCGTTTTCCTCTCCCTCGCGCTTTCGCGCGGCCGCTGGTGATTCGTGACGCAGACCGCAAGCTAGGGGGATTCCCGGGAAGTCACGTCCCCCGTTTGCGGGAGGAGGGACGAGGTTCACTCTTTCGAGGGATTGGCGTGCTGAGGCGCTCGGGGCGCTATGAAGCCCAGGCCGCTGCGGCCCAGCTGGCAGCGCTCCACGAGGCGGCGGCCCAGGAAGCGTTCGCCCAGCTGGCGGCATTCCACGAGGCTGCGGCCCAGGAGGCTGCGGCCCAAGAAGCGTTCGCCCAGGAAGCGCTGTTCCAGGAGGCATTTGCCCAGGAGGCGTTCGCCCAGGACGCGCTGTTCCAGGAGGCGCTGTTCCATGACGCGTCCGCCTGAGCCGTGTTGGCCCAGCTGGCCGCGTCGAAGGCGAAGCCACCGGAGACGTCGGGGCTGACGAACTGGTTCAGGGCGAGATTCGGGTTGGGCGGGCTCGCTACTTGCGAGGCCGCGTTCGCGTCGACCTCCCCCACGCCCAGAGCCATGCCACCGGCCGTAGGCTGCGCGCTCAGCATGAGGGCGCCCTTGACTTGGTCGGGCGTCCAGTTCGGGTGATGGGCGATGACCAGCGCTGCCGCGCCGGAGACGACGGGCGCGGCGAAAGACGTTCCGGACATCCACATGTAGCCGGGCGCCGTCACCCGCTCGGGGTGCTCACGCGCCATCGTCGACAACGAGGGAACCGGGCCCACGAGCACCCGTCCAGGGGCGCCGATGTCAGGCTTCGCGAAGCCGTCGAGCGTGTAGCCGAAGGCCGACCAGGGAGCCGCGAAGTCGTCCGCAGCGCTCCACGGCGTTCCGTTCAGATCTGAGGCGCCGACCGTGATGATGAAGGGATCGTTGCCGGGGGCGTACCCGACCGTCGTCGGCTGGCCGTTGTCGCCGTAGTTGCCGGCGGAGGCGACCACAACGACACCGGAGAACCAGAGCTTCTCGACCGCCTGGTCGAGCGGGTCGTAAGCGAAGCTGGCCGGGGTCGAGGACTGCAGCGAGAAGTTGGCGACCCGGATGTTGTAGGCCGCCTTGTTCTGCAGGATCCAGTCGGCCGCGGCGATGACATCGCTCGTCAGCGCCATGCCGTTGTCATCCATGACGTCGAGGGAGACGATCGGTGCCGTCGGAGCTGCGCCTGCGTACCTGGTGGCCGCGCCGGCCGCGATGCCCGCGACGAAGGTTCCGTGGCCGCGCCCGTCGCCGAGCGAGTTCGGAGCGAGGCTCGTGAGGCGAACCTGCTTGAGCAGGCGTCCGCTGAAATCGAGCCGGCCCGTCTGGACGCCGGAGTCGACGATTGCGATCGCCGGCATCGCGAGGCCGGAAAGCGCCTGGCCGACCCAGTAGTCGTCCACGCCTGCGGTTTGCGCCCAACCCTGGTCGTTCGAGAACTGACCGGTGGCGACGAGTCGCCGGTCGCGCGTGATGGCCAGGATGCCCTTCTGCTTCGCCAGCTGCACGAGCTGCGCGCCTGTCAACTGGGCGGCGACGCCGTTGACGGCGGAAAACTTCTTCTTCAAACCCTTGGACTTGCCGGGGTGCTTCGAGACGACGTCTCTGACGAGGCTCGCGACGTACGTCGAGCTCTTGCCCGGCTTCGCCTGCACGATAACGCGGAAGCTCCAGGTGGGATGGCCCTGCGCGCGGGCGAGCAGCGCTTCGGGGACGAGCGCGCCCGAAGAGGCCGCGCTCCCGGTCGAGGCGGGTGCGGCAACCGGAGCGGCGAGCACGCCGACCACGGCGAGGAAGGCGGCGAAGCGGCGCCCGGGCTTGCCCCAGAGCGCGCTCGAGCGAGCCTCGCCCTTGGTCTTCTTGCCCCAGAGAGCGCTGCCTCGCAGATTGCCCTTCGTGCCGCCGACTGGCCGCATGCCGTCGATTCCTTCCTCCGCGCTGGCGCGCGGGCCGCAAGGGAAGTCCGTCGGCACCTACATCGAACGGACTGGGCCTCCCGCTCCTCCCTGGAACGAGGGAACGGGCCGAGATTCACTCCTTCGAGTGAACGTAGGATTGAGCGGGTGCGACTTCAGCTCGAAATCGCCGTCGCGAGAGCGGCGGGGCGCCTGTCGCGCCTTGCGGGCCGGGGCGGCGGCACGACCCTTCCGGGGAAGATCCTCGCGGCGCTCGATCCCCGCGCGCTGCGGACGCTGGCCCAGCGCCTGCCCCGCGGCTCCGCGCTCGTGTCGGCCACGAACGGCAAGACCACGACAGCGGCGATCGTCGCGGAGATCCTGGGGGGGCGGGTTCGCCTCGCACACAACCGCGCAGGCGCCAACCTGGTCTCGGGCGTCGCCTCGGCTCTCCTGGCCGCCCCCGACGCGGAGCTGGGCCTCTTCGAGGTGGACGAGGGCGCATTTCCCGACGTGGTCGGCCGAATCAGGCCTCATGCGGTCTGCCTCGGGAACCTCTTCCGTGACCAGCTCGATCGCTACGGCGAGCTCGAGCTCGTGGCCGAGCGCTGGCGGAGCGCCCTCGCTGAGCTAGATGCGGGCGCCACCGCGATCGTGAACGTCGACGACCCCCTCCTGGCGGACATCGCGCGGGGACGCGCGAACCTTCTGCGCTTCGGCCTTGACGACCCTACGGCTGCACGCGAGCGACTCCCCCACGCCGCCGACTCGAAGTACTGCCGCTCGTGCGGCGCGCCCTACACGTATCGCGCTGCCTACGTTGGGCATCTGGGCGACTACGCCTGCCCCGGATGCGGGGAGGAGCGGCCACCGCTCGACGTGGCTGCGCGGTCGATCGTGCTCTCCGGGCTCGAGAGCGCCGCGTTCGACCTCGTCACCCCCCAGGGAACGAGGCGCGTCTCCCTACCGCTCCCGGGCCTCTACAACGTTTACAACGCTGTCGCGGCCGCGTCCCTCGCCCTCGTGCTCGGAGCCTCGCTGGACGACGTCGAGGCGGGCCTCGCGCGCTTCCGCGCCGCCTTCGGCCGTTTCGAGCGGATCCCGTCCGGCGACAAGGCCGTCCTCCTGCTCTTGATCAAGAACCCCGCGGGGGCAAACGAGGTGGTGCGCACGCTCGTCGCCGACGGGGGGCCGCGCGTGGCCGTCGTGGCGCTGAACGACAACATCGCGGACGGACGGGACGTGTCCTGGATCTGGGACGTCGACTTCGAGCCCCTCGCCGAGGGTCTCGAGCGGCTGGTCGTGACCGGCGGGCGGGCGCACGAGCTCGCCCTGCGCTTCAAATACGGCGGCGTGCCGCCCGAGCGCATCGAGGTGGTCGCCGACCTCGAGCGCGCGCTCGACCGGGGTCTGGAGCTGACGCCCCGGGGCGCGGAGCTCGTCGTCCTCCCGACGTACACCGCCATGCTCGCCCTGCGCAGGATCGCGGTCGCGCGAGGGCTCGCACGTCCGTACTGGGAGGAGGCTGCGTGAAGCCGAAGATCGTCGTCGGGCACCTCTATCCGGACTACTTGAACATCTACGCCGACCGCGGCAACATCGCCGTGCTGGAGCGTCGCGCTGCCTGGCGGGGAATCGGGTTCGACTACCGCACCATCGGCCTCGGCGAGGAAGCGAACCCGGATGAGCACGACCTCTACTACGTCGGGGGAGGCCAGGACCGGGAGCAGGCGCTGGTCGCCCCCGACCTGGCGACGAAGGGAGAGTCCCTCCGCGAAGCAGTCGCCGGCGGAGCCGCGTTCCTCGCGGTCTGCGGCGGCTACCAGCTCCTAGGACGTTTCTACCGCGGGCGCTCGGGCGCCGAGCTTCCCGGCATCGGCCTCCTCCCCCAGCACACCGTCGCCGGCGAGCGCCGCATGATCGGGGACGTCCTGCTCGAGTGCGAGCTCGAGCCCGGCCACCGGCGAACGCTCGCCGGCTTCGAGAACCACGCCGGCCGAACGTACCTCGATGAGGGCGCAGAGCCGCTTGGACGCGTCGTCGCGGGCTTCGGGAACAACGGCGAGGACGGCGTCGAAGGCTCCCGCTTCGGCAGCGCACTGGGGACGTACTTGCACGGCCCTCTCCTCCCCCGTAACCCGTGGCTCGCGGACTGGCTGATCGGAAAGGCGCTCGCCCGCCGGCTGGGGGAGCCGCCCGATCTCGAGCCGCTCCCCGACGATTTCGAGAGCTCCGCGCAGCGAGTGTCTGCCGAGCGGGCCCGCGCGCGCGGCGGCCGTTTCTAGCGCCTGCTCAGGGGGCCCACATGGCGCCGAGGTAGACAACCGGGTCGCCGGGCTGCCAGCGGGCTAGGAAGCGCTGGATCGGCGGGTGGAGCGTGATGCCCACGAGCTCTTCCGGGTCGAAGAGGCGATGGTTGCGGACGGCCGCGTCGGCCGAGGTCACGCGCTCGAGCGAGCGGCGCCCCAGATGTCCGGCGAAGATGATGTGGACGACGTGCTTCGCGGGTGCGCCCGGAGGCGCGATCGAGTCCGCGATCGCCACCGGGCCCTCGAAGACGAAGTCTTCGGCGAGCCCAACTTCCTCCTCGAGCTCGCGACGGAGCGCATCGACGAGCGACTCTCCCGCGTTGACCCCGCCTCCCGGCAGCAGCCAGTACTCGCGTCCCGGCTTCTCTTGGCGGACGAGGAGGACCCCGGTCTCCCGCCGCAGGATCGCCGACACGCGAATGCGGGGTTCCATCACACGGTTTGTGAAGAGCCGAAGCCGCGCACGCCCCGCTCGCTCGCGGGAAGGTCCGCAACCTCGCGCAGCGTGAGCTCGGGTACGGCGAGGACGACGAGTTGGGCGATCCGCTCGCCCGCCTCGGCGGTGAACGTGCGCTCCCGATCCGTGTTCAGGAGCACGACCTGGATCTCCCCCCGGTAACCCGGGTCAACGAGTCCCGGCGAGTTCACGACCGTGATCCCGTCGCGGGCGGCCAGGCCAGAGCGCGGCTGTACAAACCCCGCATAGCCCTCGGGAATGGCGACGGCGAGCCCTGTGGGCACGAGGGCACGTTCGCCGGGGGCCAGCCGGACAGCCTCGCACGTCGCCAGGTCGAAACCCGCATCTCCGGCGTAGGCGCGCTCGGGCAGACGCGCGTCCGCGCGCACACGCGTGATCGCGACTTCGATCACCGGCCCCGCGCTCGCGCGGCCGGCTCGGAGACAAGGTAGGGCGCGAAGCGCGCCACCTCGCGCTGCGGCAGCCGGGCGACGACGATCACGCCCTCCGACGTGTCGAGGCGCTCTTCGATGGGGGCCCCAAGCTCGTAGAGCTCCGCCAGAATCCTCCCCTGGTCGTAGGGAACGAGCAGGCGCACCGGCCGCAGCCGCTCACCAAAGCGCTCGGCGACGCGGGCGCGCAAGTCGTCCAGCCCTTCCCCGGTCAGGGCAGAGATCTCTAGCGACCCGGGGAAGCGGTTCGCGAGGCGCCGTCGCCTCAGAGGGTCGACCTCGTCGATCTTGTTCAGGACGAGCTCGATCGGGACCTCCGCCGCGCCGATCTCCGCGAGCACCGAGTCGACGGCGCCGATCATGTCGTCGAGGCGCTCGTCGGGCGCCGAGGCGTCCGCTACGTGCAGGACGAGGTCCGCGTCGACGGTCTCCTCGAGGGTGGCCGCAAAGCCTTCGACGAGCTGGTGGGGCAGTCGCCGAATGAACCCGACCGTGTCGGTTACGAGGTAACGGCGGCCGTCCTGGACGAAGCTGCGCGTCGTCGGGTCGAGCGTCTCGAAGAGGCGGTCGTCGACCGAGACCTCGGCGTCCGTCAGCGCATTGAGCAGCGTCGACTTGCCAGTGTTCGTGTAGCCGGCGAGCGCGACGATGGGCGTCTCCGCCCGCCGGCGAGCCTTCCGCTGCGTCTGCCGGCGGCGTTCGAGCTCCTGCAGACGCCCCTTCAGCTGTCCGACGCGCCGGCGGGCAAGACGGCGGTCGGTCTCGAGCTGCGTCTCTCCGGGCCCTCGGGTCCCGATACCGCCGCCCAGCCGTTCGAGGTGCTGCCAGAGGCCGCGCATGCGGGGGAGGTTGTACTCGAGCTGCGCGAGCTCGACCTGGAGCTTTCCCTCGGCGCTGACGGCGTGCTGGGCGAAGATGTCGAGGATGAGCTGCGTGCGGTCGACGACGCGTAGCTTCAGCTCGTCCTCAAGCCGCCGCTGCTGGCCGGGATCCAGGTCGTCGTCGACGATGAGAGACTCGGCCTTCGTCCGCGGCACGGCTTCCTTCAGCTCGGCGAGCTTGCCCTTGCCGACGTAGGTCCGCGGGTCGGGGGCGGGCCGCCGTTGCAGCAGCTCCCCCACAGGCTCAACGCCGGCCGCGCGCATGAGCTCGCGCATCTCCCCCAGCTCCTCGTCTTCCTCCACCCCCTGCGCCAGCACCGCGACGAGAAAGCCGCGCTCCGGCTCAGCCCCGGGCGCGGGGTCGGGCTGGTGGTGGGTCACGGTCTGATTATGCCGTCGCCTCGACGCGAAGCGAAGACGCGATCCGGCGAGCCGCCTCCTCGAGGCGCTCGTCGGCGACTGTCAGCGAGATGCGGACGTACCCCTCGCCGCTCGGCCCGAAGGACGGGCCCGGGGAGACGACGACCGCCGCCTCCTCGAGCACCAGCTCGGTGAAGCTCGCCGACGTGTAGCCGTCCGGGACGCGCACCCAGATGTAGGGCGTGGCCTTGGGCGGCGAGGAAGGCAGGCCGATGGCGGCAAGCGCTTCGATCATCAGGTTCCGCCGGCGACGATAGATCTCGGACATCTCCGCCGGGAAGTCACGTGCCGCGGTCAGCGCGGCGATCGCCGCATGCTGGAGCGCATCGAACATCCCCGAATCCAGGTTCGTCTTCAGGCTCCGATAACGGTCGACGATCTCCGGATTGCCGGCGATCCAGGCCACCCTCCAGCCGGTCATGTTCCAGCCTTTGGAGAGCGAGAAGATCTCGACACCGACATCCTTGGCGCCCTCGGTCGCGAGGAAGCTCGGCGGCCGGTAGCCGTCGAAGGCGACCTCCGAGTAGGCGCTGTCGTGCACGACGATTACACCGTGCCGCTGCGCGAGCTCGACGACCCGCGCAAACAGATCGGGGGGCGCGATCGAGCCGGTGGGATTGTTCGGGTAGTTCAGAAAGAGCAGGTTGGCGCGCTTCCAGATGTCTGCCGGGATGACGTCGAAGTCGGGGGTAAAATCGTGTTCCTCGCCCAGAGGCAGGTAGTGGAGCTCGGCGCCTGCGAAGAGCGGGCCTGACGTGTACGGCGGATAGCCGGGCTCGGGCGCCAGGCAGAGGTCTCCGCTCTCGAGGCAGGCAAAGGCGATGTGAGCAACTCCCTCCTTGCCGCCGAGGACCGGGATCACCTCGGTCTCCGGGTCGATCTCGGCGTCGAAACGGTCTCGGTAGAAGGCGCACACTGTCTCGCGAAAGGCACCAAGGCCCCGGTTCGACGGGTAGCGATGCGTCTCGGGGCGCGCGACCTGGCGCTGCATCTCCTCGACAACCGCCGCAGGGGCCGGTAAGTCCGGATCGCCGATGCCGAGGCTGATGACGTCGACGCCTGCCTGTTTCTTCTCGTCGATCCTGCGCTCGAGCTCGGCGAACAGGTACGGCGGGACGAGTTCGAGGCGCCGGGCGAACTTCATCGGTCGAGCCACTCCTCTGTGGTCTCGCCGTGGCAGATCTCTTCGGCGGAGCCGGTAAGCCGCGCGTGCAAGCGCTCGTCCAGCTCGACGAACAGGTCGCCGCCGGCGAGATGAACGGTGACCGGGCTGTCGCACCACCCGTTCGCGACGGCGGCAGCGGCGACCGCACAGGCGCTGGTTCCGGAGGAGAGTGTCTCCCCGGCTCCGCGCTCCCACACGCCTGCGGTGGTCTCCGTGCGGGAATCCACGCGCATGAGCTGGACGTTGGTGCGCTCGGGAAAGCGCGGATGATTCTCGACGAGAGGCCCGAGCCGCAAGAGCTCGGTGCGGTCGGGCTCCCGCGCGATGACCGCATGCGGGTTCCCGACCGAGACAGGCGTGAACGCGAGCGCGAGCCCGTCGACCTCCAGGCTTTCGGTCGGCGCGACCTCGACGGGTCCCATGTCCATCTCGACCTCGGTCTGGTCGCGCATCCGGGCCACGACCTCGCGCGTGCCGACGACGATGGTCACCTCGTCGGAGCCGCTACGTCGGGCGAGCCAGCGGGCCGCGATGCGAGTCCCGTTCCCGGAAAGCTCGGCCGTCGAGCCGTCGGGATTCCAGATGACGATCTCGGCCCGAGCGCCCTCCTCGGCCACGACTTCGAGAATGCCGTCGGAACCCACGCCGAAGTGGTAGTCGCAGAGCCTGCGGACGAGCGTGGGCTCGAGGGCTCCGTCCGCGGAGCTCCTCTCGACGAGCAGATAGTCATTGCCCAACCCGTGCCATTTCTCGAACGGAATCGCGCGGCTCACGGTTTCAGCCTAGCCACGGAAAAGAGAAAGGGCCCGCTTCCGGGCGGGCCCTTTTTTCCGATCTGCCGGACCTTTGGCGTGCGGGCCGAAGGAGTCATACGGCGTGCCCGGTGTGATCGGCCTCACCTTTCCTGATGCCGCAGGCACCTTCTTCTTGCTGCCCCAAAAGGGTGAAGCGCTCGCGTACGGCTGCGAGAAGAGCCTCGGCCACGCTCGCGGGGGCGTGGTCGGCGGCGAGCGTGATAAGCCCCGGAATGCGCCGCATCCACTTCCTCTGGTAGGCCGCGTACTGAAGCGTGCGGCGGACGATTGCCGCCCCGGCCTCCTCGCGGGGAAGCTCCCTGACCTCCCGGAGCCCGATCACCTGTGCGGCGGTGTTCGAGAGCGATCCGGCGCTGGCGTGTGCCACTTCCTCCTCCACCCCATGCTCGAACATGGCTCGCACACGGGCTTCGATGCGCGCGGCGAGGACTTCCTTCGGAACCTCGAGGCCGAAGACGAGGGTCGGATGACGCGTCTCGCGTGTCCACAAGCGGCTGGGCGATCGCGCCAGGCTCTCACCCGCATCGGCCAGCTCGAGCGCACGAACGACGCGCTTGCGGTCGTTCGCGTGGACGATCTGGGCCGCGCGCGGGTCGCGCTCGACCAGTAGGGCGTGCGCTTGTTCGGGCCCCAGGCTGTCGTAGAGTTCCTCGAAGCGCGGTCGCGCGCCGAGTGGGGGCGCGGGCGGAAGGTCGAGATCGACCAGCGCGGCGCGGAGATAGAGGCCGGTGCCGCCGACCACGAGCGGGGTGATTCCCTCTGTGAGCGCCTCGTCAACGGCCTGATGAGCCAGCTCCGCATACTCGCCGACCGAGGCGTCGTGGTCGAGCTCCCAGATGGCCACGAGACGGGTGGGCCGAGTGGGCTGGTTGGTGAGGACCGGTAGCCCCCGGTAGACCTGCATCGAGTCGGCGGAGACGATCTCGGCGGGGATGCGGTCGGCGACGGCCTCGGCGACAGCCGATTTCCCGCTCGCCGTGGGCCCGAAGATGGCCAGAATCGGATGATTCACCTCGGTCATGTCTGGGGCCACCCCGTGCCTCCACCCGCTTTGAGCGTAACCCGGGTGAGCTCACGCATGGTGGACGGAGTGCGCCGAGTCTGTGTCAGGCGGCCACGAGGGCGGCCTGCGTTCCACGGAGCGTCGTCGACGTCGCGCCCTCGATTTCCACCCGAACCAGATCACCCGCCCGCGCCGAGCCGCTGAAGTTCACGGTCGTGTTCCTGCGCGTCCTTCCGCGGAGCAGCGAGGAATCGGTTCGGCTCGCTCCTTCGACCAGCACCTCTTCGAAACGACCGATCCGCTCACGGTTGCGCTCCGCTGCAATTCGTTGGACGAGCTCGACCAGGCGCTCGATTCGCTCCCGCTTGGTCTCCTCGGGAACCTGGTCGGGCATGCGCGCCGCCTCGGTCCCTCGCCGCGGGCTGAAGACGAACGTGAAGGCGCCGTCGTAGCGAACTTCCTCGACGACCTCGAGCGTTTCCCGGAAGTCGACTTCGCTCTCGCCGGGGAAACCGACGATGACGTCGGTCGTGAGCGCCAGGTCGGGGATCGCCGCGCGCAGCTTGTCGACGAGCGCGAGGTAGCGCTCGCGTCCGTAGGTCCGCCGCATCGCCTTCAGGACGCGGGTCGAGCCCGACTGGAGCGGCAGATGCGTGTGCTCGCACACTGCCTCGCATTCGGCCATCGCGGCGAGCACGGGGTCGCGGAAATCCTTCGGGTGTGGGCTCGTGAAGCGAATCCGCTCGATTCCGGGAACCGCGTCGACGGCGCGCAGCAGCTCACCGAAGTCCGTCCGGACATCGGGCAGGAGATCGCGCCCCCAGGAGTTGACGTTCTGGCCGAGCAGCGTGACTTCGCGGACCCCCTCGGACGCGAGTTGCGTCACCTCGGCCACGATGTCGCCCGGCGGGCGGCTGACCTCTCGGCCCCGGACGGCGGGGACGATGCAGTAGGAGCAGACCGAGTTGCAGCCCATCGAGACCTGCACCCACGCCTGAACTGGACGCTGCCGGTGGGACGGGAGCTGCGCCGCGAAACTTCTCTCTTCGAGGCCAAACCTGCCTCTCGCCACGCCGACACCACCGGCCCCGATCCAGTCCCCGAGGTGCGGGATCGACCCCGGCCCGAACGCAACGTCCACATACGGATAGCGCTCGAAGATTCGCTCTCGCTGCGCCTCCGCATAGCAGCCGCCGACGGCGATGACCCGCTCCGGGTCCGCGCGCTTGAGCGCGGCCGCCTGAGCGAGGTGAGCCGCGAAGCGCTGGTCGGGCTTCTCGCGCACGGTGCACGTGTTGAAGACGATCACGTCGGCGTCGTCCTGCGAATGCGCCTCCCCCAGGCCGAGCGACTCGAGCATCCCCTTGATCCGCTCCGAATCGTGAGCGTTCATCTGGCATCCGAACGTGGTCACGAAGTAGCTCTTCACACGGCCACTCCGCCGGAGGCGCGCCGCTCGCCCCGAGGCTGTGTCCTCGGTCGCCCCCGTATCTAAAGTCGATACGAGGGCTCCCTGCGTCCTTGCCTCGGAACGACCCGCGCGTCCCGGCGACGAGCGACGTTCCGCCAAGCCCCCTAGCTACTTCGCAAACTCGGTCGCCCGGCTCTCCCGGATCACCGTCACCTTGATCTGGCCCGGATACTCGAGCTGGTCCTCGATCTCCCGCGCGATCTCGTGGGAGAGGAGCACCGCCGTGTCGTCGTCCACCTCAGTGGGCTTGACCATGACGCGGATCTCGCGGCCGGCCTGGAGGGCGAAGACCCGCTCGACACCCTTCTTCTCGCCGGCGATCTTCTCGAGCGTCTCGAGCCGCTTGATGTAGCTCTCGAGGTTCTCGCCGCGGGCGCCCGGACGGGAAGCCGAGATCGCGTCGGCGGCGATGACGAGCACCGCCTCGACCGTCTGGGGCTGCACCTCGTAGTGGTGCGCTTCGACGGCGTGTACGACGTGCTGGGACTCCCCGTAGCGCTTCGCCTGCTGGGCGGAGATGAGCGCGTGCGAGCCCTCGACCTCGTGCGTCATCGCCTTGCCGACGTCGTGGAGGAGAGCCGCCCGCTTCGCGTTCTTGACGCTGGCGCCGAGCTCCGCAGCCATGATCCCGGCGAGGTGGGCGCACTCGAGCGAGTGCTTGAGGATGTTCTGGCCGTAGCTCGTCCGGTAGCGAAGGCGCCCGAGCAGCTTCACGAGCTCGTCGTGCATCTTCCCGCAGTTCGCCTCGAAAACGGCCTGCTCTCCGGCCTGCCGGATGTGCTCCTCGATCTCCGCCTTGGACTGGTAGTACATCTCCTCGATCCGAGACGGATGAATGCGCCCGTCCTCCACGAGCTTCGCAAGCGTGAGCTTCGCCACTTCGCGCCTGACGCCGTCGAAGGACGAGAGGACCACCGCTTGGGGCGTGTCGTCGATGATGAAGTCGACCCCGGTGAGGTTCTCGAGGGCGCGGATGTTCCGGCCCTCGCGGCCGATGATCCGGCCTTTCATGTCGTCAGACGGAAGCTCGACGATGGAGACGGTCGTCTCGGCAGCGTGGCTCGCCGCCACGCGCTGAAGGGCGTCTGCGACGAGGTTGCGCGCGCGGCGCTTGGCCTCCGTGCGGGCCTCCTCCTCCATCTGCCGCACCATGCGGGCCATCTCGTGCCGGACGAGCTCTTCTGAGCGCTCGAGCAGGTGCCGTTTCGCTTCGTCCACCGTCATCCCGGAGATGCGTTCGAGCTCCTTCAGCTGGCCGTCGGTGGCGAGCTTGAGCTCCTCCTGTAGCTGTTTCAGGTGCGTCTCGCGGTCAGCGAAGCCCTGCTCGCGCCGGTCGAATTCGGTGAGCTTCCGATCGATGTCCTCTTCCTTGGCGAGGACGCGCTCCTCGATCTTCACGATCTGCGCGCGCCGGTCCCGGAGCTCGTGTTCCAGGTCCGCGCGGAGCTTGAGCGCTTGCTCCTTCGCCTCGAGCTCTGCCTCTCGCCGGACTGACTCGGCCGACCGCTTCGCCTCTCCGGTGAGACGCGCCTGCTCGACGCGGGCAGCGCCCAGGCGACGCCCCATGAAGAGTCGAAGGCCGAGCACGGCGACGAGGAGACCGGCTGCGAGGCCGACCAGTACGCCGATTCCAAGCTGCATTGGTCGCTCCTACATCGTCGCCCGTAGGAACGGCGTCGTCGGATCGGGTGCGACGCGAAAGCCGGCCTATCGGCCTGAGTGCGAGCCGTCCTCCGTGTCGCTGTGCCGCATGATCAGGTTGTCGTGGTCGAGGGTTTGTGTGGTCCGATTCGGCGAAAAACCGTGTCTTGCAGGCGGTTTGATAGTGACTTCTTTGGAGCTATCCTAGCCCGCCGCGGGTCTTCTCGTCCAGCGTTTCGACGACTGCCTCGATCGTCTCCTCGTCGAAACCCCGCCGCGCGAGCAGCGCCCATGCTTTCCGCGGATCGCTCACGGCTGCTGCGGCCCGTGCCGCACGCGGCGCTTCCGGCTCCAGCTTGGCGATTGCGGAGCCCGCGTCGGCCTCTGGGATCCCTTCCGCTTCAAGGCGGGCTGTGATTGCCACATTTCCCCACCCGCGCTCGGCAAGCGTCGCCGCCCGGCTGTCCGCCAGGCGCGCGTCGTCCACGATCCGCGCCTCCGACAATGCGAGCAGGGCGCTTCGCTCGGCAGCAGGCGCGACTCCCGCGCGCTCGAGGCGCTCGGAGAGGCGCCGAACAGAAAGATCCCGCCGCCGCAGCGTACGCCCGGCCAGGTCGAGCGCCTCGGCCCGGCGGAGCTCACGGCGCAGCAGGCGCAGGAATGGCCGGTCGAGCTCGACGCCGGCACTGAGGCCACACCTCACCACGACCTCGTCCGACACGGCACGCCACGGCTCGCCGTCCAGTTCGAGGAGGACTGTGCCCGGCCGGACTCTGCGCAGGGCGGTTAACTTAGGCGGTGGAGGCGACTTCACTCGCCTCTTCCTCGGCCTTCGCCGGCGCGACGGCGTCGTCGGCCACCGGGAGCAGGCGAGAAGAAGCGACCGCTTCCGGGCCGAGCTCTGTCTGGACGGAGCGCAGGATCTGCTCGGTGACGTCCGGGTGCTCGCGCAGGAAGGCCGTCGCGTTCTGTCGCCCCTGACCAAGCCTCTCGTCGGCATAGCTGAAGTACGAGCCCGACTTCTGCACGATCTTCCGCTCCAGTCCGACGTCGAGGACGCTGCCTTCCCAGGAGATCCCGTCGCCGTAGATGATGTCGAACTCCGCCTGCTTGAACGGTGGCGCCACCTTGTTCTTGACCACCTTCACGCGGACGCGGTTGCCGATCGCCTCTACGCCCTCCTTGAGCGTCTCGATGCGGCGGATGTCGAGGCGGATCGAGGAGTAGAACTTGAGCGCCCGTCCGCCCGGCGTCGTCTCGGGATTGCCGAACATGACGCCGATCTTCTCGCGAAGCTGGTTGGTGAAGATCGCCACGGTGCCGGTGCGGTTGAGCGTCCCGGCGAGCTTGCGCAACGCCTGGCTCATGAGCCGCGCTTGGAGGCCGACATGGCTATCCCCCATCTCGCCCTCGATCTCGGCTTTCGGAGTGAGCGCGGCGACGGAGTCCACGGCGACGACGTCGACGGCGCCGCTCCTGATCAAAAGCTCGGCGATCTCGAGCGCCTGCTCGCCGTTGTCCGGCTGGGAGACGAGCAGGTCGTCGATGTCGATGCCGATCCGCCGCGCATACGTGGGATCCATCGCGTGCTCGGCGTCGATGAAGGCGCAGATGCCGCCGCGGCGCTGGGCCTCGGCGATGACGTGGTAGACGAGCGTCGTCTTCCCGGACGACTCCGGGCCGAAGATCTCGACGATGCGTCCACGGGGCAGGCCGCCGACGCCCAGAGCGATGTCGAGCGAGAACGACCCTGTCGAGATCGACGGGATCGCAACCTGGGCCTGGTCGCCCATCTTCATGACCGATCCCTTGCCGTACTGCCGCTCGATCTGACTCAGGGCGGCTTCGAGTGCTTGCTCGCGCTCCACGCGTTCAACCTCCTAGCGGAACCGATTCGAGGACTTCATACTGCGCGCCGCTGGGGCGCAGACGCGACATCATGACCGCCAACTCGGACGACACTACCCGTCCCAGCAGGGGCAAGGGCGGGGCCAGGCGCGGCCGCTCGCGGAAGCGCACCACCGTCACGTGTGGAAGCCAATCGCGCCGTTCGCGCTCGTAGACGCGTAGGCGTTCGAGCCCGTCGAAGAGACGCTCTGCGAGCCTCGTCGCGCGACCGTTCTCGTCGCTCAGGGCGATCATTCCGACGCTCCTGGTCTCCTGGTAGCGAACCGGCTCGAGCACCGGTCGAGCGGCCCCACGTGCAGTCTCACGCACGACCTTGGCGATCCCTTCGAGGTCGGCCGCCGGTCGCCCGCCCAGGAAGGCCACCGTGACGTGGAGATTGTCAGCGGGCACGATCCGGAGGTCGGGGCGGCCGCCGAGCTCACGTTGCTGCCACTCCACGAGGCGGGCGACCGCTTCGTCCGGGAGGAGCAGGGCAACGAAGAGCCGTAGGCGTTCACGGGCCTCCACGCTAGCTTCCGCTTGTGCGCGCGGGTGTCCCGGACTGCGCCAGAACGCGCCTCAGCATGTGCAGGGCCAGCCCCGTCGCTCGCGAGCGCACGGCTTCCCGGTCTCCTGGCAGCTCGAACCTCCGCGTCGAGGCGCCTTCCGGAGACTCCACGGAGATGAAGACCAGGCCGACGGGCTTCTCGGGTGTTCCTCCGCCTGGCCCCGCGATCCCGGTGACCGCGACCGCGACGTCCGCTTCAAAGCGGCGCCGCGCCCCGGCGGCCATGGCTGCTGCGGTCTCCTCCGAGACCGCGCCGTGGTTGAGCAGGATCTTCTCCGGCACGTCGAGCTCCGCTCGCTTCGCCTTGTCGGAATATGCGATCACTCCTCCGAGATAGGCCTGGCTCGCGCCTGGAACGTCCGTCAGCCGCGCCCCGACGAGCCCGCCCGTACACGACTCGGCCGTCGCGAGCGTGAGCCCTGCGACCCGAGTGCTCTCGAGCACGAGCTCCTCCACGGCGCGCTCGTCGTCGACGGCGAAAAGACTGTCCAAAAACGAGGCCCTCAGGGCTTCGTCCAGGTCCTCGGCGCGGTCCTCGCCGCCGGCCTCGGCGAAGATGTCGACGTGGATCTCGAGGTCGCGTGCGCAGACCGTCACCTCGACGCCGTCCAGCTCTCCCCCGGCCTCTGCAAGCGAGCTGGCGACAGCCGACTCGCTCGGCCCGAAGAAGCGCAAAACGCGATGAACCCGGCCGGCGGCTCGAGCGAGGACGGCTTTCACGGCGGGATGCTCGAGTGCGTTCGCCCAGAGCCGGCGCAGCTCGGAGGGCGGACCCGGTAGGAGCACGATCACCGAGCGGTGGTGCTCGAGCAGGAGCGCGGGCGCAGTGCCCGCCAGTCCGAGCGACACCGCGCCTTCGGGAAGAGAGGCCTGCTTCGTGACCCCGGCCGAGAAATCGGCGTACGGGCGGCCGAGGCGCTCTGCCACTCCTCGCGAGATTCGTTCGATCTCGCGCTCGAGGTCCTCGTCGACGACCAGGGCCCGGCCGGTGACCGTCGCCAGGGTCTCGACGGTCCGGTCGTCGTGCGTGGGGCCGAGACCGCCCGAGACGAGGCAGAAATCGGCCTCGACGCCCTCCGCTAGCGCAGCTGTGAGCTCCTCCGGCCGGTCGCCTACCAGCAGGATCCGGGCGGGCTCCAGGCCCCGGCCAGAAAGCTGGGTGGCCAGGAAGGGACCGTTGGCGTCGCGGCGGTCCCCGCGCACGAGCTCACTGCCGGTGACGACGACGACGGCCCGGGCATTCGTCGGCAACTACGCGGTGGAGACGACCCGGACGCCCTTCGCCGTCACGGCGACGACGGACGGGCTCGTCGGGAAGTTCTTCACGCGGTGGCCGTTCAGCTTCGCCTGGAGATAGACAGGCGCGCCAAGCTGGATCCAGAGCCGCTTCCACTTGGCGAAGCGCTGGGCCTGGCCCTGTTGGAGCGTCCCCTCGTACAGGAGCTCGCCGGTGGCCGAGCCTGAGCGCACCCGAAGCCAACAATCTCCTCCGACGGCGTTGAGGACGAGCCTGGCGAGCCGCTGGACTGGCTGTGAAGGCGCCCTCTCTTGTGTTTCGGTCGCAGTCGTCGGCGCTTGCTGGGAGGTCGCAGGAGTGTCGTCGGTGAGCAGATTGGCGCTCGTGCTTGCTCCGCTCGAGCCGAACTTCCACGCGACAACGACCAGGATCGTGACCGCCACGATCCCGGCGAGGGCGACGACGACGAAGTTCGATTCCATGCGCCGCGCGCGGGGCTGTCGCGCAGCCGGGGACTGGACCGGGAACTCCTCCTCCCGAGCGAAGCGAGAGTTGTACTCGTCGACGTAGAGCTGGCCGTCGAGCCCGAGATACTCGGAGTAGGTGCGCAGGAAGCCCTTGACGTACGTTTCCCCGGGCAGCACCTCGAAATGCTCCTCTTCGAGGGCCCTGAGGTACTTCGCGCGAATCTTGGTGTCCGCCTCCGCCCGGGGCAACTCAAACCCCTGGCGAAGCCGGGCTTCGCGCAGGCTGTTGCCTATCTCGAACACGAAGCCCTGCATTGTAACGGCATGACTGACAGCCTCAGTCGAGAGCGAGGGACAGGACGGCAAATACGGCCAGTGCAAGCGCGGCCGTGAGGGCCACTATAAGCGCCAGCGTCCCGAAAACGCGCGCGACGGCCGCGAGCCTCGCCCCCGGCAAGCGCTCGAGGGCCCGCTGCTGGTCGAAGCGCACCCGCCGCGCCAGCGAGACGGAGACCAGCGCGAGCACGAGCGCGAGCGGCACCGCCGGACCGGCCTCAATGAGGCCCACCTGGCTCATGAGCCGGGCCGCGGCGGCCGCGCCCACGAGCACAGCCAACGCGAGTAGCGCTGTGATGAGCGCCCAAGCCGCCTTGGAATTCCCCATCGCTATTGCTTGACGTACGGCCGCCCGATCGCAGCCGGAGGGATCGAGCGACCGATGAGGCCCACGAGCGCGACGAGGGTGAGCAGGTACGGGAACGCCGAGACGAGGTTTTCGGACACGTCCGCCTCGCGTTGCAGCGGGATCGCCAGTGCGAACCCGAAGCCGAACAGCAGGCAAGCCGCGAAGGCCCAACCGGGCCGCCACTTGCCGAAGATGACCGCGGCGAGCGCGATGTAGCCGCGACCACTCGTCATGTTCTCGGCGAAGCTGCCGACGAAACCGATCGAGAGGAACGCGCCGCCCAGCGCCGCCAGCACCCCGGACGTCACCACGGCCGCGTACCGCACGCCGTACACCGAGATGCCGACGGTGTCGGCGGCCCTTGGATGCTCGCCCACGGAGCGGATGCGTAGGCCGATCGGCGTCTTGAAGAGGACGACGTAGGCGAGGATGACCACTGCGAACATCACCCAGACGAGCAGGTTCAGACGTCCGAAGACGCCGTCGAGGAAATCGCCGATCCCCGGAATCCCGTCGAGGAATCCGAGCCCGACTTGCGGCACACGCGAGACGTCCGCGTGGATCCCTCCCGGATAGATCGAGCTGTAGAGATACCCGGTGAGGCCGAGTGCAAGGAAGTTGACGGCGAAGCCGCTCACGATCTGGTCGGCCCGCAGGTGGATCGAGAAGAAGGCGTGGATCAGCGCGAGGAGCCCGCCGAAGAGCATCGCCATCAGGAGGCCGACGAGCCAGCTCCCGCTCCAGACAGAGCCCCAGATACCGAAAAAGGCGCCGGTCAGCATCATCCCTTCGAGCCCGATGTTCACGACGCCCGAGCGCTCGGAGAAGATCCCGCCCATGGCGGCGAAGGCGAGCGGCGTCGCGAAGCGCAGGGTCGAGGCCAGGACTCCGGCGGTGAGGATGCTGTCCAGCGTCGAGGCGTCCTTCCCCTGCAACCACGCCGCCCCGAGCGTGCCGGCGATGCCGAGGCCGATCGCCCACCAGCCGAGCTTCCGCTCGCCGCGGGGAATGACGGCGGCCCCGCACGCGACTGCGAGGACGCCCGCCGCGAGGGGAGCGCCGATTCCGCGCACGGTCCACGGGGGCAGGGCGAGCCAGAACGCGAGGATGCCCCAGGCAATCCCCAGCTTCGCGATCGTACGAGGCTCGGTCAGCTTCCGGACGCCCTCGGTGGCGTACGCCGTCCACGCCTGCGAGCTCATGGCCTGGGCTCCGGCTGGACACGCCGGCCAAGCCCCACGAAGCGCCGGGCGCGCCAGAGATAGAGGATGAGGAGATCGGCGCCGACGAAGAAGATGACGAGCGCCTGGATCATCGTCGCGAGGTCGACGGCCAGCGCCGGCTCGAAGACCTCAGGATCCAGCTGCCGCGTCGAGGTGCCGACCTCGAGCGCGGCGAAGAGGAGCGCCGCGAACAGGATGCCGACCGGCTTGTTGCGGCCGAGTAGGGCCACGGCTATGCCCGTGAAGGGGATGAAATTCGTCGCGAAGTCGCCGGTGGAGACCGCGAATTTGAACCCGAGGACGTCGACCGAGCCCGCGAGTCCGGCGAACGCGCCCGAGATGGCCAGTGCGAGGAAGTAGTTCTTGGCGACCGAGATGCCGCCGTAGCGAGCGGCCTCCGGGTTGAACCCCACGGCGCGCACCTCATAGCCGAGCGTCGTCCGGTTGAGGAGGACGTAGTAGACGACCAGGGCGAAGAGAGCGATGAAGATGCCCGCGTGGAGCGACGGCAGGCTCCCCCAGATCGGCCACAGCTCGACCGAGTCGGGAATCTCAGCAGAGCGCGGAATCGACGGCTGCGGGCCCTGAAGAGGACCGCCTATCTCGAAGAGGTACATCCCCCCGAAGATGGCGATCCAGTTGAGCATGATCGTCGTGATCACCTCGTGGGCGCCGACCGTCGCCTTGAGAATGCCCGCTATCCCGCCCCAGATCGACCCAGCGACGATCGAGGCGAGGATGGCGACGAGGAGATGCACCGGACGGGAGAAACCGTCGAGGTGGGTGCCCACGTAGAGCGCCGCGATGAAGCCGACCCAGTACTGTCCCTGGCCGCCGATGTTGAACAGGCCACAGCGAAACGCAAAGGCCACCGCGATTCCGGTCAGCACGAGCGGCGTCATGAGGATGAGCGTCTGCTGAAGGTCGTTGGCCGCGGCCTCGCGGGACTCGCCCCCGACCCAGGGGAAGAACCAGTTCAGCCCGGTTCCCTCGAAGATGGCGCGGTACGCCGTGACGGGGTTGTGGCCTGTGATGAGGACGACGAGGCCGCCGATCAGAAAGGCCAGCACGGTGGCTGCGAGCGGTACGAGGACGCCGCCGATGCGGGTCGAGAACCAAGCCGTCACGTCCGACGTCGCGTCGCGGGATGACTCCGGCTGGATCGGCGCCGTCATGCCGCCTGCCTGCGCCCCCCGGTCATGGCGATCCCCAGCTCTTCCTCGGACACGCCCGGCGGGTACTCGCCCACGATCCTGCCCTCGTAGAGGACCAGGATGCGATCCGAAAGCGAAAGGATTTCTTCAAGCTCGAAGGAGACGAGGAGGATCGCTCGCCCTTCGTCTCGCTCGGTGACGAGGCGGCGGTGCACGAACTCGATCGCCCCCACGTCGAGACCGCGGGTCGGCTGCGCGGCGATGAGCACGCGGGGATCTCGCGACACCTCGCGGGCGACGACGACCTTCTGCTGGTTTCCGCCGGAGAGCGAGGCGGCGCGGGTCTGCGGGCCCCCGCCCCGGACATCGAACTCCTTCAGCAGCCGCACGGCGCGCTGGACGATTCGTTTGGGGAAGAGACAGCCCCACCTCGAGTCGGGCTTCTTCCTGAAATCGTGCAGTGCGAGGTTCTCGGCCAGCGTGAAGTCGAGGACGAGGCCACGGACTTGGCGGTCCTCGGGGATATGTCCTACCCCCAGGTCAAGGGACTCCCGTGCGCCGGCGGTGGTGACGTCCTTGCCCCCCACGGAGATTCTGCCCCCCGACGGGCGGCGGAGCCCCGTGAGCGCGTCGATGAGCTCGGTCTGCCCGTTTCCGTCCACCCCGGCGATGCCGACGATCTCGCCCGCCTTGACGTCGAAGGAGACGCCCCGCACGGCCTCCAGGTCTCGCTCGTCCCGGACTTCGAGGTTATCGACGTCGAGCAGCACGTCGCCCGGCTGGGCTTCTGGCTTTTCGACGCGGAGCACCACGTCGCGGCCGACCATGAGGCGCGCGAGTCCTTCCGGCGTCGCCCCCTCGCGCGGCACCGTGTCGACCTGCTTGCCCTGCCTCAGGACCGTGATGCGGTCGGCGATGTCGAGCACCTCGTTCAGCTTGTGGGTGATGAAGATGATCGACTTCCCCTCGGCCTGGAGGGACCGGATGATCGCGAAGAGCTCCTTCGCTTCCTGGGGCGTCAGGACAGCGGTCGGCTCATCGAGGATGAGGATCTCGGCGCCGCGATAGAGCGCCTTCAGGATCTCGGCCCGCTGCTGCATCCCGACGCTGATGGAGGCGACCCGGGCGTCCGGGCGCACAGCTAGGCCGAACTGCGTCGACAGCTCCTGGACACGCTTCTCGGCCGCGTGGAGGTCGAGGAAGGGCCCCGAGGTCGGCTCGACGGCGAGCACGATGTTCTCTGCCACCGTCATCACCGGGATGAGCATGAAGTGCTGGTGCACCATGCCGATCCCGAGATCGATCGCGTCCCGGGGCGAGCCGATCCGTACGGGCTTCCCGTTCAGCCGGATCTCACCCTCGTCCGGGTGGTAGAGCCCGTAGAGGATGTTCATCAGGGTCGACTTGCCGGCCCCGTTCTCCCCCAGGAGCGCATGCACCTCGCCTTTGACGAGCTCGAGATCGACGTGGTCGTTGGCGAGCACCCCAGGGAATCGCTTGGTGATGCCTCGGAGCTCGAGCAGTGGCGTATCGGGCATCGGCTCGAAGCCTAGAGGGGCGGGCCCTGCGCCCGCCCCTCCGGATGGCTGCCTACTTGAACGTCGCCGGCGGGTCGATCTCGCCGCTGATCAGCTTGGCCTTCGCCGCTTCGACGGCGTCCTTGACTTCTTGGGGAACGACGTCGGTGAACGGAGCGAGCAGCTCGGCATCGGGAAACTCCTCGATTCCGAAGAAGCGGTTCGTTCCGCCCTTGAAGGTCCCGTCCTGCGCCGACTTGATCGTCTCGAAGACCGCGAGCTCCAGAGGCTTGAGCGCACTGGTGATCACCTGAGGCCCGGCGAAGGACTGGTCGGCGTCGACGCCGATGGCGTAGACGCCTTTCTCTCCCGCGGCATCGAGCGCGCCGAGGCCGCAGAGGCCCGCGACCTGGAACACCACGTCGGAGCCCTGGGCGATCTGGTCGAGCGCGATCTCCTTGCACTTCGCCTGGTCGACGAAGTCCTGCGAGTAGGCGTTCAGGAGCTTGATGCTCGGATCGGTGTCCTTGACCGCCTGCCGGAAACCGGCGATCCAGTTGTTCACCGGCGGGATGCTGATGCCGCCCACTGTGGACACGGTCTTGGTCTTGGTCATCATCGCCGCCACGATTCCGGCGAGATAGCCGGCCTCCTCGGAGGGGAACTGCAGGCCGAGCACGTTCGGCACCGTGCAGACAGCCTGGTTCTCGCCGCCGCATTCGGGCGGGTCGCCGTAGAACTGATCGACCCCCGCGAAGTTGACGTCCGTCGCCTCCTTCGCCACCTCGGCCACGGACGGTTGGATCAGGAAACCGATGGCGATGACCAGGTCGTGCCCGTCGTCCACGGCCGCCGTCAGGTTCGGCAGATAATCGTCCGCCGACTCCGACACATAGACGCGGCCTGTGACGCCGAGCTCCGTTTTTGCGCGCTCGAAGCCGTTGATCGAAAACTCGTTGAAACCGCGGTCATCGAGGCCGCCGGTGTCGGAGACCATGCCGATCGAGATTGCCTCGGCGCCGGTCGTTCCCGCCCCGGTCCCGGCTCCCGTCGTGCCCGTACCCGCCTCGTCGCCGCCGCACCCGGCAGCAGCGACCGCCAGCAGCATTGCAAGAAGGGCCACGAGCCACGGCCATTTATGCTTCACGTTCACGGAACCTCCCTTGTTGCCCTATCCCAGCCTTGGGGTCGCAGGATGCTAACCCTTCCTGGGACCCGAAATCTAGGACGGGGCCGCAGAGAGTTCGTTAGGAGGGAACGTCCGTGAGCACGCGGGCGAGGTCGCCTTCCCCCACGAGCACCTTGCGCGGCTTGGAGCCCTCGTAGCCCGAGATGATGCCGCGGCGCTCGAGCATGTCGATGAGGCGGCCGGCTCGCGTGTAGCCGACGCGCAGGCGCCGCTGAATGAGCGAGACCGAAGCGGTCTGCGTCTGCACGACGACCTCGATGGCGCGCTCGAGGAGTGGATCCTCGTCCGGATCGAAGTCCTCCTCCTCCCCCTCGTGCTCCTTGACGTTCGGCGCCTCGAGCAACGACTCGTCGAGCTCCTGTCCGCGTTGCGCGCGGCACTGCTCCACGATGAGGGCGATTTCCTCCTCGCTCACGTACGCGCCCTGCACGCGCTGCAGCCGTGACGTGCCGAGCGGCTTGAAGAGCATGTCGCCCTGGCCGAGGAGGCTCTCGGCGCCGGACGTGTCGAGAATCACGCGGCTGTCCGTCATGCTCGAGACGGCGAACGCGATCCGCGAGGGGACGTTCGCCTTGATCATCCCGGTGATGACATCCACCGAGGGCCGCTGGGTGGCGAGCACGAGGTGGATCCCGACAGCACGTGACTTCTGCGCCAGCCGGATGACGGCGTCCTCCACCTCCTGCGGGGAGACCATCATCATGTCCGCGAGCTCGTCGATGACGATGAGGAGATACGGGAGGGGCTTCTCGCCGCGCTCCGTGAGCACCCGGTTGAGCTCGCCGAGGTTGCGGGCCCGCGCAATGCTCATGCGCTCGTAGCGCTTTTCCATCTCCGTCAAGACGTTGGTCAGGACGGCAGAGGCCGCCTTCGGGCTGGACACGACCGGCGTCAGGAGATGCGGGATGGACTCGTAGAGCCCGAGCTCGACGCGCTTGGGATCGACGAGGATCATGCGCACGTCGTCAGGCGTGGAGCGGAGCAGGATGGAGCACAGCATCGTGTTGATGCAGCCGGACTTGCCCGAGCCGGTCGTGCCGGCGATGAGGATGTGCGGCATACGGGCGAGATCGGCCCAGACCGAGGCACCCGAAATGTCCTTTCCGAGCCAGGCGGAGAGCGGGCTGGCCTGCGCGGGAAGCTCCTCGTAGATGTCGCCGAGCGTGACGACGTTGGGCGCGATGTTGGGAACCTCGACTCCCACGGCCTGCTTTCCCGGGATGGGAGCCAGGATGCGGATCTCCGTCGTCGCGAGCGCGTAGGCGAGATCGTCCTTCAGCGCTGCCACCTTGCCTACCTTGGTCCCAGGGGCAAGCTGGAGCTCGTAGCGCGTGACGCGCGGGCCTACGACCTGGCCCGCCATCGTCGCCTCGATGCCGAAGTTGGAGAGCGCCTGGACGAGCGCCTGGGCCGTTCGCTCGATGGCCTTCTCGGGCTGACCGTTGCGATCTGTGCGGGAGCGCCGCAGGACACTGGCGTCCGGAAGGCGATAGCCGGCGTGCTCGGTCGAGGCCGGGTCGAACAGACTCGGCTCGGGCGGGGCCGGCTCGTCCAGCTCCGCGAGCTGGTGGACGAGGACGGGCGGGGGCGCTGGAGTCTCGCTGACGATGTCCGGATAGACGAGCTCCCCGTCCACTGGGGGTGCGTCCGGCTGCGTGGGCGGCTCGTCCTCGAGGGGGACTCGCACCCACTCGACAGTCCTCCCTGCCGCATGCCGGGCTGCATGGGCCGAGCGCCGGAGAATCGCCCCCAGCGACGCGCCAGTGAGGAGGAGGCCCCCCGCGACGAGCGCGAACAGCCCCAGGGCGGCCGTGCCGGTTTCCCCGAGCAGGCGGCCGAAGATGAGCTGGAGCGCCTCCCCCGAGGCTCCTCCGCGCTTCTCGCCGAGGATTGTCATGAGGCCGAGGACGAGGACGACAAGGCCGGTGCGAAACGGGCGTACGTCTACGAGCGAAGACCGCGCGACCAGCAGGCCCCCTACGACGAGCAGGAGGAGCGGGACGCCAAGGCGCGCGGAGCCGACGAGGCCGTCGAGGCCCGAGACGATCTTCGCCCCCACGATCCCTCCGTCCCACCCCAGCCAGAGCGGGATCGCGAGGAAGGCGCCGACGAACACGAGCGCGAGACCGACGAGCTCGTGGTGCTGGTGCTGAGAGCTCCGGCGCCGGGCATGCTTGCGCTTGCGCACGCGTGCAGGAGACTTCGGGCGCAAGTGCTTGGGACGCTTCCGTGGCGCCATGGGAGGGCTTTCGGCGGAACCCCCGTCCCTCCTGCTTCGTATGGTGAGCAAAGCGATGCGCCGTTGGAGCACAGCGCTCATCGTCGTGGGGGTCGCGGCACTGGCCGTTTTCGCGGCCGCAGATGCGCTGCGCGGACGAGACGAGGCCAAGGCTCCGGCTCCGACGGCGACGATCACGAGGCCGGAGCCACCCACGCTCCATGAGCTCCTGCGTCGGGAGGAAATCATCGGCTTCGTGGTCTATAGCGACCACGACTGCCGCCTGCATTCGCTCCTGCTGCCCGGAATGGAGGACAGCGTGGTGCGGGAGGAGGGCGGCTCAGCGGTCATCTACTGCCGGTTCGCCGCCGCCGGGGGACGGATCCTCGAGGAAGGCGAGGTCATGAGCCCCGATCGATCGTCAATCGCCCGCTGTCGCGCGGGGAGGATCACTGTCCGTGCCGCGAAGGGCGAGGTCGAACGCAGAAGCGTCGCGGGCTGCCCGCCCGCGTGGCGGCCGGACGGCCGGCTCACCTATCCGCGTGGAGGAGCGATCTTCCAGGACGGCCGCCCGCTCTTCACCGCCCGCGAGCTGCGTCGTGCCGCCCGGCTTCACCCGAATGTCGCTCGGGTCGGAGCGGGCGTTCCGATCTTCGCCCACGCGACCGACCTCGCCTGGCTGGACGAGGACCGTCTCGTCGCGACGCTCGAGATCCGCGTCCAGAGCGTCGAGCCGCAGAACCTGGCTGTCCTCTTCGACGGCAAGGCGGTCGTGGGTGTCGCGACCAACCGCGGACGAGGGCTCGGGAACTGGACTGTGAGTGCAGCAGGCTCCTACGCCGCTTCCGAGGACGGAACGATCGTGAGTCGCGACGGCGGGTCGAGAGATCCGCCACAGAACCTCCCGGATGGCAGAGCGGTGGCGTTCTCCCCGGACGAGCAGTGGCTCGTGTACGTCACGAACGCCAGCGTCTACCTCATCGGCACGCCGCGAAACAGCGAGCCCGGGCGGATCATCCGTCTGCCTGTGCCGGCCCAGGACCTGGTCTGGGAGGGCGTCAGCCGAGCGACGCGAGTCGCTGGACTAGGAACTGGGTGAAGCCCGGGCCGTTCACGCCCACCCCGACGTGCGCGTTCGGCTCGTTGCCGGTCCGCTTCCAGAGATCGACGTAGGTTCGCCCGCGACCCGGCTCGGGGCCGATGTCGACCTGCACGTGACGATGCTCGGTCTCCACGAAATCGCCGCGGATCACGTGCGCGACCGCAAGCGCGTCGTGGACGGGCGACCCCTCCCAGCCGTACATCCGCACGTGGCGCTCGTGGTAGAAGTCGTACAGCTGGGCGACGAGCGATCCCACGCGTCCGGCGGCGCGCAGCTCGTCGACCTTGTCCGTCAGCAGCAGCGCCTTGTGAGTCACGTCGAGGCCGACCATGGTCACGTCGATCCCGCTCGTGAAAACGCGGTGCGCCGCTTCTGGATCGGCCCAGATGTTGAACTCGGCGGCGGGCGTGACGTTCCCTTCGGCGATCGACCCGCCCATCAGGACGATCCGTGCGATCCGGCTCTCGATCCCCGGGTACTTGGCGAGCAGGAGCCCGATGTTCGTCAGCGGCCCCACGGGAACGAGGACAAGGCCGTCGTGCTCCTCGACCTGCGCGGCGATGAAGTCGATCGCGTGGCCCTTCCTCGGGTCCGTCTTCGGGTCCGGCAGGTCGGGACCGTCGAGGCCTGATTCGCCGTGGACGTAGGCGGCGGCCCACTGCTCGCGGACGAGCGGCCGCGGAGCGCCGACGTGCACCGGCACGTCCGTCCGCTCGACGAACTCCAGGATCTTCAGCGCGTTGGCGGTCGTCTTTTCGAGAGTCTGGTTGCCCGAGACCGTTGTGACCCCGAGGACTTCGAGCTCGGGCGAGGCCAACGCGAGCAGGAGCGCGATCGCGTCATCGTGTCCCGGATCGGTGTCGAGGATGATCTTGGTCATTGGCGCCGGAGCATGGCGTCCACCTCGCCGGACGTCGGCAGCGAAGGCTGGGCTCCCTCCCGGGAGGCTGCGAGCGCTCCGGCCGCGCAGGCACGCTCCAGGGCCTCCTGGCGGTCGCGGCCCTCGAGCAGGGAGACCACGAGGCAGGCGGTGAACGCATCACCGGCGGCCGTACCGTCCACGGCCTCGACCTTGGGCGGGCGGGCCCGGGCGACCTCTTCCCCGTCGTCGATGAGAAGCGCGCCCTCCTCGCCGAGCGTGAGCGCGAAGAGCGCTCCGAGAGGGCTCGACCCAAGCGCGTCGAT
>JAIBJP010000048.1 GCA_020029625.1 Actinomycetota bacterium | reverse complement strand
CGAGGTAGGCGACATCTTCTGCACCGCGACGGGCGCCAAGCACGTCCTCTCGGCAGCTCACTTCGAGCGCATGAAGGACGGCGCGATCCTCGCCAACACGGGTCACTTCAACGTTGAGATCGAGATCCCGGCGCTCCGCGAGCTGGCCGTCGAAACCCGTATCGCGCGACCGTTCGTGGAGGAGTTCCAGCTCGCGGACGGTCGGCGCCTGTACCTCCTGGCGGAGGGCCGACTGGTCAACCTCAGTGCCGCTGAAGGGCACCCCGCCGCGGTGATGGACATGAGCTTCGCGAATCAGGCGCTATCGGCGGAGTTCGTCGTCGCCCGGGCGGGAGAGCTCGAGCCCAAGGTGTACGACGTGCCCGAGGAGATCGACCGCGAGATCGCCCGCCTCAAGCTCGAGACAACCGGTGTCGAGATCGACGAGCTGACCGAGGAGCAGGCGCGCTACTTGGCTTCTTGGGACGAAGGGACCTAGCCGGGCCAAGCCCGGCTGGTACGCCGGTCGGCCCGGAGGACGAGGCGTGAAGGCGATGGTGATGGCGGCCGGCCTGGGGACGCGCCTCAGGCCTCTGACCGACTTCCTCCCCAAGCCGATGATGCCCGTGGCCAACCGGCCGGTCCTGCACCATCTCCTCAATCTGCTGCACCGCCACGACGTGCGCGAGGTTGGGATCAACGTGCACGCCTTCCCCGAGCTCATCCAGGCGTACTTCGGAGACGGCTCGAGCCTCGGGATGACCATCGAGTGGTCGCACGAGGAGGAGCTCCTCGGCACGGCGGGCGGGACGAAGAAGCTCGAGGAGTTCTGGGGCGGAGAGACGATCCTGATCACGTCAGGGGACGGCCTCCACGACGTCGACGTGACGGCGCTGCTCGGCCATCACCGCCGGACGGGAGCACTGGCCACGCTCACGGTCAAGCCGGTGAGCGACCCCAGCGCCTACGGCGTCGTGATCCTCGATCGAGATACGCGCGTCCGAGGTTTCCAGGAGAAGCCGACGCGGGACGAGGCCCGGTCCGATCTGGCCAACTGTGGGATCTACGTCATCGAGGCCGAGCTGCTCGATCGCCTTCCTGCGGACACATTCCACGATTTCGGCACCGACGTCTGGCCCGCGCTCGTCGCGGCGAACGAGGAGGTCTACGCGTACACGACGATGGCCTACTGGAACGACGTCGGCGACCTCGACGAGTTGAGGAACACCATCCTCGACGCCGTGCTCGGGCACGTCCGGGTCGAGATACCCGGGGAGGAGATCGCCCCTGGCGTGTGGGCCGAGAAGGGCTGCAGGATCGCCGACTCAGCCCGGATCGACGGTCCGGTCGTGCTCGGGCCGGGCGTCGTCATCGAGGACGGTGCGCAGGTACGCGGGCCGGCCGCCATCGGCGCGGACTGCCACGTCGGCCAGGGGGCCGCGATCAGGAGCGCGGCGCTCCTGCCGGGCACGGCTGTCCCGGACGAGGGGCTCGCCATCGCGGGGATCTTCGGGGATGCGTCGAAGCTCGCTGACGCGGTGCTGCGGTACCCCGCGGCCCGCTGAGCCCTACAGGGCTCGCGGGCAGCAACGTTGCAAAGTCGCCACTCTCGACGCGCCACATGCGCGACTTGACCCGCTATCCCACCCCCGGGGGTGGGTGTGGACTCGAATCGCAGAGGCTTTCGGCTCCTCGATCTCCTCGTCCCGGAGCGGTGCGCGGCGTGCGGGGCCGGGGAACGGATCGTCTGCGCACCCTGCCTCGCCGGGTTGCGTCTCCTCCGCGGCCCGCTTTGCGCCCGCTGCGGCGCGCCGACGGCCTGGCGCGTCGACCGCTGCGCCGAGTGCGCGGGACGCAGGCTCGCGTTCGTCTCCGCCCGTGCGGCGGTCGCCTACGACGGGGCTGCGCGCACGCTCGTGACCGCCTGGAAGGAACGCGGGCGGAGACGGCTCGCACCCGTTTTCGCCGGCCTCGTCGCCGAAGTCGTGCCGCGTCCGCCGGTCGACGCCCTCACCTTCATCCCGCCCGACCCTGACCGTGGCCTCTGGCGCGGGCAGAACCCGGCGGAGACGCTGGCGCGGCTCGTCGCTCTCGAATGGAAGCTACCGGCGGAACCGCTTTTGACCAGGCGTCGGCAGGTGCGGCCGCAGCGTGGCCTCGGTCGCGGGGCACGTCGCGCGAACGTCCGGGGAGCCTTTCGCGCGACCGCTGCGCCGACAGTCGTCGCGTTGATCGACGACGTGTACACGACCGGGGCGACCGTGGGCTCGGCGGCGACCGAGCTGCGGCGAGCCGGCGCCCGAGCGGTCCACGTCGTCACCTTCGCGCGGGCGGTTCGGTGGTGAGGCCGCCCGCGGCCGATGAGATAGATTCAGAGCTTCCCCCACGAGGAGGCTCTGGTGAGACTTCAGGTCAAGGGCAAGAACGTCGACGTGACCGACTCGCTCAAGGACTACGCCCTCCAGAAGCTCGGGAAGCTCGAGAAGCACTTGAACGACGCCGCCCGCCTCGAGCTCGAGCTTCAGGTCGAGAAAAATCCCTCGATCTCCCAGAACCAAGTTGCAGAGGCGACGATCTGGACGAAAGGCCCGGTGCTCCGCGCGCGCGAGAGCTCCACCGACATGAAGGCCTCGATCGACCAGCTCGTGGAGAAGCTCGAGCGGCAGGCGCAGCGCTACCGCGACAAGCGGCGGCGCGGCCCCACGAGGGGAAACCACGACCAGGGAGTCGAAGGGATCCCGATCGTGCCGTCGGAGGAGACCCCCGTGATCGTCAAGACGAAGCAGTTCGCGATCAAGCCGATGACGCCCGAGGAGGCCGTTCTCCAGCTCGAGCTGATCGGCCACGATTTCTTCGTCTTCCAGAACGCCGACACAAACGAGGTCAACGTCGTCTACCGGCGCCGCGACGGGAACTACGGCCTCATCGAGCCCCGAGTCACCTGAGCGGAGACATCAACGACCCGCGCACGTTTCGCTGGGTCGAGGCGGGAATCTCCGGCATTGCGCGTGCGCGGGAATGGGATGCGGTCGCGGCCGCGCGCTCCGAGGCCAAGGGAGACGAAGCGGTGTTCGTCTCGCTGGCGGACGGGCGCCTCATCGGGCTCCACGGGCCCGAGGACGCCATGGACGCCGCCGCGCGGGCGCTCCGGGGCGAGCTCGAGCCGCCTTACCGGGCGCTCACTGTCCGGCGCGAAGGAGACATGTGGGCTGTCGGCGCTGTTGCCATCGAGGTCGCCGAGTTCCCTGCCGATACGGAAGGGGAAGAGTTGATGTTGACCGTCACGCAGGAAGGAGAGCGGGCGCTGGAGGTAGACGGGAGGCCGACCCTGGAAGGCATCGACGCCCTCGAACGAGCCGCTGGCGACCGCTACGACGCCTACGTGCTCCGGGCGACGCGGCTGGACGAGCGTCTCTGGGAGATCGGGATCGACCCGCTGTGACGATCGCTACCCTGTACTGATGCCCCAGAACTACGGTGCACTGGAGCGCGTCCTTCGCGTGGGCGAAGGGCGGCGCCTGAAGAAGCTCGCCGAGCAGGCGGCGTACATCACGTCGCTCGAGCCCGACTTCGAAGCCCTGTCCGACGAGGAGCTCGCCGGCAAGACCGTCGAGTTCAAGCAGCGGCTGGAGAACGGGGAGGACCTCGACGAGCTCGTCTTCGAGGCCTACGCCGCTGTCCGCGAGGCCGCCAGGCGCTCGCTCGGCCTCCGTCCGTTCGACGTCCAGCTCATGGGCGCGATCGTCCTCCACGAAGGCGACATTGCCGAGATGAAGACCGGTGAGGGAAAGACCCTCGTGGCGACCATGCCTCTGTACCTCAACGCTCTCGAGGGAGGCGGCGTCCACCTCGTCACGGTCAACGACTACCTGGCCAAGCGCGATGCCGAGTGGATGGGGCCTGTGTACGAGCAGCTCGG
This sequence comes from Actinomycetota bacterium, assembly GCA_020029625.1. Classification (GTDB taxonomy): domain Bacteria; phylum Actinomycetota; class Thermoleophilia; order Gaiellales; family Gaiellaceae; genus JAIBJP01. Next base: position 6,969 of record JAIBJP010000048.1, on the reverse strand, counting down.
CATGCGGGCGAGCAACATCCGCAACATGATGCCCTTCGACGAGCGCAAGGCCGCCTACGAGGCGGAAGTCATCTACGGGACGAACTCCGAGTTCGGTTTCGACTACCTGCGCGACAACATGGCGACGTCGCTCGAAGGCACCGTCCAGCGCAGCCACGCGTACGCGATCGTGGACGAGGTCGACTCGATCCTCATCGACGAGGCGCGCACGCCGCTCATCATCTCCGGCGAGCCGGAGACGGCGGCGAAGACCTACTACGACTTCGCGCGCGTCGTCCGCGCTCTGAGAGGCGTCCCGGCCAAGTTCGTCCCTAAGGGCATGGAAAAGCCCGAGGACGACGCGGACTACGAGTACGACGAGAAGTTCAAGACCGTGTCGCCGCGGGAGACCGCCATCGAGACGGTCGAGCGCGCGCTCGGGATCGAGAACCTCTACGCGCCCCAAAACGCGCAGCTCGTCAATCACCTCGCCCAGGCGCTCAAGGCCGAGTCGCTCTACCAGCGCGACGTCGACTACGTCATCCAGGACGGCGAGGTGAAGATCGTCGACGAGTTCACCGGCCGGATCATGGAAGGCCGGCGCTGGTCGGAGGGGCTCCACCAGGCCGTCGAGGCGAAGGAAGGCGTCGCCATCAAGGAGGAGCACGTCACGCTCGCGACGATCACGCTTCAGAACTACTTCCGCCTCTACGAGAAGCTCGCCGGCATGACCGGTACGGCCAAGACCGAGGAGAAGGAGTTCCAGGAGATCTACGACCTCTCCGTCGCCGAGATCCCGACCAACGTCCCCGTCGTCCGGGACGATGCCGACGACTTCATCTACAAGACGAAGGAAGCGAAGTACGACGCGGCCATCGAGGACATCAAGGAGCGCCACGAGAAGGGCCAGCCCGTCCTCGTCGGCACGATCTCGGTCGAGGTCTCCGAGCACCTCTCCCAGCTCCTCACCCGCCAGGGCATCCCCCATGACGTCCTGAACGCGAAGCAGCACGAGCGCGAGGCGGAGATCATCATGGGCGCCGGCGAGCCCGGCGCAGTCACGATCGCGACCAACATGGCCGGCCGCGGGGTCGACATCAAGCTCGGCGAGGGAGTCGTCGAAGCGGGGGGCCTGTATGTCCTGGGCACCGAGCGCCACGAGGCGCGCCGCATCGACAACCAGCTGCGCGGCCGCTCGGGGCGCCAGGGCGATCCGGGCGAATCCCGCTTCTATCTCTCCGCGCAGGACGACCTCGTCCGGCTGTTCGCGGGCGACCGGATCTACAAGATCATGGACCGCTTCAACCTGCCCGACGACGAGCCGATGGAGCGCAAGATCCTCTCGAATCAGATCGAGAACGCACAGAAGAAGGTCGAGGAGCAGAACTTCGTCTCGCGCAAGAACGTCCTCAAGTACGACGACGTCATGAACGTCCAGCGCCAGGTGATCTACGAGCAGCGCCGGCGCGTTCTCGAAGGCGAGGACCTCTCGGAGGACATCGGCGACTGGATCGACGAGCTGATCGAGCGCGTCGTCGTGGAGCACACGGCCTCCGAGTACCAGGAGGAATGGGACGTCGACAGCCTCTTCAAGGAGATGGCCGACCTCTACGACCCCAAGATCCAGCCCGACGAGTTCGACCTCGGCGTGACGCAGGCCGAGCTGATCGGCGAGTTCCAGGACGACGCGCGCGACGCGTACGAGGCGAAGCAGGAGGAGCTCGGCGCCGAGCTCATGCGCGAGATCGAGCGGTTCCTGATCCTCCAGATCGTCGATCTTCGCTGGCGCGAGCACCTGGACGCGATGGACTACCTGCGCGACGGCATCCACTTGCGCGCCATGGCCCAGAAGGACCCGCTCGTCGAGTACCGGACCGAGGGCCACGCGATGTTCGAAGAGCTTGGGCAGATCATCCGCGAAGAGGTCGTCCGCTATCTCTTCCACGTCGAAGTAGAGCCGCAGGCTCCCCCCGACTTGGAGCAGCCCGCCGGCCCAGGGAATCGGCCGGACGGCGGCGGGAACGGCGGTCTCACGTACGAGCACGAGTCGCTCGCCGGCGCCGACGCCATCCAGGCTGCCGGAGCGGGTGACGGTGTGCGGACTGCGGGGACCACCGCGGGGGTCGTGGGCGCGGGCGCCACCTCGGTCGCAACCGGCCAGCGCACGGTCCCAGACCAGGAGAAGGTCGGCCGCAACGACCCCTGCTGGTGCGGATCTGGGAAGAAATTCAAAAAGTGTCATGGAGCGTAGGGTTGGCCGACCGCGCCGCCCTCGAGCGGGAGATGGAGGAGATCAGGGCCCAGCTCGACTGGGTCCGTGATTACCTTTGACCCGGACGCCCTGAACGCCCGGGTAGCGGAGCTCGAGCAGTCGATGGGGGCGCCGGGCTTCTGGGACGACCAGAAGCGCGCCGCGGCGATCTCCTCGGAGCATGCCCGCCTGGCGAAGCGGCGCGACCGTTACGACTCGCTCTCTGGTGACGCCGAGGATCTCACGCAGCTTCTCGAGCTGGCCTCGGACGACGGCGACCTCGACGACGTCGAGGAAGCCGTCAACGCGCTGAAGCGGCAGCTCGAGCGCGTGCAGGAGGACGCTCTGTTCTCGGGCGAGTACGACGCAGGCGATGCGGTCGTGTCCATCCACGCCGGCGAGGGCGGCACCGACGCGCAGGACTGGGCCGAAATGCTGCTGCGCATGTACCTGCGCTGGGCTGAGGCACGGGGCTACCAAACCGAGGTTCTGGAGGCCTCGCCGGGCGAGGAGGCGGGGCTGAAGTCGGCCACCTTCACCGTCTCCGGCGACAATGCGTACGGCCTGCTGAGGGCGGAACGCGGCGTGCACCGCCTTGTGCGTCTCTCGCCCTTCGACCAAGCGCACAGGCGGCATACCTCGTTCGCCCAGGTGATCGTGAGCCCTCTCCTCACCGATGAAGGCGGCATCGAAATCGACGAGTCGGATCTGCGCATCGACACCTACCGGGCGAGCGGGGCGGGCGGCCAGCACGTCAACAAGACCGACTCCGCGGTGCGCATCACTCACCTTCCGACGGGGATCGTCGTGAGCGTCCAGAACGAGCGCTCACAACTCTCGAACAAGAACACGGCGCTCAAGATCCTCCGCAGCCGGCTCGCCGAGCTCGAGCAGGAGCAAAAGGAGGAGGAGCTGGCTCGCGAACGCGGCGAGGTGATGACGACCGGGTTCGGCAGCCAGATTCGGAGCTACGTCCTCCACCCGTACCAGCTCGTCAAGGATCACCGCACCGACCTCGAGGAGGGAAATACGCAGGCCATCCTCGACGGGCGCCTCGACGAGTTCATCCAGGCGTATCTCCTGAAGCAGGCGGCCGCCGGGAACTAAGCGGCTAGAGATCCCAGGCATTGCGAAGCCGGGTACGCCCGGCAAAGCCGCCGCCAGGATCGCTAGCGGAGAAGTCGCCCGACCAATGCGGTAGACTCCGGCCCTCGTAGCCACCTAAACCGGCGCGCCCGCCCAGGGCGCCCCCCGCTTTCTCATCCGGTGCAGGAGACCCAGCTCACACACGTCCACGACGCCCCCGAGGCCCCGGCGCAGACCGAGGTAAACGGCGAACCCACGGCCGCCCCGACGCCTACCGGAGCGCCGATGATCGTCTTCGAGGGCGTCACGAAGATCTACGAGCCGCACGTCGTGGCGTTGCGTGAGGCGTCGTTCGTGATCGAGAAGGGCGAGTTCGTCTTCCTGGTCGGGCCGTCGGGGTCGGGGAAGTCGACGATCATGCGCCTCCTGCTCAAGGAGCTCGACCCGACGAGCGGACGCATCATCGTGGGCGGCCGCGAGCTGGCCCGCCTCAAGAATTCGAAGGTTCCGATGCTGCGCCGGAACATCGGCTGCGTCTTCCAGGACTTCAAGCTCCTCCCGAACCGGACCACGGCTGAGAACGTCGCCTACGCCCTCAAGGTGCAGGGCGAGTCGAAGCGCGACATCCGCGGGAAGGTGCCGGAGGTGCTCGCGCTCGTCGGCCTCTCCGGCAAGACGAATTCCTTGCCGGACGAGCTCTCCGGAGGTGAGCAGCAGCGCGTCTCGATCGCGCGCGCGTTCGTCAATCACCCGCCGCTCCTGATCTGCGACGAGCCGACGGGGAACCTCGACCCCGACACGTCGGTCGGGATCATGCAGCTTCTCTACCGCATCAACCGCACGGGGACGACCGTGGTCATGGCCACCCACGACCGCGAGATGGTCGACAAGATGCGGAAGCGGGTCATCGCACTCGAGGACGGGACGGTTATCCGCGACGAGCGCCGGGGCTCGTACGCCGAATGAGGACCAAGCTCTTCTTCAGCGAGGCGGTCCGCTCCATCGGGGCGAACATCTCGACGACCGTCGCCGCCACGATGACCGTCCTCATCGGCATGTTCCTGCTCGGCCTCTTCATCGCCCTCTTCTCCTGGGTCAACTCCTGGACGGATCACGTGCGCAAGGACGTGATCGTCAAGGTCTTCTTCGTGCAGGAGGCGACGGAGCAGCAGATCAACGGCGTCCAGTCGAAGCTTCTCACCTTCCCCGAGACGAAGAGCGTCGTCTTCATCTCGAAGGAGGAAGCGCTCAAGAGGATGAAGGCGAAGTACCCGGAGCTGACCCAGAACCTCTCGTCGAACCCGCTTCCTCCGGCCTTCGAGGCCACGCCCAAGGACCCGGATCAGGTGAAGGCGCTTGCGGACAAGCTCCAGCCCCTGCCCGCGGGAGTCGACAAGGTCGACTACGCCGAGAAGAAGACCCAGCGCATCCTGGCCGTCACGAACGTGATCAAGTACATCTTCCTGCTGGGCAGCCTGATTCTCCTCGCCGCCTCGACAATCCTGATTGCGAACACGATCCGCCTTTCGATCTTCTCGAGGCGGCGCGAGGTGGAGGTGATGAAGCTCGTCGGTGCCTCGAACTGGTTCATCCGCGGGCCATTCATGCTCGAGGGCCTCATCTGCGGGCTGATCGGCGCGCTCGCCGCCGTGGTCCTCCTCGTTCTCGCCAAGAAGTTCGCGCTGCCGGTGATCGAGGGCCGAAGCACGACCTTCCGAGAGGACGACGTGCATGCGCTGAGCTTCCCGCTCGTCGCGATCATCCTGGTCGGCGTCAGCCTGCTGGTCGGGGCCGCCGGATCGGGCATCACCCTGCGCCGGTTCCTGCAGATCTAGACCGCCGGGCGCGCTCTATAATCCTCCACGCGGCACGATGACTCCTAGACGCGCGGCCGGCATCGCCCTCGTCAGCTTCCTGCTCGCGGCTGCCTTCGCGCTCGGTCTGTTCCTGACCGCACGGTCGCCGAGCATCCTCCCGCCCACCAGCGGGCAAACGGCTGCCCGGGAGTCGCAGCCACGGGCGATCGAAGAGGTGCGCGAGGCTCTCGCCGGCTCGTACTACCGGCCGGTCGAAAGGGCCGTGCTCGAGCAGCCGACGATCACGGGCCTGCTCCGGGAGCTCGGCGATCCGAACACGGATTTCCTCACGGCTGTCGAGTACGACTCCCTGAAGAGCCGCACGGCGCGCAGCTATTCCGGAGTCGGCCTCACCGTGGAACCCTCCCGCGCGGGCCTCGTGGTCACGTCCGCTCTGAACGGTCCGGCCCGCCAAGCTGGAGTCCGCCGCGGAGACATCATCGTCAGGATCGAGGGCCGGCCCGCCGGGAAGCTCACCTTCGATCAGGCGCTCAACCTGATCAAGGGTGAGAAGGGCACCGTCGTCCATCTGACCCTGCGCCGCGCGGATCACGGCCCCTTGCGGGTCACGGTCGTCCGGCAGGAGATCACCCTGCCGTCGCTTCGCGCTCGCCTGATCCGCTTTCACGGCGTGAAGCTCGGATACGTCAGGCTGCTCTCCTTCCCTGACGCAACGGCCGAGCGGCTCGGTCAGGCGACCGCGTCCCTCGTCCGCCGCGGGGCGCAGGGAATCGTGCTCGACCTGCGGGACAACCCGGGCGGGCTGCTCAACCAGGCGGTCCGAGCCGTTTCGATCTTCCTCGAAGAGGGCGTCGTCTGCACCGTCGCGGGCCTCCATCAAGAGGAAATGACGTACGAGGTCACCGGTAGCGCGACCTACCCCAAGCTGCCGCTCGTCCTCGCAGTGAACCGCGGCAGCGCGAGCGCCTCCGAGATCGTCGCCGCCGCGTTGCAGGATCATGAGCGAGCGGTCATCGTCGGCCGCCGTACGTACGGGAAGGCGTCGGTTCAGTCGATTCGGCCGCTCTCCAATGGCACGGCCCTCAAGCTGACGACCGCCATGTACCGCACGCCGGCCGGGCGGGACCTGACCGGCTACGGAATCCGGCCGAAGGTTCGCGTGGGCGACGATCCCCTCACCGACGTCGACGAAGCGCTGCGCACGGCAGAGCTGGCGCTGCTCGACCAGATCGCCGCCACTTAGCACGTTGGAGATCCTCGTAGCCGAGCTTGCCCGCCGCGGGAAGCTTCTCGTCGGCGATCCCTTCTTCGAGGCCGGCACGCCGGTCGTCGTCGACCGCAAGGGCGCCCGCGACGCGTCCGTCGGAGATCTTGTCGTCTTACGTCGACCCGGGCGCGGGCGCGCCCGGGTCGAAAGGAGCCTGGGACGAGCTGATCGAATCGAGGCCGTTCTCGAGGGGTTGTTGTGGCACGAGGGCGTGAGGCGGGAGCCGCCGCCGCTCCCCGTGGAGCCCGAAGGAATGGAGCCGGAGCGCGTTGACCTCCGCGACCTCCTTACCTTCACGATCGACCCGGAGACGGCGAAGGACTTCGACGACGCGCTCAGCTTCAGGGAGGAAGCAGACGGGATCCGGGTCTGGGTGCACATCGCCGACGTCTCCCGCTATGTGCCGGCAGGCTCCCCGCTGGATCGAGATGCCGCAGAGCGTGCGTTCTCGGTGTATGTGCCAGGCCGAGTCGAGCCGATGCTGCCCGAGCGGCTGTCGGCCGATCTCTGCAGCCTGCGGCCGAACGAGGACCGCCGTTGTGTCACCGTCGAGGTCCTGTTCGACGGCG